>NZ_NEJU01000004.1:0-333063 GCF_002113295.1 Pseudomonas sp. B10(2017)
CCGGCGGCAACTTCGAGCAACTGACGCCGAACCCGACCCCGGCCCAGACCACGATCAACGACTCGGTCGACACCACCACTGCCACCCTGACGGCCACTCCGTCGGTGACCGAAGGCGGCGTCATCACCTACACAGTGACCCTGAGCAACCCGGCCCAGACCCCGGTGACCGTAACCCTGTCCAATGGCCAGACCATCACCGTCGAAGCGGGCAAGACCCAGGGCAGCGTCGACTTCGAAACGCCAGCGAACGACGTCTACAACAACGGCTCGACCGTCAGCGTAACCATCGAAAGCGCCACCGGCGGCAACTTCGAGCAGCTGACGCCGAACCCGACGCCGGCCCAGACCACGATCAACGACTCGGTCGACAACACCACGGCCACCCTGACGGCCACTCCATCGGTGACCGAAGGCGGGGTGATCACCTATACCGTGACCCTGAGCAACCCGGCCCAGACCCCGGTGACCGTAACCCTGTCCAATGGCCAGACCATCACCGTCGAAGCGGGCAAGACCCAGGGCAGTGTCGATTTCCAGACCCCGGCCAACGATGTCTACAACAACGGTTCGACCGTCAGCACCACGATTACCGGTGCGACCGGCGGCAACTTCGAGCAACTGACGCCGAACCCGACCCCGGCCCAGACCACGATCAACGACTCGGTCGACACCACCACCGCCACCCTGACGGCCACTCCATCGGTGACCGAAGGCGGGGTGATCACCTACACCGTGACCCTGAGCAATCCGGCACAGACTCCGGTGACCGTGACCCTGTCCAACGGTCAGACCATCACCGTCGAAGCCGGCAAGACCCAGGGCAGCGTCGACTTCGAAACGCCAGCGAACGACGTCTACAACAACGGCTCGACCGTCAGCACCACGATTACCGGTGCGACCGGTGGCAACTTCGAACAGCTGACGCCAGACCCGACGCCAGCATCGACTGTCATCAATGACAGTATCGATACCGTCACCGTGAGCATTGTCAGCAATGGCGATGTGACAGAGGACCAGCAGCCGTCCTTTACTGTGAAGGTAAGCCAGGCACTGGACCGTCCGTTGACGGTTACCTTGTCGAACGGCGATACCGTGACCATCGGGGCCGGCAAGACCGAAGTGGAATACAAGACTGCGGCCCAAGGCGATGACGTAATCCAGGATGCCGGCTCTGTCACGCTCAGCGTGACGGATGCCACCGTCTCGGGCGCCACCTTCGAGAAGCTGGCGTTCGGAGGCCCGGCTACCGTTGAAATCTCGGATACCATCAGTGAGGTCGTCGCCAAACTGACCGCTACCGAGTCCGTAAGCGAAGGTGGCGAAATTACCTACACCGTCACGCTGACCAGCAAGGATGGACTCCCGCTCAACATCCAATCACCGCTGTATTTCACCCTCAGCGATGGCAAGACCGTTATTGAGGTACCGGCCAACAGCACAACCGGTTCGATTACCGTTGCCGCGCCGGACAACGTCTACATGGGCGCCAATCCGCCGGTGGTCAATGCGATCGATTCGGTTAGCGGTGCGGATGTATGGAAGTTCGAGAAACTGACCTTGGACAAAACCGAGGTCAGTACCACCGTGACTGATGAATCCGGCACCCCTGGCTCTGGTGGCGATCTTGTGTTGGTAAGCATCGAGGCCGACCAAGCGTCGGTTCTCGAGAACCAGAACCCGACATTTACCGTGAAGATCAACACCGCGCTGGCGCATGATCTTGTCGTTACCCTGAGCAACGATGCCCAGGTCACTATCAAGGCGGGGGATACCAGTGCGCAGTACACCCACGCCGTACAGGGAGACGACGTTTATCAGGACGCCGGCACTATCAGTCTCGGCCTCAAGTCAGCGACCGATACTGCAGGTAGCACCTTCGAGAACCTGCAGTTTGGCGGCGCCGCGTCGGTGGAAGTGACTGACACCATCAACGAAGTGGTGGCCAGACTGACGGCTACCGATACCGTTACCGAAGGTGGCGAAATTACCTATACCGTCACGCTGACCAGCGAAGACGGCCTGCCGATCAACAACCACTCGCCGCTCTATTTCACCCTCAGCGACGGCAAGACCGTTGTCATGGTGCCAGCCAACAGCAACACCGGCTCTATCACCGTTACCGCGCCTAATGATGTCTATGTAGGCGCTCAGCCTGTAGTAAACGCGATCGACTCGGTCAGCGGTGCAGATGCCTGGAAGTTTGAAAAGCTGACCCTGGACAAAACGGAAGTCAGCACAACGGTTACCGATGGCCCAGGCTCCGAGGACATTACCTGCCTGACGCTCTCTGCTACGCCTACAGTGGCCGAAGGTGGCGCTATCACCTACACCGCCACGTTGACCAACAAGGCCGGCACTGACCTGGTCATCAAACTGAGCAACGGCGAAACCATCACCATCGCGGCTGGCCAGAAGGAAGCTTCGATCATCGTCGACGCCCCAGGCGACGATGTGTACATCGATGCCAAAGACCTCAGCGTGACCATCACCGATGCCACGGGTGGTAATTTCGAAAAACTGGATGTCAGCAGCAAGGCGGCTGTAACGAAAGTCACCGATACCATCGACACCACCACCGTGACCTTGACCGCCACGCAGAGCGTGGTCGAGGGCGGCGTGGTGACCTACACCGCATCGGTCAACCACAAGGTCACTGGCTCGGATCTGGTGGTGAAACTGGCCAACGGCCAGACCATTACCATTCCGGTGGGTGAGTCGTCGGCGTCGGTACCGTTCACCGCGCCAGACAATGCCTACAACACCAACCTGGACCTGACCAACAAGATCACTGACATCTCGGGCGGCAATTACGAAAAGACCGTAGCAGTTGGCGAGCCAGTGACGACCGTGACCGACGGACCAGGCACGAAGGACATTACCCACCTTACCCTGAGCGCGACCCCTACGGTTGCCGAGGGTGGCAAGATCACTTACACCGCGACCTTGACCAACAAGGCCGGCACCGATCTAGTGATCAAGCTGAGCAATGGCGAGACCATCACCATTGCCGCAGGCTCGAAGGAAGCTTCGGTCACCGTCGATGCTCCAGGCGATGATGTCTACATCGATGCTGAAGTGCTTCAGGTCAAAGTGACCGAAACCTCGGGTGGTGACTTCGAGAAGCTGAATGTAAACAGCGGCGCAGCCGTGACCAAGGTGACCGATACCATCGACACCACGACTGTCACTCTGACCGCGACCTCGACCGTCGCTGAAGGTGGCGTGGTCACTTACACCGCGTCGGTCAACCACAAGGTCACCGGTTCCGACCTGGTGGTGAAACTGGCCAACGGTCAGACCATCACCATCCCGGTGGGCGAGTCGTCTGCATCGGTACCGTTCACTGCACCGAACAACGCACTCAATACCAATCTGGACTTGAGCAACAAGATCACCAGCATCTCGGGTGGTAATTACGAGAAAACCGTGGCCGTTGGCGAGCCGGTGACCACTGTCACCGACAACCCGGCGACCCCGGATGTCACCACGCTTACGCTGAGCGCGACGGATACCGTGGCCGAAGGCGGCAAGATTACGTATACCGCTACGCTGACCAACCCGGCGGGTACTGCGCTTACCGTAAAGCTGAGCAACGGCGAGACCATCACCATCGCGGCGGGTCAGAAAGAAGGGTCGATTACCATCGACGCGCCGAGCGACGATGTGTACATCGATGCGGGTACCGTTCAGGCCAATATCGATAGCACCAGCGGCGGTGACTTCGAGAAATTGGACGTCAGCAGCACTGCGGCCGTGACCAAGGTTACCGACACCATCGACACCACCACCGTCACTCTGACCGCGACCTCGACCGTTGCTGAAGGTGGCGTGGTGACCTACACCGCGTCGGTCAACCACAAGGTCACCGGCTCGGACCTGGTGGTGAAACTGGCCAACGGTCAGACCATCACCATCCCGGTGGGCGAGTCGTCTGCTTCGGTACCGTTCACCGCTCCGAACAACGTCCACAACACCAACCTGGACCTGACCAACAAGATCACCAATATCTCGGGTGGCAACTACGAGAAGACCGTGGCGGTTGGCGAGCCAGTGACCACCGTCACCGACAACCCGGCGACTCCGGACGTCACCACGCTCACCCTGACCGCGACGGATACCGTAGCCGAAGGCGGCAAGATCACCTACACCGCGACCTTGACCAACAAGGCCGGTACCGACCTGGTGATCAAGCTGAGCAACGGTGAAACCATCACCATCGCCGCCGGTTCGAAGGAAGCGTCGATCACCGTCGATGCCCCAGGCGACGACGTGTACCTCGATGCCGAAAACCTGAGCGTGACCGTTACCGGCACCACCGGTGGTGACTTCGAGCAGCTGGACGTCAGCAGCACTGCGGCCGTGACCAAGGTTACCGACACCATCGACACCACCACCGTCACTCTGACCGCGACCTCGACCGTTGCTGAAGGTGGCGTGGTGACCTACACCGCGTCGGTCAACCACAAGGTCACCGGCTCGGACCTGGTGGTGAAACTGGCCAACGGTCAGACCATCACCATCCCGGTGGGCGAGTCGTCTGCTTCGGTACCGTTCACCGCTCCGAACAACGTCCACAACACCAACCTGGACCTGACCAACAAGATCACCAATATCTCGGGTGGCAACTACGAGAAGACCGTGGCGGTTGGCGAGCCAGTGACCACCGTCACCGACAACCCGGCGACTCCGGACGTCACCACGCTCACCCTGACCGCGACGGATACCGTAGCCGAAGGCGGCAAGATCACCTACACCGCGACCTTGACCAACAAGGCCGGTACCGACCTGGTGATCAAACTGAGCAACGGTGAAACCATCACCATCGCGGCCGGCTCGAAGGAAGCGTCGATCACCGTCGATGCCCCAGGCGACGACGTGTACCTCGATGCCGAAAACCTGAGCGTGACCGTTACCGGCACCACCGGTGGTGACTTCGAGAAGCTGGACGTCAGCAGCACTGCGGCCGTGACCAAGGTTACCGACACCATCGACACCACCACCGTCACTCTGACCGCGACCTCGACCGTTGCTGAAGGTGGCGTGGTGACCTACACCGCGTCGGTCAACCACAAGGTCACCGGCTCGGATCTGGTGGTGAAACTGGCCAACGGTCAGACCATCACCATTCCGGTAGGCGAGTCGTCTGCTTCGGTACCGTTCACCGCTCCGAACAACGTCCACAACACCAACCTGGATCTGACCAACAAGATCACCAATATCTCGGGTGGCAACTACGAGAAGACCGTGGCGGTTGGCGAGCCAGTGACCACCGTCACCGACAACCCGGCGACTCCGGACGTCACCACGCTCACCCTGACCGCGACGGACACCGTCGCCGAAGGCGGCAAGATCACCTACACCGCGACCTTGACCAACAAGGCCGGTACCGACCTGGTGATCAAACTGAGCAACGGTGAAACCATCACCATCGCGGCCGGCTCGAAGGAAGCGTCGATCACCGTCGATGCCCCAGGCGACGACGTGTACCTCGATGCCGAAAACCTGAGCGTGACCGTTACCGGCACCACCGGTGGTGACTTCGAGAAGCTGAACGTCAGCAGCACTGCAGCTGTGACCAAAGTTACCGACACCCTCGATAGCACCGGTCTGACCCTGACTGCCACTCCTACCGTCCAGGAAGGTGGCCAGATCACCTACACCGCCGCCTTGACCAACAAGGCCGGCACCGACATGACCATCAAGCTCAGCAATGGTGCCGTCATCAGCATCGAAGCGGGCAAGCTCTCCGGTAGCGTTACCGTTCCGGCGCCGACCGATGACGTCTATATCGATGCAGGCAACGTTTCGGCGAAGATCACCGAAACCAGCGGTGGCAACTTCGAGAAACTGAACGTCAGCGACACGGCGGCGGTCACTGCGGTCACGGATACCATCCAGACCACCACCCTGAGCATCAGCGGCACCGCCGCGGTTGCTGAAGGTGGCGATGCCACGTACGTGCTGAACCTGACCAACAAGGCCGAGACCGACGTCACCGTCAAACTGACCTACACCGGCACCGCGGCCGATGGCACTGACTACACCGGCGTGGCCACCGTGGTAATCAAGGCCAACAGCACGCAGGCAACGTTCACCATCCCGACCTTCAAGGACAGCGTCACCGAGGGCACCGAGCACTTCACGGTCAAGATCGATTCGGCCACCGGTGGCAACTTCGAGAAGCTCGACATCAGCTCCAGCGCCGGCAGCGTGACCACCCAGATCTTCGAGCCAGCCCCGGTTCTGGACCTGGATGGCAACGACTCCAGCGGCAAGACCGGTGCCGACTACCAGACCACCTTCACCGAGAACCAGCCGGGCAGTGGTGTGTCGATCGGTGATGTGGACGTCACCATCACCGACTTCGACAGCTCGAAGCTGACTGGCGCGACGGTCACCCTGACCAACCGCCAGCCGGGTGACGCGCTGAACCTGGGTAACAGTGTCAACGGCATCACGATCAACGCCAACAGTACCGACGGCAAGGTAGTCCTGACTCTGAGCGGCGCTGCATCGCTGGCCGACTATATCCAGGCGATCAAGAACATCACCTTCATAAACAGCAGCGAGAACCCGAGCACCACGCCTCGCATCATCACCGTGACGGTGACCGACGGCGTGAATACCTCGAACACCGCCACGACCACGGTGAATGTGATCGCAGTCAACGACGCACCGGTTGCCGCCGGCGGCGCCGTCACTGGCGTCGAAGACACGCCGCTGGTGCTGACCTGGAACGACTTCAACATTTCCGACGTCGACAGTGCCCTGTCGAGCCTGGGTGTGACCTTCACCCAGCTGCCAGCAGGTTCCCTGCAGCTGTTCAACGGCACCGCCTGGGTCAACGTCGCCCAGAACCAGACCGTCAGCCAGGCCGACATCGCTGCCGGCAACCTGCGGTTCGTGCCGAAATCCAACGAGTCGGGTATCGACGGATATGGCGGAACGGGCGTCGGCAACAAGCAGGCCGACTATGCCCAGATCAAGTACAAGCCTACCGACGGTACCGCTGCTGGTAACGAGGCCACCCTGAAGGTCGATATCACGCCTGTAGCCGACAAGCCTGGCCTGAACATCGGCAGCAATACCCCAGATTCGCTTGGCCTGACCAAGGAAACCTGGAACAGCCTCACGGGCCTGGGCACCAACGGCAACGGCATTAGCGGTACTGCGCTGAAGAACGTGTTCGCCAACTCTGGCAGTGCCAGCAAGACCGAGCAGGTTGTCAGCGCCGACTCGGGCGGCAGCGTTGCCGCCGGAACTGGCTCCAAGACCTCCGGCCTTATCTACCTGGAAGCCGGCCAGACCTACACCTTCAGCGGCACAGCCGATGACAGCCTGCAGGTCTACATCGGCAAAACCAGCGTGGTCGGCGCCACTTGGGGGGCGGGCGGTACGATCTCCGGCAGCTTCTCGCCGCCTGTCAGCGGCTACTACACCCTCGAGATCTACCATGCCAACCAGTCCGGCCCGGGCAGCCTGGATATCAACGTCAAGGTCGGCAACGGCCCCGTGACCGACCTGAGCAGCTCGGCCATCCCGATGTACCCGAACGTTGCGGCGATGGGTAACGCCGGGCTTTCCGTATCCGATTTCCATGGCAGTGACGGCCAAGGTTACTACGACGGCTACAAGCTCAACGAAGGGCCGGAGAACGGCACCGTCAAGCTGGTTGGCATTTCCACCAACCTGACCGACACCGATGGCTCCGAGAGCCTGAGCGTCAAGCTGGACGGCATTCCGGCAGGTTCGGTGATCAGCGATGGCGCCGGCCATACCGTAACCGTCGGCGCCACTTCGGTTGACGTCACCGGCTGGAACCTCAACGGCCTGAGCATCAAGCCACCGGCGTACTACCAGGGCAGTTTCGATGTGAAGGTCACCTCGACCGCTACCGAAAGCGTGGGCGGCAGCAAAGCCTCCACCGAAGGTACGATCAAGGTAACCGTTTATCCGGACACCTACACCGCCAGCAACCTGACCACCGACAGCGACAGTTTCACCGGCACCGCCACCAGCGACATCATCGTTGCCGACATCAGTGGCTTGCACGTGACGCCGGGCCAGGACTACAACATTGCGTTCATCGTCGATACCTCAGGCAGCATGGGCAGCGCTGTCGATGCCGCGCGCAACTCGCTGAAGTCGGTGTTCGATACCTTGGCCAACAGCGTCAAGGGCGCACAGTCCGGCACAGTGAACATCCTGCTGGTGGACTTCTCCACCCAAGTGAACAGTACGGTTTCGGTCAACCTGGGCGACAAGAACGCGCTGAGCTCGCTCTACACTGCGCTCAATACGCTTTATTCCAGCGGCTCGACCAACTACGAGGATGCCTTCAAGACCACCGCCAACTGGTTCAAGCAATTGATGGACGCGGGCAACACCGGCAGCCGTCAGACGTTCTTCATCACCGACGGTCAGCCGAACGTGTACCAGGCTGGCGAACGTGAGGGCACCTTCAAGAACATCGGCACCACGGTGGATTCCGTGCTCAAGTCGATCGGCTACAAGTTGGGCGACGTGGTCACCAACAAGATGGTGGGCAGCGACAACCGCTTCAGCATCGATGCCAAAGGCAACATGACCGCTGAGTACTACAACAAAGGATGGCGTAACGACAGTGGTGCATCCGGGCAGCTGCACGCCCAAGGTGATGGCACCTTCGAGTTCTCTTACGCCGAAAGCGGTTACTACTCTGTGGACTACAACTCGCAACAGAGCTTCTTGTTGCTGTCCAACCTGTCTGGCGTGGAAGCCATCGGCCTGAACAGTGCAGTCAATGTCAACGACCTGAAGCCTTACGACACCGATAGCAAGCCGCAGACCAATATCGACCCGAGCAAACTGGCGGAAGCGATCCTGGGCCACACCGAAGCCACCGTGCCGGGCAATGACACTGTCAACGGTGGTGACGGCAACGACATCATCTTCGGTGACCTGGTGAGCTTCGGTTCGGTCGCCGGCAACGGTGTCGAAGCCATACAGGGATATGTCGCAGGCCAGCTGGGTGTGGCCCTGGGTGATGTCGACGGTCGCGTGCTGCACAAGTACATCGTCGAGCACGTAAGCGAATTCGATGTCTCGCGCAGTAACGATGGCAACGACATTCTCAACGGTGGCGCGGGCAATGATCTTCTGTTCGGCCAAGGCGGCGACGACACTCTCGACGGTGGCAAGGGCAATGACATCCTGATCGGTGGCCTGGGCAAGGACACTCTGCTCGGCGGTGAAGGCAATGACATCCTGCTTGGCGGCAAGGGCGATGACACCATGACCGGTGGCAGCGGTGCCGACACCTTCGTATGGAAGGCTGGCGATACCGGCAAAGACGTGATCAAAGACTTCAAGGTGGCCGAAGGCGACCGTATCGACCTGAAGGACCTGCTCCAGGGAGAGAAGGGCAGCACCATCGACAACTACCTGAAGCTCACCACGGTGGAAGGCACGACGACGCTGCAGGTCAGCAGCGAAGGCAAGCTCAACGCCGCCGGTGGTATCGCCAACGCCGACGTGACCATCAAGCTGGAAGGGGTGAACTGGTCCAACACCACAATCAACTCGTTGATCAGCGGTGCTGACCCGACCATCATCATCCACAACAAGGACAGCTGATTGCTGATGCGCTAGCGGGCTGCTCTGCAGCCCGATCGCCGGCAAGCCAGCGATTGGCCGCTCAGCGGCCATGGCACTTTCCTGACATCCTGCGACAGCGCATACTCTGGCGCCGGGCCTGCGTGCCCGGTGATCTTTGCCTATGCTGCTGTCTACCACCAAGGAACCAATGTGACGAGGGACACTGCCATGTTCTACGTGCAACGCGACGACGCTGGCCAGTTGCTGCGGGTAGAAGCAGCCGCTTTTGACGAGTTCACCGAAATACTCCCCGCCGACCATGCCGATATCCAGGAATGGTTTGCCAATGACGATGTGGAAAACAGCCTCAACCAGCTCAAGCAAAGCGACCTCGACATGATCCGCGTGCTCGAGGACCTGATCGATGTGCTGACCGCCAAGGGCGTGTTCAAGATCACCGATCTGCCCGCTGGTGCGCAGGCCAAGCTGCTCAACCGTTCTAAAGCGCGCAAGGCGCTCAGCAGCCTGAACAACCTCATCGATGAAGAAGAGCAGAGCGGGTTGATCTGATTCGTACTGCCCGTGACAGCAGTGCTATGGTTATTCTGTATCGGTATTTAAAATAATTTTCTTATGACTATATAGTCACCTCCACTGCGTACCCGTCGACCAATCGATGCGCCGCACGACTTGAACCCACACGGGAAATCCCCGTGCGTTTCTGATCGTTGCGCGCCGTTGAAGTCGCGCACTGCGTGGGAGTGAATAATGTCAGCCGCCTCGAACGCCTTGTCGATCACCGACAGCGCCCAGCCGCAACACTTCGAAATCCGCCCCTTCTCCGGTGCCGTAGGCGCCGAGATCATCGGCCTGGACTTGGCCAGAACGGTCAACGCCGGGGATTTCGCCCGTATCCATCGCGCCCACCTCGATCACCATGTGCTGGTGTTCCGCGACCAGCGCATCAGCCCCGACCAGCAAATCGCCTTCAGCCGCCGTTTTGGCCCATTGCAGATCCATGTGCTCAAGCAGTTCCTGCTCGCCGGCCACCCCGAGATCCTGATCGTTTCCAACATCATTGAAAACGGCCAGAACATCGGCCTGGGTGATGCCGGCAAGTTCTGGCATTCGGACCTGTCATACAAGGAACTGCCCAGCCTCGGCTCCATGCTGCATGCCCAGGAACTGCCCGACGAGGGCGGCGATACTCTGTTTGCCGACATGCACAAAGCCTGGGACGCCGTACCCGCAGCCCTGCGCAAGGTGATCGAGGGCCGTGATGCTGCGCACTCCTACACCGCCCGCTATGCCGAGACCAAATTCGAAGGCAACTGGCGCCCGACCCTGACCGCCGAGCAGCTGGCGCAGGTACAGGAAGTCATCCACCCGGTGGTGCGTACCCACCCGGAGAACGGCCGCAAGGCGCTGTTCGTCAGCGAAGGCTTCACCACTCGTATCGTCGGCCTGCCAAGCGACGAAAGCCGCGATGTGCTGCAACAGCTGTATGCCCTGAGCGTGCTGGAGCAGAACATCTACCGCCACCAGTGGCAGCCCCACGACCTGGTGTTCTGGGACAACCGCTCGCTGATCCACCTGGCAACCGGCTGCCCCGCACATCTGCGACGCAAGCTGTATCGCACCACCATCCAGGGCGATGCCCCGTTCTGACGACTGAGGAAACCCACCATGCGTAAATCCATCAGCCGCCTGGCGGCAAGCATCGGCTTGGGCGCAAGCCTGGTCGTAGGCAGCCTGGCGGCCCCCGCCGCGGCGCAAGCAGAAGGCAAGATTCGCATCGCCGAACAGTTCGGCATCGTGTATCTGCTGCTGAACGTAGTACGTGACCAGCATCTGATCGAAAAACATGGCAAGGAGCAGGGCATCGACATCGAAGTCGATTGGGCTCAGCTGTCGGGTGGCTCGGCCATCAACGATGCACTGCTGTCCGGTTCGGTGGACATTGCCGGTGCCGGTGTTGGCCCATTGTTGACCGTGTGGGACCGCACCAAGGGCCGACAGAACGTCAAGGCCGTGGCCTCGCTGGGCAACTTCCCGTACTACCTGGTCAGCAGCAACCCCAACGTGAAGACCATTGCCGACCTCTCCGACAAGGACCGCATCGCCGTGCCGGCGGTAGGCGTTTCGGTGCAGTCGCGCTTCCTGCAGTATGCCGCTGCCCAGCAATGGGGCGACAAGGAATACAACCGCCTCGACAAGTACACCTTGGCCGTGCCGCACCCGGATGCCACTGCCGCGCTGCTGGCCGGCGGCACCGAACTTAACGGGCACTTCTCCAACCCGCCGTTCCAGGACCAGGTATTGGCCAACAAGAACGTGCACGTGGTGCTCAACAGCTACGACCTGCTCGGCCCCAACTCGCCGACCTTGCTGTTTGCCACCGAAAAATTCCGCAAGGACAACCCCAAGACCTACAAGGCCTTCGTCGATGCGCTGGCCGAAGCCGCGGACTTCGCCCAGAAGGACAAGGCAGCCGCCGCCGACACCTACATCCGCGTGACCAAGGCGAAGATCGATCGCGACACGCTGATCAAGCTGATCGACAACCCGCAGTACGAATTCACGGTCACGCCAAAAAACACCTACAAGCTGGCCGACTTCCTCTATCGGGTAGGCGCCATCAAGCACAAGCCGGAGTCGTGGAAGGACTACTTCTTCCAGGATGAACGGCCGCTGCAGGGGAGCTGACCGATCATGACCGCCCCATTGCCAGGCCACACGGCCAGCAACCTGAGCCGTGTCGCAACGCCACCTTTGCTCAAGGTGGATAACCTCAGCCTCGAATACCGCACCGCGCAACGCGTGGTGCGGGCCACCCACCAAGTCAGCTTCGAAGTCGACCGTGCCGACCGCTTCGTGCTGCTCGGCCCTTCCGGCTGCGGCAAGTCCACCTTGCTCAAGGCCGTGGCCGGGTTCATCTCGCCCCAGGAGGGGCAGATACTGCTGCAAGGTCAGCCAGTCAGCGGCCCTGGCCCCGACCGCATCGTGGTGTTCCAGGAGTTCGACCAGCTGCCGCCATGGAAGACGGTGAAACAGAACGTCATGTTCCCTCTGCTGGTGTCGGGCCAGCTGAAACGCGCCGAGGCCGAGGAGCGGGCACTGCACTACCTGGACAAAGTCGGCCTGGCCGCCTTCGCCGATGCTTACCCGCACACCCTGTCGGGGGGTATGAAGGCGCGCGTGGCGATCGCCCGTGCCCTGGCCACGCAGCCGAAGATCCTGCTGATGGACGAACCGTTCGCAGCACTTGATGCGCTGACCCGGCGCAAGATGCAGGAAGAACTGCTGCTGCTGTGGGAGGAGGTACGTTTTACCCTGCTGTTCGTTACCCACTCCATCGAAGAGGCTCTGGTGGTCGGCAACCGCATCCTGCTGTTGTCGCCCCACCCGGGGCGGGTGCGTGCCGAAGTGCACAGCCACCAGTACGACCTGGGCAGCCTGGGTGGTAGCGAATTCCAGGCCAGTGCCCGACGCATCCATCATTTGCTGTTCGATGAGGTGGGTGCCCCCGAACAGCCCGACGATCTTGGTTTCAACGATATCCGTATCGCCTACTGACAGGAGCTTCAGCCATGACCACTACACCTGTACGCCAGGAATACGAGGTGCAGCTGGAGCCTTTGCTCAGTGTGCCTGTGGAGCGCAACCTGCCGCTGGCACAGCGCCTGTGGCAGCACGGCTGGTTGCGCAAGGCGGTCATCCTGCTGGTGATCGCCGTGCTGTGGGAGGCCATTGCCCGCTATCAGGGCAACGATCTGTTGCTACCGACCTTCCTGCAGACGGCCACGGCGCTGTGGGACGGCATGGTCAGCGGTGAGTTGCCGGCCAAGGTTGGCGTGTCGCTGGTGATTCTGCTCAAGGGTTACCTGCTGGGGATCATTCTGGCCTTTGGCCTCACCAGCCTGGCGGTGTCGACCCAGCTTGGGCGCGATCTGTTAGGCACCCTGACCTCGATGTTCAACCCGTTGCCGGCGATTGCCTTGTTGCCGCTAGCCCTGCTGTGGTTCGGGCTGGGCGACAACAGCCTGATCTTCGTGCTGGTGCACTCGGTGCTATGGGCGCTGGCGCTGAATACCTATGCGGGCTTTCTTGGGATGTCGGAAACCTTGCGCATGGCCGGGCGCAATTACGGCCTGAAGGGGCTGCGGCTGGTGCTGCATATCCTTGTACCTGCGGCGCTGCCGTCGATCCTGTCGGGGCTGAAGATCGGCTGGGCATTTGCCTGGCGAACGCTCATCGCTGCCGAGTTGGTGTTCGGGGCCAGCAGTGGCAAAGGCGGGTTGGGCTGGTACATCTTCCAGAACCGCAACGAGCTGTACACCGACAAGGTGTTCGCCGGGTTGGCGGTGGTGATCCTGATCGGCTTGCTGGTGGAAGGCCTGGTGTTCAATACCCTGGAGCGGCTGACGGTACGGCGCTGGGGAATGCAGCGTTGACCTGCACTGGCCTCATCGCCGGCAAGCCAGCTCCCACAGGAAAGCCACAGCTCTCAAGGCTTGTGCATTACCTGTGGGAGATGGCTTGCCGGCGATAGGGCCGGTACAGGCTAAAAATTCTGGTACTGCGCCGCCGCATTGCTCAGGATCTTGCCGATCTCCTCCCGCAAGCCGCCCGGCTGCTCCACCACCACCCCATCGCCATGGCTCAACAGCCACCAGCGCAGTGGCCAGCCGTCACTAACCGTGGCCTGCAACCGATGCCCGTGCTCCAACGCCGTCAGCTGCATGTCGCTACTCAACGGCGCAACCCGCAACTGCCGCGCCAGCGTATCGCTGATCCGCGCCACCAACTCCACCCCCTCACCCCGAGCCGGTTGCAGCGCATCGCCGCGCAGGTGCGTCAACAAGTCGAAATTGCCGCGCAAGTCGCCCACTGCGCTCGCCGACCAGTGCCAGCCAAACGGGATGCTCTTGTCATTGCGCTCCAGCGGAAATATCAGCGACAGCTCGTTGAGATCACGCTCGACAGTGCGTTTGCTGACAGTGAAGCCCACGTCACGCAGGCGCCAGACCAGTTCGGCGCTGGTAATGCCTGGGGAACGGCTGGGCAGCTGGCGCAGCAGCGCCCACTGCCGACTGAGGGTGGCGCGAGTGGTGGCGAACGGCAAAAGATAACGTCCTTGTCTAGGCTTGCCGCAATAGGATGGCGGCAGGCGTGGGTCATGGCAATTGGCCACAGCCTGCTCAGATCAAGGAAGTCGCATTTGGTTGCCTGGTGCCGAATCGTTCGCGACAGGTTTTGACGTTACGTCACGCAGAATCACGCCTCATCACAGCCGAAGGTTGGGGTTGTGTGTCGTTCAATGAGGATGAACATGTCTGCTGCCAGCAATATCCATTCGCTGCTTGCCCGCCTTCTGCCCGAGCGGGTCATTGCCCCGCCGGCCGCTGTCGGGAGGCGACAGCGACTGTTTGCCGGGATAGGGTTGCCCAGCCAACGCTCGCTGCTTGTCACCCGTCTGGACGAAGCCAGCGACTTGCAGGCGGTGTACGTCGACCTGCGCCGCCAGGCCTTGCAAGGCAACGTGGCGGCGCTCAACGACCTTGGCTGGATCTGGCTCAACGGCAAATACTGGCGTGCTGACACCGTGTTGGCCGGCCACCTGTTGCGCATGGCGGCCCTGCAAGGCAATGCCGCGGCGTGGTTCAACCTAGGGCAGCAACATTACTTCGGCAAAGGTATCGACCCCTCCTATGTACAGGCGGCGGAGTGCTACCGGCAGGCATTCGAGCGGGGCATGTTGCATGCTGCTGCCGCGCTGGGTGACCTGTACGAGGAAGAGGTGTGTGATGGCGGCCTGCAATGGCAAGTCGACCTGATACAGGCTTACCAGTGGTTCCTGCGCGGGGCTGAGCAGGGCGAAGCACGCTGCCGTTTCGAGGTGGGTTACCGGTTGATGCACGGGCTGTACGTGGAGGCTGATTTAAAGGCCGCGCTGTACTGGCTTGAGCTGGCGGCAGCTGCGGGGGTGGTGCAGGCGGCAGAAGAGCTGGCGGTGCACTTCAGCAGCCGTGACGAGGGCCGCTACCAGGAGTGGCGTGACCGGGCGGTGCAGATGGGCAGCACATTGGCCTTGACCATGAAGCTGGAAGACCAGATACAGCCCTGAATGCGCTGCTGCTTGTCCGGGCCCTTCGCGGGCTCGCCCGCTCCCACAGGTACCGCGCATGGCTTGAATCGTATGCATCACCTGTGGGAGCGGGTTTACCCGCGATGAAGCCGGCACAGGCGGACCAAAGCCCCAGCATGAAAAACAATTCATCCATCCCCACGGTTGACGACAGGGGGAGGCACAGGCGTATATTGATAGTTAGCAAACTATGAATATCCTTGGTTCCTTTCATGTCCCTTGATCTCCTGCGCCTGCAAGTGAGCAGTGGCGTGGTGGTTGCCGCTCGCCATTGGCGGCGCATCTGCCATACCGCGCTGACCGGTTACGGTATTTCCGAGGCCTGCGCCACGCCGTTGCTGATGATCGTGCGCCTGGGTGACGGTGTGCATCAGGTGGCCGTGGCCCAGGCCTCCGGCTTGGAAAGCCCGTCGCTGGTGCGTCTGCTCGACCAACTGTGCAAGGCTGGCCTGGTATGCCGCAGCGAAGACCCGCTGGATCGCCGCGCCAAGGCCCTGAGCCTGACCGCCGAAGGCCGCACCCTGGCCGAATCCATCGAAGCCGAACTGGTGCGCCTGCGCCGTGAGGTGCTGCATGGCATCGACCAGGCCGACCTGGAAGCCGCCTTGCGCGTGCTGCTTGCCTTCGAAGCCGCCGGCCTGGGCAACACAGGCGGGGCAGCATGAACGGTTTCTTCAGCTCGGTGCCCCCGGCCCGCGACTGGTTCTATGGCGTGCGTACCTTTGCCGCCTCCATGATCGCCCTGTACATCGCCCTGCTCATGCAGTTGCCGCGCCCGTATTGGGCCATGGCCACGGTGTACATCGTCTCCAGCCCGTTCCTTGGCCCCACCAGCTCCAAGGCCCTGTACCGTGCCTTAGGCACACTGCTCGGCGCTGGCGGGGCGATTTTCCTTGTACCACCGCTGGTGCAGTCGCCGTTGCTGTTGAGCATCGCCATCGCCCTGTGGACCGGCACCTTGCTGTTTCTGTCGCTGAACCTGCGCACCGCCAACAACTATGTGCTGATGCTGGCTGGCTACACCTTGCCGATGATTGCCCTGGCGGTGGTCGACAACCCGCTTGCTGTGTTCGACGTGGCGTCTTCCCGCGCCCAGGAAATCTGCCTGGGGATCGTCTGTGCGGCGGTGGTCGGAGCGATCTTCTGGCCACGCCGGCTGGCGCCAGTTGTAGTCGGTGCCACTGGTAGCTGGTTCACCGAGGCGATCCGCTACAGCGACACCTACCTGGCCCGCCAGGCCAGCGCAGACCAGGTTGGCGGCATGCGCGGGGGGATGGTCGCCACCTTCAACTCGCTGGAGCTGATGATCGGCCAGCTCGGCCATGAAGGTGCCGGTCCGCACACCCTGAAAAACGCACGCGAGTTGCGCGGGCGGATGATCCACCTGCTGCCCGTGATCGATGCCCTCGACGACGCCTTGGTCGCCCTCGAAGGCCGCGCCCCGGCACAGTTTGCCCAGTTGCAACCGTTGCTCGATGCCGCCCGCGAATGGCTCAAGGGTACCGTCGACAGCGCCTCCATCGCCCGCTGGGCCGCCCTGCACGAACAGATCGAGCGCCTGCAGCCCGGCGCCGCTGCCCTCGACCAGCGTGCCGAACTGCTGCTGTCCAACGCCCTGTATCGCCTGACCGAATGGGCCGACCTGTGGCAGGACTGCTGCAGCCTGCAACATGCCCTGCGCAGCGACGATTCCAAACCCTGGCGCGCGGTGTACCGCCACTGGCGCCTGGGTCGTCTGACGGCGTTCTTCGACCGTGGCCTGATGCTGTATTCCGTGGCCTCCACCGTGCTGGCGATCATTGTCGCCTGCGGCCTGTGGATTGGTCTGGGCTGGAACGACGGCGCCAGCGCCGTGATCCTCGCCGCCGTGTCGTGCAGCTTCTTTGCCGCCATGGACGACCCGGCACCGCAGATCTACAAGTTCTTCTTCTGGACGCTGATGTCGGTCATTTTCTCCAGCCTGTACCTGTTCCTGGTGCTGCCCAACCTGCACGATTTCCCGATGCTGGTGCTGGCCTTCGCCGTGCCGTTCATCTGCGTCGGCACCCTGACCGTGCAGCCGCGCTTCTACCTGGGTACCTTGCTGACCATCGTCAACACTTCGACCTTCATCAGCATCCAGGGCGCCTACGATGCTGACTTCTTCACCTTCCTCAATTCCAACCTCGCCGGCCCCGTGGGGCTGCTGTTCGCCTTCATCTGGACCTTGGTGATGCGCCCGTTCGGCGTGGAGCTGGCAGCCAAGCGCATGACCCGCTTCGCCTGGCGCGACATCGTCGAAATGACCGAGCCGGCCACCTTGGCCGAGCACCGCCAGGTCGGCGTGCAGATGCTCGACCGCCTGATGCAGCATCTGCCGCGTCTGTCGCAAACCGGCCAGGACAGCGGCGTAGCACTGCGCGACCTGCGCGTGGGGTTGAACCTGCTCGACCTGCTGGCCTATATGCCGCGTGCCGGGCAGCAGGCTCGCGAGCGCCTGAACACGGTAGTCGAGGAAGTCGGCGCGCACTATGCCGCCTGCCTGCGCGCCGGCGAGCGCCTGCACGCCCCGGCCGCACTGCTGCGCAACATGGAGCGCGCGCGCCTGGCGCTGAACCTGGATGAGCTGTACGAGCGCGGCGATGCCCGTACCCACCTGCTGCACGCACTTAGCGGTCTGCGCCTGGCGCTGCTGCCGGGCGTGGAAGTGATGCTCGAACCAGCCGAACAACCGCAACTGCCCCCCGGCCTCGACGGAGCACCCCTGTGATTGGTGAACTGGATATCAGCGGGGTATTCCTGCCCACGCTGCTGGTGATGATGTTTGGCACCTACCTGCTGTTTCTCGGGGTGCACGCGGTGCTGGTGCGCCTGCATTTCTACCGCCTGGTCTGGCACCGGGCGTTGTTCAACGTTGCCCTGTATGCCGTGCTGCTTGGCGCGGTAGACCACTTTTGCCGAAACCTGATGCTGCCATGAAAAAACCTTTGCTGACCTTGGGCCGTGTGGTCCTGACCTTGCTGGTAGTGACCTTCGCCGCCGTGCTCGTGTGGCAGATGGTGGTGTATTACATGTTCGCCCCCTGGACTCGCGACGGCCACATCCGCGCCGACGTGATCCAGATCGCCCCGGACGTCTCCGGGCTGATCCAGAAGGTCGAGGTGCGTGACAACCAGACCGTCAAGCGCGGCGATGTGCTGTTCACCATCGATCAGGACCGTTTCACCCTGGCCCTGCGCCAGGCCAAGGCGACCCTCGGCGAACGCCAGGAAACCCTGGCCCAGGCTACTCGCGAAGCGCAGCGCAACCGCAAGCTGGGCAACCTGGTGGCCGCCGAGCAGCTGGAAGAAAGCCAGTCTCGCGAGGCCCGTGCCCGTTCCGCCGTCAGCGAAGCGCAGGTGGCCGTCGATACCGCCCAGCTCAACCTCGACCGCTCGGTGGTACGCAGCCCGGTGGACGGTTACCTGAACGACCGAGCACCGCGTAATCACGAATTCGTCACAGCCGGCCGCCCGGTGCTGTCGGTGGTCGACAGCGCCTCGTACCACGTCGACGGCTACTTCGAGGAAACCAAGCTTGGCGGTATCCACATCGGCGATGCCGTCGACATTCGTGTCATGGGCGACAACACCCGCCTGCGTGGTCATGTGCAAAGCTTCGCCGCCGGCATCGAAGACCGCGACCGCAGCAGTGGTGCCAACCTGTTGCCCAACGTCAACCCGGCATTCAGCTGGGTGCGCCTGGCCCAGCGTATTCCGGTGCGCATCGCCTTTGATGAGGTGCCGCAAGACTTCCGCATGATTGCCGGGCGAACCGCCACGGTGTCGATCATCGAGGGCCAGCGCCCATGAAACAGCTGATCCTGGCGGGGCTGTGCCTGTCGTTGGGGGCCTGCATGATGGTCGGCCCCGACTATGAACTGCCGAAGGACGCGGCGGTGCAACGCAGCGACCTCAACGGCCCGCTGCGCCAGGATGCCGACAGCGTGGTGTCGGCACCGGTGCCCGAGGACTGGTGGCAGCTGTACCAGGATCAACGGCTGAACGAGCTGGTGCACCAGGCGCTGAGTGCCAACACCGAACTGCGCGTGGCTGCCGCAAATATTGCCAAGGCACGCGCCCAGGTCGAAGTGGCTGAGTCGCAAGGTGGCTTCAACGGTGGCGTCAAACTTGGCGCCCAACGCCTGCAGGAGTCGGGCGAGGCGTTCCTGCTGCCAGAGAAAGTGCCGGTGGCCAACATCGGCGAGGCTATCATCAGTGCCTCGTACCAGTTCGACCTGTGGGGTACCTTCAAGCGTGGCACCGAGGCGGCCAAGGCGAATGCCGACGCAGTGCAGGCCGCCGCCGATACTGCCCGCATCACCCTGGTGGCGGATGTGGTCAAGGCTTACACCCAGGTGTGCTCGGCCAACGAGGAATACCACATTGCCCGCGAGTCGCTCGATCTGCAGGAGCAAAGCGTGAAGCTCAACCAGCGCCTGCGTGATGCCGGGCGCGGCGATGAAACCCAGGTCACCCGCTCGCAGACCCAGTTCAAATCCTTGCGCGCAGAGCTGCCACGCTTCAAGGCCGAGCGCGAGACCGGCCTGTACACCCTGGCCGCTTTGTTGGCCAAACCGGTTGACCAGCTACCTGCCGGCACTGCCGATTGTGCCGAGCTGCCGCACCTGAACCAGCTGCTCCCTGTTGGCGATGGCGCGGCGCTGCTCAAGCGCCGTCCCGACGTGCGCCAGGCCGAACGGCAGCTGGCCGCCGCCACCGCCTACATTGGCGTGGCCACCGGCGCTCTGTACCCTGACATCAGCATCGGCGCCCAGGTTGGTACGATTGGTATCCTCGAGAACCTTGGTGAGCCGTCGACCAACCGCTGGGGCTTCGGCCCGCAGATCAGCTGGACCATCCCCACCAACGGCACCCGCGCCCGCATTCGCATGGCCGAAGCCTCGACTCAGGCAGCCTTGGCGAATTTTGATGGGGTAGTGCTGAACGCAATTCGCGAGACCCAGACCCGCCTGGCGCAGTACAGCGCCCTGTTGGACCGACGTGACGCGCTGGCCGAGGCTGAGAAATCGGCCAAGGAAGCAGCGGACCAGACGCACCGCTATTACCAGGCTGGGCGTGAATCGTTCCTGGCCGACCTGCAGGCGACGCGCACCTACACCGACATGCGCGCGCAGCTGGCAGCGGCCAATAGCCAAGTGGCTCAGGGGCAGATTGGTGTGTTCCTGGCGTTGGGTGGGGGTTGGAAGGGCACCGCCAAGCCTTGATGCCAAATCGCCGGCAAGCCAGCTCCCACAGGTACTCCACCGCTTTTGAGGCCTGTGGTGCACCTGTGGTAGCCGGCTTGTACGTGCCTCGTAGTTGGTGCGGACCCTGTGGGAGCTGGCTTGCCGGCGATAGGGCCCTGACAGGCAAAGCCCCATCAAAGCCAAATTGCATCCCAATGCGGATAATCCCCCACCCTCGCGACCAATCCTGCCCGCTTCGGATTCATGACAATGTACCGCGCCACCGCCTGCACATTCTCCTCCCGGCGCAATGCTCGGTCATGAAATCCCTTCTGCCAGAGCTGGCCGCTTCGCCCTTGATACCTGTTGATCATCATGGTGCTGCGAGATTTCACCCTGCGCATCAAGCGCTTCAGGCTGCCCGGTCCAAGCTCGACCAGCCAATGAAAGTGATCAGGCATCACCACCCAGGCCAGCGATCTTACGGCACCTTCCTCTTCAGCCTGGCGCAACTCGGCAACCAGCAAGCGGGCCGAGTGAAAGTCATTGAATATTGGGGCCCGGTCAAGGGTTGTGCTGGTAAGCAGATACAATCGACTGGTTTCCGAAAAACGGCCAAGCCGTAACTGAACTGAGTGGGGGCGATCCATGTTCCCTGTCTCCTGATGGTTTGCTCCTCAGGCTAGTGGCTATGGATCTGCGAATAACCAATCAATTGGTACCCGGTGTTTCCAGTGACATCGGCGCAGCCTTTAGAAATTGAGCAAGACAGTTGCTCCCACCACGAGCGCATCTCCCTCAAGCCATGTGCAATACCTGTGGGCAGGCAACACAAGACAGAATCTCCCACAGGTTCAGCGCATTCCCCCTCTTCATCTGATTTGTAGCAAGATTTTTCATGAAATCCGCCCGGCACCCTTGAGCGAAGCTAAGTGGAAGTGAACAATGTTCTCTTTCGCATTCCCTTCGAGACTGGCCATGAAAACCCGTTCCCGTCTGCTTGCCTGGCTGCCGGTTATATTGCTCGGCCCGGTGCTGGCGCTGTGCAGCACCTTGGCGCAGGCCGAGGCCTCCGCCGAGGCCACCAAGGCCCTGCACCTGCTGGACTACATTGGCGCCGACTACCCGCCGACCGTACAAGACGGCAAGGTCATCGACGATGGCGAATACCGCGAGCAGCAAGAGTTCAGCGCGGTATTGGCCGAGCTGGTCAAAAGCTTGCCTGCAAACGCCGAGCAAGCTGCTCTGGAGCAAGGCATCCAGGCGTTGCGCCACGCCATCGACCAGCGTCAGGACGGCCCGGCTGTCGCCAAACAGGCCCGCCAATTGGGCGCTCGTCTGGCGGTGGCCTATGAGGTCAGCCAGGCTCCGGTGATTACCCCGGACCCGGCCCGCGGCGCTTCGTTGTACGCGCAAAACTGTTCGATCTGCCACGGCGACACCGGCGCTGGCGATGGCCCGGCCGGCGTGGGCCTTGAGCCTGCACCCGCCAACCTGCGCGATGTCTCGCGCCTCGACCAGTTGAGCCTGTTCGACCTCTACAACACCCTGGCCCTGGGCATCGATGGCACCGAGATGCCGTCCTTTGCCGACCAGTTGGACGACCGCCAGCGCTGGGACGTAGCCGCTTACATCGCCAGCTTCACCGCCAAGCCAGAAGCCGGCAAAGGCGACAAGACCTGGAACATTGGCGACTTGGCCCGCCAGACCCCGGCCGAAGTCGCCGCCAACGAAGGCCCTGCGGTCGTAGAAGCGTTTCGCGCCCAGCGCGCTCAACCGCCACAGGTCAAACGTGGCCCGGCGCAATTGCTCGAGTACACCGCGAGCACCTTGGACAAGAGCCTGGCGGCCTACCGCGCAGGTGATCACGACCAGGCTTATGACCTGTCAGTAGCGGCCTACCTGGAAGGCTTCGAACTGGTGGAAAGCTCGCTGGACAATATCGACACCCAGGCGCGCAAGGACACCGAAAAATCGCTGATGGCCTATCGTCAGTCGCTGCAGGACGGCATGCCCGTGGCCCAGGCCGAGCAACGCCTGAGCGAAGCCAAGGCCAAGCTCGAGCAGGCTTCCAAACTGCTCGGCAGCGATGGCCTGAGCTGGTCGCTGAGCTTTGTATCCGGCTTGCTGATCCTGCTGCGCGAAGGCCTGGAGGCGATTCTGGTGCTGGCGGCGATCCTGGCCTTCCTGCGCAATACCGGCCAGCAGTCGGCGGTGCGCAGCGTCAACATCGGATGGGGGTTGGCACTGGTGGCCGGTTTTGCAACCTGGGCCCTGGCAGCCTATGTGATCGACGTTGGTGGCGCTCAGCGCGAACTGCTGGAAGGTTGCACGGCGCTTTTCGCTGCGGTGATGGTGCTGTGGCTTGGCGTGTGGATGCACGACCGCCGCCATGCGGCCGCGTGGCAGGACTACATCAAGAGCAGCCTGGTCAGTGGTGGCGGACGTTTCGGTTTTGCCGTGCTGGCGTTCTTCTCGGTTTACCGCGAACTGTTCGAAGTGATCCTGTTCTACGAAACCCTGTGGCTGCAGGCCGGCCCAGCCGGGCACCAGGCGGTGCTGGCGGGCGGTGCCACGGCGCTTGTGCTGCTGGTGGGGTTGGCCTGGGTAATTCTGCGTGGTTCGGCCAAGCTGCCGCTGTCGCTGTTCTTCAGCATCAACGCAGCGCTGCTATGTGCCTTGTCGGTGGTGTTTGCCGGGCATGGCGTGAAGGCACTGCAAGAGGCCGGGGTACTTGGCACACGGCCGGTGGCGTTCTTCGAGTTCGACTGGCTGGGGATTCATGCTGACGCCTACTCGCTTTCGGCGCAGGCGCTGGCCTTGCTGGCCATCGTGTTCCTGTACGGGCGCTCGCGCCTGGTGGAAAAGCGCAGGGCAGCGGCTAACTGATCGCCTGACAGGCTGGCGCGGCCCCCTGTGGCAGCGGGTTTACCCGCGAAGCAAGCGGCGCGGTGTATGGCACCGGCTTCGCCGGTATTCGCGGCTAAAGCCGCTCCCACAGGGACCGCGCGAGTTTCAAAGTTTGAGCAAGACCGCCATTCAAGCCGGCTGTGGCGCCTTCAGGATGTTTTGCAGCAACTGGACACTTTCGACAGCGTCATGACCCAGGCTGGTCAGGTAGCCGCCATCAGGTTGATCGGTCAGCCCCTTTTCATACAGGCGCTGCGCGGCGGCTACCAGTGCGGGGGAAGCGTTCTTGTGAATCTTGATGCCTTCCTGGCTGCTGTCGTGCTTGAACAGCGAAAGTACTTCCAGTTCAGCGATCAGATCGGGGGTAAAAGGCATGGCGACTCCTGACTTCCAGACAAGGATGACGGCACCGTTCTACGGTGCCTGATCTTCGAGTGTAGCCGGGTTATTCGTCCTCGCCTTGATCCATCTCAGGCGGCAGCTCCGGCAGCGCGCGCAGGGCATTCTCGTACCATTCGCCATTGAACGCGCGGTCCTCCACAAGCATGTTATCGATCTCAAAGGCCAGCACGTGGGCCATCAGGTTGAGAATGTCTTCACGCTCATAGCCAACCAGGGTCAGCTTGTTGAAGGTGGCCTTGGCCGCTGGCGGCTCGCCGCTTTCTATCTGGTTTTCGATGGCCTGGGTCAGCGTTGCCTCGGCGAAGGCTTCGTCGTCGTCATTGTCGATGTCGGTGGGCTCGCTCATGGCGGTACTCCTGTGATGTGGAGGCACAGTGTGCCACGCCCGTGGCGGCAATGCCCGGGCATTGACGGGGCGCATGACGCTGGTCAGGGGCGGGCGTACGGTCTATAAATGCCGGGCCAACCCCTTACGGCCTGGAGGCTGTTACCTCATGCTCAAGCTTCATGGATTCTCGGTCAGCAACTACTACAACATGGTCAAGCTGGCCCTGCTGGAAAAAGGCCTGCCCTTCGAGGAAGTCACCTTCTATGGCGGCCAGGCGCCACAGGCGCTGGAAGTGAGCCCGCGAGGCAAGGTCCCGGTGCTGCAGACCGAACACGGCTTCCTCAGCGAAACAAGCGTGATCCTCGACTATATCGAGCAGACTCAAGGCGGCAAGGCGCTGCTGCCGGCCGACCCGTTCGGGCAAGCCAAGGTGCGCGAGCTGCTCAAGGAAATCGAGCTGTACATCGAGCTGCCGGCGCGTACCTGCTATGCCGAGTCTTTCTTTGGTATGCAGGTCGAGCCACTGATAAAGGAGAAAGCCCGTGCCGACCTGCTGGCCGGTTTTGCCACGCTCAAGCGCAACGGCCGCTTCACGCCCTATGTGGCGGGTGAGCAACTGACCCTGGCAGACCTGATGTTCTGCTTCTCGGTCGACCTGGCCTGCGCGGTGGGCAAGAAGGTGCTGAACATCGACTTCCTGGCAGACTTCCCGCAGGCCAAGGCGTTGCTGCAGCTGATGGGCGACAACCCGCACATGGCGCGGATCGTGGCGGACAAGGAGGCGGCGATGCCGGCCTTCATGGAGATGATTCGCAGCGGTAAACGCTAAAAGCTAGGGCTGCTTCGCAGCCCATCGCCGGCAAGCCAGCTCCCACAGTTACAGTGCTTACCTTGAGGGTCACGCTATACCTGTGGGAGCTGGCTTGCCGGCGATCGAGGGCAAAGCCCTCGCCTTGAGGCCTTAACGCGAAGCCAGCAGCGCCTTGCCGCGGGCGACGGCCGCATGCACCTGCGCCGGCGCGGTACCACCAATGTGGTTACGGGCATTCACCGAGCCTTCCAGGGTCAGCACGGCAAACACGTCCTGCTCGATCTGGTCGCTGAACTGGCGCAGTTCGTCCAGGCTCATTTCGGCCAGGTCCTTGCCGGTGTCCACGCCATATTTCACCGCATGACCCACGATCTCGTGGCAGTCACGGAACGGCAGGCCACGGCGTACCAGGTAGTCGGCCAGGTCGGTGGCGGTGGAGAAACCGCGCAGGGCTGCTTCACGCATGATGGCGTGCTTGGGCTTGATTGCCGGGATCATGTCGGCAAAGGCACGCAGCGAGTCGCGCAGGGTGTCGGCGGCGTCGAACAGCGGTTCCTTGTCTTCCTGGTTGTCCTTGTTGTAGGCCAGCGGCTGGCCTTTCATCAGGGTCAGCAGGCCGGTCAGGGCACCAAACACGCGGCCGCTCTTGCCACGTACCAGTTCCGGCACGTCCGGGTTCTTTTTCTGCGGCATGATCGAGCTGCCAGTGCAGAAGCGGTCTGGCAGGTCGATGAACTGGAACTGCGCGCTGGTCCACAGCACCAACTCCTCGGAGAAGCGCGACAGGTGCATCATCGCCACGCTGGCGGCGGCGCAGAATTCAATGGCGAAGTCGCGGTCCGACACGCCGTCCAGCGAGTTGCCGGCCACGGCTTCGAAGCCCAGCAGCTTGCAGGTGAGTTCGCGGTCGATCGGGTAGGTGGTGCCTGCCAGCGCGGCGCTGCCCAGGGGCATGCGGTTGGCACGCTTGCGGCAGTCGACCAGGCGCTCATAGTCGCGGCTGAGCATCTCGAACCAGGCCAGCAGGTGATGGCCGAAGGTGACCGGCTGGGCCGTCTGCAGGTGGGTGAAACCGGGCATGATGGTTTCGGCTTCACGCTCGGCCTGCTCCAGCAGGCCCTGTTGCAGGCGGGTGATTTCGGCCAGGATCAGGTCGATTTCATCGCGCAGCCAAAGGCGAATGTCGGTGGCCACCTGGTCGTTGCGGCTACGGCCGGTGTGCAGCTTCTTGCCGGTGATGCCGATACGGTCGGTCAGGCGTGCCTCGATGTTCATGTGCACATCTTCGAGGTCGACGCGCCAGTCGAAGGTGCCGGCCTCGATCTCGCCCTGGATGGTTTTCAGGCCATCGATGATGGTGTCGCGCTCGGCATCGCTGAGCACGCCGACCTGCGCCAGCATGGTGGCATGGGCGATCGAACCCATGATGTCGTGGCGGTACAGGCGCTTGTCGAAATCGACCGAGGCGGTGAAACGGGCGACGAATGCGTCGACGGGCTCACTGAAGCGGCCGCCCCAGGACTGATTGGTCTTGTCGGTGCTCATGGATTCACTCATTGCAGGCGTGAACGAAAAAGTGCCGCCGATGATAGCAGGGTTGGACTGGCCGCCGCAGGGCGCTGGTCGATAGAAATGCTCGGAAAACGACAGAGAAGGATTTGCAGGAATGAACGGCAGTGTTCCACGGACCGTCTACAGTTGGACAGAGGACTGGCAGTGAATCTGCCGGCCGAGTGAATCTTTGGCCATCGCACCGGTCTAGAGCGTGACCTCAGTGTCGCTCGAACCATACCTGTCTACGCTATACCTGTGCGAGACTCATTCAGGAATCCAGCGCAATTATGAATGTCCTGATCGTTGATGACGAACCCCAAGGCCGTGAGCGCCTCAGCCGGCTGCTCGGCGAACTGGAGGGCTACACCGTGCTGGAGCCTAGCGCCACCAACGGCGAAGAAGCCTTGGCGCTGATCGAAAGCCTCAAGCCCGATGTGGTCCTGCTGGACATCGGCATGCCTGGCCTGGACGGCCTGCAGGTTGCTGCTCGCCTGTGCGAGCGCGAGGCGCCGCCGGCGGTGGTGTTTTGCACCGGGGACGATGAATACGGTGCCGAGGCTTTCAAGGACAGTACCCTCAGCCATGTGACCAAACCTTTCCAGGCCCAGGCCTTGCGCGATGCCTTGCGCAAGGCTGAAAAGCCCAACCGGGCCCAGTTGGCGGCGCTCACCAGGCCAGCCAATGAAGGTGGCGGCCCGCGTAGCCACATCAGTGCCCGCACGCGCAAAGGCATCGAGCTGATCCCTTTGCCACAGGTGATCTATTTCATTGCCGACCACAAGTACGTGACCTTGCGCCATGAGGCCGGGGAGGTCCTGCTCGACGAGCCGCTCAAGGCCTTGGAAGACGAGTTTGGCGAACGCTTCGTGCGTATCCACCGCAATGCGCTGGTCGCCCGTGAGCGTATCGAACGCCTGCAGCGCACGCCGCTGGGGCATTTCCAGCTATACCTGAAAGGCCTGGACGGAGACGCCCTGACCGTCAGCCGGCGCCACGTGGCCGGTGTGCGCAAGATGATGCAGACCCTCTGAGCCTGGACCGGCCCAATCGCTGACAAGCTCCACAGGTATAGCGCCAGCGTTGAGCCTTGCACGGCTTCTGTGGGAGCTGGCTTGCCGGCGATTGGACGGTACAGGTGAGCACAGGATCCTGATCCACATCTGCTAGCGATACCGGCGATGCTGTTATCATCGGCAGCATTTCTCTGGATCGGGGCGTTCCATGTCCACTCGCGAAATCCGCATTGCCACCCGTAAAAGTGCCTTGGCCTTGTGGCAGGCCGAATACGTCAAAGCCCGCCTCGAGCAGGCCCACCCCGGTCTGCTGGTGACCCTTGTGCCCATGGTCAGCCGTGGCGACAAGCTCCTCGACGCGCCGCTGGCGAAGATCGGTGGCAAGGGTCTGTTCGTCAAGGAACTGGAAACCGCCCTGCTGGACAATGAAGCCGACATCGCCGTGCATTCGATGAAGGACGTGCCCATGGACTTTCCTGAAGGCCTGGGCCTGTACTGCATCTGTGAGCGCGAAGACCCGCGCGATGCCTTCGTTTCCAATACCTTCGACAACCTCGAAGCGCTGCCTGCCGGCAGCATCGTCGGTACCTCCAGCCTGCGCCGCCAGGCTCAGCTGCTGGCGCGTCGCCCGGACCTGGAAATCCGCTTCCTGCGTGGCAACGTCAACACCCGCCTGGCCAAGCTGGATGCCGGTGAGTACGACGCTATCATCCTTGCCGCTGCCGGCTTGATTCGCCTGGGTTTCGAGGACCGCATCACTTCCGCCATCGGCGTCGATGACAGCCTGCCGGCAGGCGGCCAGGGTGCGGTGGGTATCGAATGTCGCAGTGCCGACCACGAAATCCATGCACTGCTGGCGCCGCTGCACCATGCCGATACTGCCGACCGGGTGGTGGCCGAGCGTGCCCTGAACAAGCGCCTGAATGGTGGCTGCCAGGTACCGATTGCCTGCTATGCGGTGCTTGAAGGTGACCAGCTGTGGCTGCGTGGCCTGGTAGGCCAACCCAGCGGCGGTACCCTGTTGGTGGCCGATGCCCGCGCACCACGTACTGCCGCCGAAACCCTGGGCGTGCAGGTGGCCGAGGACCTGCTGGGGCAGGGCGCCGAGGCCATCCTCAAGGAAGTCTACGGCGAGGCCGGCCACCCGTGAGTTCGTGGCGCCTGTTGCTGACCCGGCCTGCCGAGGACTGTGCGGCACTGGCGCAAAGCCTGGCAGCGGAGGGGATAGCCAGCAGCTGCCTGCCGCTGCTGGCTATCGAGCCCGTCGTTGTGAATAACCAGCAACGCCTGTTGCTGGAAGGCCTGCAGGGCTTCCAGGCGATCATCGTGGTCAGCAAGCCGGCAGCCCGGTTGATGCTTGAGCAACTGGCCGATGCCGGCCTGCAGCCCCCGGTGCAAGGCTGGTTCACCGTGGGTGAAGCGACCGCCGCCGTGCTGCAAGGTGCGGGCCTGGCGGTGAGCTTCCCCCCACGTGGCGATGACAGCGAAGCGTTGCTGGCGCTGCCGGCCCTGCGCCAGGCAGTTGCCGTGCCGGCACCACGGATCTTGATCGTTCGTGGTGTGGGAGGTCGCGAACTGCTGGCAGAGCGTCTTGCAGAGCAAGGTGCTAGTGTCGATTATCTGGAACTGTATCGTCGCTGCCTGCCGGCTTACCCGGTGGGCACCCTGATGCGCCGCATCGAAGCGGAACGCCTCAATGGCCTGGTGGTCAGCAGTGGGCAGGGTTTTGAACACTTGCAGCAGATGGCCGGCGCCGATTGGCCGCAGCTCGCGCGTCTGCCGCTGTTCGTGCCCAGCCCTCGGGTTGCCGATCAGGCAAGGGCCGCCGGAGCCCAACAGGTTGTGGATTGCCGTGGCGCCAGTGCCACGGCCTTGCTGGCAGCCGTGCAGCGCAGCGCTGCACCTGCCTCTTAAGGCGCTAAGCTGAACGCGATGCGCCCCCATGCAAAGGATGGATACGTGAGCGAGACTGTCTTGTCCAATAACGATCAGCCGTCGGCACAGGCGCCGGCGGAACCCGTCACCGCCCCACCTGCCAAGCGCTCCGGCAGTGGTCTGGCAACGCTGGCCCTGCTGTTGGGCGCGGCCGGGGTAGCGGTAGGTGGCTGGGGTGTCTGGCAGGTACGTCAACTGCAAGGCAGCGAATTCAACCAGGGCCAGCACATCGAGGCGCTCAACCAGCGCGCCGAGGCCCTGCAGCAGCGTGAACAGCAGATCAGCGCGCAACTGGCCAGCCTGCCGGCGGCCAGCGAGCTGGAGGACCGCCGCCGCCTGGTGGCACAACTGCAAGGCGATCAGCAACGCCTCAGCCAGCGGTTGGAAACCATTCTGGGCGAAAGCCGCAAGGAATGGCGCCTGGCCGAGGCCGAGCACCTGCTGCGCCTCGCCACCCTGCGCCTGTCGGCGCTGCAGGACATCACCAGTGCCAAGGCCTTGGTAGAGGGTGCCGACGAGATCCTGCGCGAGCAGAGCGATCCGGGTGCTTTCGCCGCCCGTGAGCAACTGGCGCGCAGCCTGGCCACGCTCAACAGCACCCAGCAACCGGACCGTACCGGCCTGTTCCTGAAACTGGCGGCTCAGCGCGAGCTGGTGCAGCAACTCAGCGCCCAGTCGCCGGAGTTCGACACCAATGCCGATGCCCTGGGCGCGCTAACCGCCGATGGTGATGGCGCCAGTCGCCTGTCCCAGTGGTGGGCCGAGATCTCCAAGTACTTCCAGATCGACTTCAACGCCGATGACAATGTGCGCCCGCTGCTGGCCGGGCAGCAACTGAACCAGCTGCGCCTGGCCCTGAGCCTGACCATCGAGCAGGCCCAGTGGGCAGCGCTCAATGGCGATAGCAAGGTCTACACCCAGGCGCTGGACGACGCTCGCAGCGTGCTGCTGGCCAACTTCAACGCCGACAACCCGCAAAGCAAGGCCATGCTTGACAGCCTCAATGCCCTGGCCGAGCAGCCGGTGTCGGTGGTAACCCCTGACCTCAGTGAAAGCCTGGCCGCAGTGCAGGCCTATATACAGCGCCGCCACCTGCCGGCCGAGGCTGAAGGGGGCAAGCCATGAAGCGTGTCTACCTGCTGGCCGTGCTGGCGATCGTGGTCGCCGCGGCGCTGGGTATCGCGGTCGCCAAGCACAGCGGCTACGTGCTGATCTCGTATGGCAGCTTCCGCTACCAGTCGGGGCTGTGGGCGGCACTGGCCGGCTTGCTGGCTGTGGTGTTGCTGCTGTGGCTGGTGCGCTATCTGGTCGGCCTGGTGCTGACCTCCAGCGGCGTGGTCAACCCGTGGTCCCGGCGTAATCGCAGCCGGCGCGTTCGTCTGGCCATCGAGCAGGGCCAACTGGACCTCGCCGAGGGCCGTTGGGCCAGTGCCCAGCGGCATCTGCATCGTGCCGCCGAGGCCGAGCGCCAGCCGTTGCTGTATTACCTCGGTGCCGCGCGTGCTGCCAACGAGCAAGGCCGAACCGAGGACAGCGACAACCTGCTTGAACGTGCCCTGGAGCGCCAGCCGCAAGCGGAACTGGCTATCGCCCTTACTCATGCACAGTTGCAGATGGACCGTGGCGAAAGCGACGGCGCCCTGGAAACCCTGCTGGCCATGCAGGAGCGCCACCCGCACAACGGTCAGGTGCTGCGCCTGCTGCAGCGCCTGTACCTGGAGCGCGGCGACTGGTCGGCACTGATTCGCCTGCTGCCCGACCTGCGCAAGGGCAAGGTGCTGCCTGCCGCCGAGCTGGCTGCCCTGGAGCAACGTGCCTGGGGCCAGAACCTGAGCCTGGCCACCACCCGTGGCGAGGACGCGCAAGGTGCCCGTCAGGCCCTGGAGCGCGCCTGGCAGCAACTGACCGCAGCCCAGCGCCAGGAGCCACAGCTGGTGCTGGCCTATGCCGAGCAATTGCGCCAGGTGGGCGCCCAGAGCGAAGCCGAACAAGTGCTACGCACTGCCCTGAAGCGTGAATACGAAAGCCACTTGGCCCGCCTGTATGGCCTGGTGCGCGGCGATGACCCTGCGCGCCAGCTGCAAACTGCCGAAGGTTGGCTCAAGGCCCACCCGCAAGACGCCAGCCTGCTGCTTACCCTGGGCCGTCTGAGCCTGCAGAACCGCCTGTGGGGCAAAGCGCGCGACTACCTGGAAAGCAGCCTGCGCATGGAGCGCAACCCCGAGGCCTGTGCCGAGCTGGCGCGCCTGCTCGCCGGCCTTGGCGAAACAGAGCGCAGCAACCAGCTGTTCCAGGAGGGCCTCGGCCTGTTGGACGAGCGCCTGCTAGCCCTGCCTTTGCCCGAAGGCGTACGCGCCTGACCTACCCTGGGGGCCGCGCAAAGGTGCGGGCCCCGGGGGCGGGTAACTTTTCTTTCGATGTAAGTTAGATCTGCAGTCCATTTCTTCAGATATTTCCTACTTCATGATTGGAAATTTCCTTCGCGATTCAGCGACTTGTCGTTGCTGTCGCGCCTTGAAACAAAGCGCGTCTTTCCTCTACCGTTTCAAGCCACTTCATTATCCCGGGACCTTCACCGCCCATGTTGCCGGCCCGTTTACGCACCTTTTTCCTACCTGCCTGCCTTGCTGCATTGGCGGTACTGGCCGCGTCCTTTCACCTGGAAAGCGTACTGGGCCTGGTGCCCTGCCCGTTGTGTTTCAGCCAGCGGCTGCTGCTTGGCGTATACGCGCTGGTGTGCCTGGCGGCGGTGCTGCACGCACCGGGTACGGCGGGCATTCGCTGTTACGCGCGGGCAACGCTGGGGTGTTCCCTGGCTGGGGCGTTGCTGGCAGCGCGACATGTCTGGTTACAAGGGGATGACGGGGCCATCTCTGTCTGCCCTGTGCCGCTCGGGCGGCTGTTCGAGCAATCCTGGGGCGAGGCGGCTCGGCAATTGTTGTTCGGTGGGCCGGATTGCAACTCGCTGACCTGGAGCTTTCTCGACCTGACCCTGCCCGAGTGGAGCCTGCTGGCCTTCCTGCTGCTGGCGGTACTGCCCTTGAGTTGCCTGCTGGCGTATCGTTTCCGCACACTGGCGAGAACATGACCTGGCGCAAGGTTGCACCATTGGCACGACCAATGGCCGTGTAACAGGGTATTAAACACTTGTATGAACTTTGTCCGCTGCGTACCTTGAAGGGCAGCACGCGCGGGAATAATCTCCCAGCACGCATACCGAAAACACAACTGCTCGATGCCGCCTGCTGATGTCACCTTTGTGCTGCACGGTCGTGGTGCGAGGTGCAGCGGCATCTACCCAGAAGGGAAGAGATCGCCATGCTCGATAGTTGTCAGAACGCTCAGGAACGCTGGGGTGGGGTTCACAAACTGATCGACCGCTGGCTGGAGGAGCGCCAGGAACTGGTGCAGGCTTTCCGCGCACTGCGCGATGCCAGGCCGGCCTTCGCCGACAAGGACACGAACGGGGAGTTTTGCGCGCTCCTTGTGGACTACGTTTCGGCGTGGCATTTCGAAGTCTGCGAGCAGTTGGTCAGTGAGGCCAAGGCCTTCGGCGACCAGAAGGCGCTGAAGCTGGCGGAAGAGATCAACCCACGGATCAACGACAGTACGCAGATCGCACTGGCCTTCAATGACCATTGCGCCAAGGGTGAGTGCAAGGACACCGAACGCTTTGCCGAAAAGCTGGGCAAGCTGGGTGGCCTGCTGCACGAGCGCTTCGAACTGGAAGACTGCCTGATCGAAGTGTTGCACAACGCGCACAAGGAAGAAGGCGCGGTCCAGGCCTGAGGGTTGGCGTCAGTCGCCAACCGCCAGCAGTTCGATCTCGAACACCAAGGGTGTATAAGGTTCTATAAGGTCGCCCGCGCCCTCGGCGCCATAAGCTTGCGCTGAGGGAATCACCAGGCGCCATTTGGCGCCGGTGCGCATCTTTGGCAAGGCCACCTGCCACCCCTTGATTACCGAGTCCAGGCTGAACCACTGGGGCGTCTGGTTCTGGTCGAACACCGAACCGTCTGGCAGCCTGCCCACGTAGCGCACCTGCACCTTGCCACCGGCTTTGGGCTGCGCGCCCATACCTGCTTGCAGTTCGCTGTAGAGCACGCCCTCCGGTAGTTCATGTACGCCATGGCGACCACGCTCGTTGGCCATGAAGCGTGTTTCGGCAGCTTGAAGTTTCTGGATGGCGGCATCGCCTTCCTGCGCTTCCTGTTGCTGGAGCAAGGCCTGCATGCGTGCCTTTTCGAGTTTCAGCGGTTGCCCCTGGTAGGACTGGCGCAGGCCTTCTACCAGCGCATCCAGCTGCAGGCCCGGCATATCCTGGCGCAGCCGCTCACCCAGGCTGGCGCCGATGCTGTAGGCGAGGTCATGTTCTTCGCTGTCGGCCAGGGCGATGGGTGCCAGCAGGCATAAACCTAAAACAAGATATCGAGGCATGGTCAGTTCCTGCGCCAATGAGCGGGGAAGTATGCCAGTGTTCAGTTTTGTATTGTGTGCTCGCTGTCCTTGTAGGAGCGGCCTTTTGTCGCGACAGGGCTGCGAAGCAGCCCCGGCAATATCTGCGGTGGTGCTGAAACCCAGGGGCTGCTCCGCAGCCCATCGCGACACAAGGCCGCTCCTACAGACGGATGTGCAATACAGATAATTGCCAAATATCAGCAATGATTTATTCAGCAACTACACTTGCTCGGAGCTGCAAGATAACAACTTTGCCCAGGCATGCAACGCGGCGTAAACAATACTGTCAACATGCCCTAGCGGCGGTAGCAGCAGAAGCATAGTATGAGCCGCAATCTCGTCAGCCAGGAGGTAAACCATGTCGGCTAAAAAGAAGCCAGTAAGCACGCCGTTACACCTGCTCCAGCAACTTTCGGGCAGCTTGCTCGAACACTTGGAAGATGCCTGCTCGCAAGCGCTGGCTGATGCGGAAAAACTGCTGGCCAAGTTGGAAAAGCAGCGTGGCAAGGCCCAGGAAAAACTGCACAACGGTCGCCTGAAACTGCAAGACGCGGCCAAGGCAGGTAAAGCCAAGGCGCAGACCAAGGCGCAAAAAGCCATTGGCGAACTTGAAGAACTGCTCGATTCCCTCAAGGAACGTCAAACCCAGACTCGTTCTTATATTCAGCAACTCAAGCGCGATGCGCAGGACAGCCTCAAGCTGGCCCAAGGTGTAGGCAAGGTTCGCGAAGCTGCAGCCAAGGCCCTTGACCAGCGTGCTGCCAAGACCTCCAAACCGGCAGCCGCCAAACCCGTCACCAAGGCTGCTGCAGCGAAACCTGCAGCCAAGCCAGCCGCCAGGGCCACTGCCGCTGCCAAACCTGCAGCCAAGCCAGCCGCCAAGGCCAGTGCTGCTGCCAAACCTGCGGCCAAGCCAGCCGCCAAGGCCAGTGCTGCTGCCAAACCTGCAGCCAAGCCAGCCGCCAAGGCCAGTGCTGCTGCCAAACCTGCAGCCAAGCCAGCCGCCAAGGCCACTGCCGCTGCCAAGCCTGCAGCCAAGCCCGCTGCCGCCAAGCCGGCCGCGAAACCCGCTGCTGCCAAGGCCCCAGCACGTACGGCTGCCAAACCAGCAACTGCCAAGCCTGTTGCCAGCAAGCCAGCCGAAGCCAAACCAGCTACGCCAGCCGCCAGCACTCCAGCCGCTGCGACCAACTCGGCCACGCCGGCAGCTTCGGTAGCGCCATCGGCATCTGCCAGCAACCCGGTTCAGGCACCGTCTTCGGCGTCCTGAAGCGCTGCCGCCGCGACGCGCAACTCAACCAGCGCGTCGTGGTGGCGGGCCTGGTCCGGCGCCAGCCGGGCCAGCCAGCCATCCGTGGGCTCATGGGCGCCAACCGGCCACTGTCGCGAACGCTCCTGCAGGCGCTCCAGCAAGGCCTTCTCGGCCTGTAATTCCAATACCTTCACCTGCTCACGCAACACCGCCAGCTGCGCATCACTTTGCGCTGCTGCTTGCCACTGTTGGCGCAAGCAGCGCAATGGCTTGATCACGTCGCGCTGCCAGGGCTCGGTAATCTCGCGCAATACTGTCACGCGTTCCTTTCGCACGGCCACGCCACGCACCTGCAGCCAGGTTGCGCACAGCAGCAGACAGACATCGCCACCCAGCGCCTGCAGTTCTAGGCAGGCGGCTTCTACGCCGGGCCTGGCGTACAGGGCCAGGGCGTGATTCCACAGGTCGGTGTGCATGGTTCCACTCGCGCTATGGGCCGAGGAAGCTGGTAGACTCCGCGACCATCATGATCAGACTATCCAACCTCACTTTACAGCGTGGTCCGCAGCGCTTGCTAGAAGGCGCCGAGATGACCCTGCACACCGGTCACAAGGCCGGCCTGATCGGCGCCAACGGCGCCGGGAAATCCAGCCTGTTCGCCTTGCTGCGCGGTGAGCTGTCGCCCGATGCCGGCGACTGCCAGCTGCCCGGTGACTGGCGCATCGCCCACATGCGCCAGGAGGTCGATACCCTCGACCGCCTGGCCGTGGACTATGTGCTCGACGGTGATGTGCGCCTGCGCAAGGTCCAGTCCGAGCTGGCCGCGGCCGAGCAGGCCCATGATGGTACCGCCCTGGCACGCCTGCACATTGAGCTGGATAGCGCCGACGGCTATACCGCCGACGCCCGCGCCCGCAAGTTGCTGGCCGGCCTTGGTTTCACCAACGAACAGATGGACCGCCGCGTCGGCGACTTCTCCGGTGGCTGGCGGATGCGCCTGAACCTGGCCCAGGCCCTGATGTGCCCGTCCGACCTGCTGCTGCTCGACGAGCCCACCAACCACCTGGACCTGGACGCTATCCTGTGGCTGGAGGACTGGCTCAAGGGCTACCCCGGCACGTTGTTGCTGATCTCCCACGACCGCGACTTCCTCGATGCCGTGGTCGACCATGTGCTCCATGTCGAGCAGCGCAAGCTGAACCTGTACAAAGGCGGCTACACCGCCTTCGAGCGCACCCGGGCCGAGCGCCTGGCGCAACAGCAGCAGGCCTACGAGAAACAGCAGGCCCAGCGTGCGCACATGGAAAAGTACATTGCCCGCTTCAAGGCCCAGGCCACCAAGGCCCGCCAGGCACAGAGCCGGATCAAGGCCCTGGAGCGCATGGAAGAGCTGTCGGCGGCGCATGTCGATTCGCCGTTCGACTTCGTTTTCCGCGAGTCGCAGAAAATCTCCAGCCCGCTGCTCAGCCTGTCCGAAGGCCGCCTGGGCTACGGTAACAAGGCGATCCTCGACAAGGTCAAGCTGCAGCTCACCCCCGGTGCACGCATTGGCCTGCTCGGCCCCAACGGCGCTGGCAAGTCGACCCTGATCAAGAACCTCGCTGGCGAGCTCGAGCCATTGTCGGGCCGCCTGGTGCGGGGTGAGAACCTGGCCGTGGGCTACTTCGCCCAGCACCAGCTGGATTCGCTGGATGACAAGGCCAGCCCGCTGTTGCACCTGCAGCGCATTGCCCCCACCGAGCGTGAGCAGACCCTGCGCGACTTCCTGGGCGGTTTCGACTTCCATGGCGACCGCGTCGACGAGCCGGTGGTGAACTTCTCCGGTGGTGAGAAGGCTCGCCTGGCGCTGGCCTTGATCGCCTGGGAGCGCCCGAACCTGCTGCTGCTCGACGAACCGACCAACCACCTCGACCTGGAAATGCGCCTGGCGCTGACCATGGCCCTGCAGGAGTTTGCCGGTGCCGTGGTGGTGGTATCGCACGACCGTCACCTGCTCAAGAGCACTACCGACGACTTCCTGTTGGTGGCTGACGGCAAGGTCGACATCTTCGATGGTGACCTGGACGACTACAGCCGCTGGCTGGTCGAGTACCGCCAGCGCAGCGCGCCGGCGAGTACAGCCCCGGTCAACCCGGACAAGACCGACAAGAAAGCCCAGCGCCAGGCTGCCGCGGCCTTGCGCCAGCAACTGGCCCCGCACAAGAAGGCCGCCGACAAACTTGAAGCCGAGCTTAACCAGGTGCACGCGCAACTGGCCGAGATCGAGACCGCATTGGGTGATGGTGGCCTCTACGACGCGTCGCGAAAGGACGAGTTGCGTGACCTGCTGGCGCGCCAGACCAAGCTGAAGCAGCGCGAAGGTGAACTGGAAGAGGCCTGGATGGAAGCCCTGGAAACCCTCGAAAGCATGCAGGCCGAGCTTGAGGCGCTGTCCTGATGGAGGAACTGCGTTCGCTGCTGCCAGGGCAATGGATGGACACTTTCTGGTTGGGCTTGCAGATCCTGTTGATCCTGGTAGCGGCCTTCGTCCTGCAGCGCATCGTTGCACGCGGTCTGAGTCGCCTGAGCCAGCGTTACCCGTTGCCGCCGGAGCTGCTGGTACCGGTGCGTGGCAGCCTGCGCTGGCTGATCATGGGCAGCGCGTTGCTGTTCGTGCTGGAGCGCCTGGGTGTGTCGGCGACTGTGCTGTGGACAGCACTGTCCGGCTTCGTCGCGGTGGCGGCGGTGGCCTTCTTCGCCATGTGGAGCGTGCTGTCCAACCTGCTGTGCGCCGTGCTGATCTTCACCGTAGGGCCGTTTCGTATCGGTGACGTGGTCGAACTGGTCGACACCCTGGACAAGCCGGGCGTCAAGGGCCGGGTGATTGCCATCAACCTGCTGTTCACCACACTGATGGAAATGCCCGAGGCGGGCGGGGCGCTGGTGCAGGTGCCCAATAGCCAGTTCTTCCAGAAGTCGGTACGGCGCTGGCGCGGGGCTGAGGTGCAGTCCATGCACAAAGAGTCGCCTGTCGAGGTTGACTGAATTTGCAACGGCCTCTCCGCGGGTACAGGCAGAACAAAACCTGCAAAATTTACTGGTTATTTTTTCACCAACACCTTAGCTTAACGTTTTGCAACATATGTTCGAGCGAGGTGTGTGATGTCGATGGAAGTGTGGTTGGGCTTCTTTGCCGCCTGTTGGGTGATCAGCCTTTCACCCGGTGCCGGGGCGATTGCCTCGATGTCCAGCGGCCTGCAATACGGCTTCTGGCGTGGTTACTGGAACGCCCTGGGCCTGCAACTGGGCCTGATCGTGCAGATCGCCATCATTGCCGCCGGCGTCGGCGCCATCCTGGCCGCCTCGGCCACGGCCTTCCAGATCATCAAATGGTTCGGCGTCGCCTATCTTGTCTACCTGGCCTACAAGCAATGGCGAGCCTTGCCGATGGACATGAGTGATGAATCCGCCGTGCGCCCGATCGGTAAACCGCTGAGCCTGGTGTTCCGTGGCTTCCTGGTCAACGTCAGCAACCCCAAGGCACTGGTGTTCATGCTGGCGGTGCTGCCGCAGTTCATCAACCCGCATGAACCGCTGCTGCCGCAGTATGTGGCGATCACCGTGACCATGGTCACCGTGGATATGCTGGTGATGGCGGGGTATACCGGGTTGGCTGCGCGGGTGTTGCGCTTGCTGCGTACGCCCAAGCAGCAGAAGCGTTTGAACCGGACGTTCGCCGGGTTGTTCATTGGTGCGGCCACCTTCCTGGCCACCCTGCGCCGCGCGCCTGTCTGATAGGCCCAAGGGCTGCTTTGCAGCCCATCGCGATACAAGGCCGCTCCTGCAGGGATTGCGTAGCGGCCTGCCCTATTTCTGCTTGTCCACCAACCCCTTGAGCAAATCCACCGGCAGCGGAAAGACGATAGTCGAGCTCTTGTCCCCGGCAATCGTCCCCAACGTCTGCATGTAACGCAACTGCATCGCTCCCGGCTCCTTGCTCAGCATCTGCGCTGCCTGCATAAGCTTCTCCGACGCCTGTAACTCACCCTCGGCATGGATCACCTTGGCTCGCCGTTCACGCTCAGCCTCTGCCTGGCGGGCGATGGCACGCACCATCGATTCGTTGAGGTCGACGTGCTTGATCTCGACGTTGGCCACCTTGATACCCCAGGCATCGGTCTGTGCATCCAGCACCTGGCGAATGTCCGAGTTCAGCTGCTCGCGTTCGGCCAACAGTTCATCCAGTTCGTGCTTGCCGAGCACCGCGCGCAGTGTGGTCTGGGCCAGCTGGCTGGTCGCCACGAGGAAATCCTCGACCTGGATGATCGCCTTCTGCGGGTCGAGCACGCGAAAGTACAGCACGGCATTGACCTTGACCGAGACGTTGTCGCGGGTAATCACATCCTGCGGTGGTACGTCCAGCACCACGGTGCGCAGGTCGACCCGCACCATTTGCTGGATCACCGGGATCAACAGGATCAGCCCCGGTCCCTTCACCTGCCAGAAGCGCCCCAGTTGGAACACCACGCCGCGCTCGTATTCACGCAGGATGCGGAACGCCGACAGCAACAGCATCATCAGCACGATCAGCACCGCGCCGAAGCCCAATTGCATGAACATGGTCATTCTCCTTGCGCCGCGGGCGCGGCGGCGCTCACTTCCAGCATGACGCCATGGCGCGCGGTCACCCGCACGTTCTGGCCCGCTTGCAGTGGCGTTGCACACTGCGCCTGCCATTGCTCGCCCTGGGCCAGCACAAAGCCACAGAACGGGTTGCCCGCCATTACTTGGGTGACGGTGACCAGGCTCCCGACCAGGCCGGCGTCACCGCTGACCAGCGCCCGTCGCCGGGCCTTGAGGGCCATGCTCAGCACACCACCGATCAGCAGCGCCGATAGCACCGCCAGTGTGCCGATCAGAGCCAGCGGGATGCCGAAACCAGGCGCATCAGTGTCGATCAGGATCAGCGCACCGACCACAAAGGCGACGATGCCGCCAAAGCCGACCACACCGAAACTGGGCAGGAACGCTTCGGCGATCATGAAGGCGATACCGAGCAATATCAGCGCCACCCCGGCGAAGCTCACCGGCAGTAGTTGCAGGGCATACAGCGCCAGCAGCAGGCAGATGCCGCCGACCACGCCGCCCACCGTAGAGCCGGGGTTCATGAATTCGAACAGCAGGCCGTACACGCCGATCATGATCAGGATCAGCGCCACGCTGGGGTTGGTGATGACCGCCAGTACCCGTGTGCGCCAGTCCGGTAGATGTTCGACCAGGCTGGCGCCGGCCGTCTGCAGTTGCAAGGGCTGGCCAGCGACAGTGAGATTCTTGCCATCGAGTTTGCGTAGCAGGTCGGGCAGGTCATCGGCCACCAGGTCGATAACGTCGAGCCGCAATGCCTCGCTGGCGGAGAGGCTGACCGCCTCGCGCACGGCCTTCTCCGCCCAGTCGGCATTTCGTCCACGCAGCTGCGCGAGGCCACGAATGTAGGCCGCCGCATCGTTGACCTGCTTGCGCGCGAGGGTTTGGTCACCACTGCCTTTGGCCTTGTCGTCCTTGGGGGTGCCTGGTGGGGCGCCGATCTGCACGGGCGTGGCGGCACCTAGGTTGGTACCGGGCGCCATGGCCGCGACATGGCTGGCATAGAGAATATAAGTACCGGCGCTGGCGGCGCGGGCCCCACTGGGGGCGACGAAAGTTGCGACTGGCACGGGGCTGGCGAGAATCGCCTTGATCATCTGGCGCATGGCGCTGTCGAGGCCGCCTGGAGTGTCCATGCGGACTACCACCAGCTGCGCGCCCTGCGCTTTGGCCTGGTCGAGGCTGCGCACCAGGTAGTCAGCGCTCGCCGGGCCGATGGCGTCATCGATGCCCAGCACCCAGACTGAGCCGGGCGCTCCCTGACCACCTGGCGTGATACCAAGCAGCAACAGCAGCAACAGCCAGCGCCAGCAGCGGGTGATCACCTGTCGTCACCTCGTTTGCCTCTATTGCACAAGTTTAGCCCTGCCTGCTGGTACCCGGCCTAAAATTGGAAATTGGGGGGCGAAACCGGAGGTGCATCATGCGTATGGCAAAGACCCTGCAGGATCGCCTGGACAAGGCCAACTGCGATTACGACATCATTCCCCATCCCCATTCAGCCACCAGCCTGGAGTCGGCCCGTACGGCCGGCGTACCCGCCGAGCGGGTCGCCAAGTCGGTGATGCTCGATGACCGTCATGGCAACTACATCATGGCCGTGCTACCGGCCAACCGGCATCTGGACATGACCAAGGTGCGCATGTCCGGGGCCTGGCAACTGACCCGTGAAAGCGGCCTGCCGAGCCTGTTCGGTGACTGCGAGCGCGGTGCCGTGCCGGCGCTCGGCGATGCCTACCAGATAAAGATGCTGCTTGATTCGAGTCTTACCCGCCAAGGCGATGTCTATCTGGAGGCAGGTGATCATGATCATCTGATTCACATGAGCATGGAGCAATATCTGAAGCTGGTGCCGCGCGCCGAAGTGTGTGAGCTCAGCTGATGCTCTCAACCCATGCCGGGCCGGCATCGTCGACGACCGGTCTGGCGACGAGGAGGAACCATGGAAAAGCCGATTCATCCTTTGTCCGAGATTTTCAAACAGCTGGGGCTGTCTGACGATCCGGTCGAAATCGACCGTTTCATCAGCACCCATTCGCCGCTCGACGATGATGTAAAGCTGGTTGATGCACCTTTCTGGAACGATTCCCAGCGCGCTTTCCTGAAAGAGAAGTACATCGCTGATGACGACTGGATTCCAATGATCGACCAACTGAACGAGGCGCTGCACCTGCGTAAAAAATAAAGCGCCGAGTGGTGCCTGACGAGTGATTGGCCGTTGCTATGCTCAGGAAAACAACAAGGGGATAGCGCGATGAAAGATCCCTACGCACCAGGTTTCTGGTGCTCCGTGACGATCCTGGGCACCTTGACGGCCAGTTATTTCTACGGCATCAGGCAAACGCAACAGATGAACCAGGCAGTGCACTTCCTGTACGCCGCTGCCGCTGTCACTGTGGCGGTTGCACTGGTCGCGCTGGCCTGGATCGCCTGGCAGCAACTGCACCTGAACAAGCGCGAGGTGGTGCAGGGGCGAACATTGCTGACCATCTGGAACACCAAGGTCGCGCTGCGCCGCGTCGAGACGGTGTTCGACCGCTACTTCTGGGGCAGCTACTGGCATTCGGGGCGCACCTTCGAAGAGGTCATGGGCGAGCTCAAGGGCACCCCGCTGGAGCAGAGCCTGGATGCCCTGAAACGCCAGTGCCGCTTGCTCGACCGCGAAGTTCACGACCACCATCACCACTGGCTGGCCAATGCCCGTGACCTGTCCAGCGTGGCCCAGGCCATGGCCCGTGAACGCTACCAATTGGATTTGGGCGAGCCAACCCGTAGCGGCCATGGCAACACCGCCGTACTCAACCGGGACCTGGAAGTGCTGGTGTACACCTGGTCGGCGCGCCTGCGCAGCTTCGACCATCAGCTGGACGAACTGGAGCGCGCCTACCATTGAGGCGCTTCATTCACCGCGGATGTATTGCTCCAGTTTCAGAATCAGGTTTGCTTGTTCAGCGATGGTTTCCTTTACCAGGTCACCGATCGACAGCAGGCCCAGCAGCTCGCCATTGCTGACCACCGGCAGGTGGCGCAGGTGGCGGTTGGTCATCAGGTTCATGCAGTACTCGAGGTTCTGCTTCGGTTCCACGGTGACCACCGGAGCACTCATGATCTCGCGCACGGGGGTAGCGGCAGACGAGCGGCCTTTGAGCACCAGCTTGCGCGCATAGTCCCGTTCACTGACGATACCCACCACCTGGTTGGCCTCGACCACCGGTAGCGCACCGACGTTTTTCTCCGCCAGCAGCTTCAGGGCGTCGAGTACCGAGTCATCCGGGCCGATGGTGTATACGGTCTGGTGCTGGGACTTGGTCTTGAGGAGTTGTTCGACGGTCTTCATACGGGCCTCTGCTGGGGAAAAAGCGATGTCTCGGAGTAAATAAAGCATCCGGCACGGCGCTCTGCACGGCAATGCAGGAAACGGCATCGAGTCGATTGAAAAACGTCATTGGTGATCGCCTGTACCGGCCTCTTCGCGGGCATGCCCGCTCCCACAGGTATCGCACTTACTTCGATCGTTGCGTAATTCCTCCGGGAGCGGGCGTGCCCGCGAAGAGGCCGGTAACAGTCAATCAGAGCTTCGGCATCTGCCCGATCCGCGCCACCATCTCGCTCACCACCTGCAAGTCCAGCATGAACTGTTCCACGGTCTTGAACTCGTTGTCGTTGTGCCCGGTGTACTTCACATCCGGCATGGCCAGGCCGAACTGCACGCCGTTAGGCAGGTCATGTACCGAGGTGGCGCCCGCCGAGGTACCAAACTCGTGCTTCATGCCCAGGTTCTCGGTAGCCACGTCAAGCAAGGCCTTGACCCATTCGCCCTCGGGGTTGCGGTACATCGGCTCGTCCAGGCTGTAGTCGAAGGCCACCGAGGTATGGCTCTGCCGGGTCCATTTGCCCAGTTTGTCAGCCAGCTCGTCCTTGATCGTGGCAATTGGCTTGCCTTTCGGAATGCGCAGGTTCACCGCCAGTTTCAGGCCTTTTTCATCCACCCCGACAAAGGTCAGCGAGGCGGTAAGCGGGCCCATGAACGAATCCTTGAAGGCCACGCCGAGCTTGTTGCCCAGGTAGTCCAGGCCCCAGTTGTCGTCGGCATAGCGGGCGGCATCGGTGAAGTGGTTGTGCTTGAGTGGTACATCCTTGCCCAGGCCGTTGATGAAACCAAGCATGCGCGCCACCGGGTTGACCCCGGACTCCGGCTCCGAAGAGTGGGCGGAAACGCCGGTCACGGTGAGCAATACCTGCTTGCCATCGGCCTTGGCAGCGATGCTGAAGTCGCCGCCATTGCGCTTCACGTAATCGGCGCCGGCTTTTTCCAGCTGGCTGGCCAGCTTCGCCGGGTTGTCGGTGACCAGGGTCGCGACCGAGGTGGTCGGGATCTGGTTGGTGGCCAGGCCGCCGGTCAGGTTGACGATCTCGGCACCCTTGCCACTGGCCTGGCGCTTGCTGAAGCTGGCCATGATCGTGCCGTAGCCTTTCTCGGCGATGACCACCGGGTAGCCGCCATCGAGGGCCAGGTTGTAGTCGGGCGTGGGGTTGCGCTCGAAGTAGTAGGGGATGGCATCACCGCTGGTTTCTTCAGTGGTGTCGATCAGCAGCTTGAACTGACGAGCCAGAGGCAGGTTCTCGTCCTTGGCCACTTTCAGTGCATACATCGCCACGACAATGCCGTTCTTGTCGTCTTCGGTGCCACGGCCGTACATGCGGTCGCCGACCAAGGTAACCTTGAACGGGTCCAGGCGCGTGCCATCGGCCAGTTTCCAGTTGTCCGGGTTGACCGGCACCACGTCGGCGTGGGCATGGATGCCGACCACTTCCTTGCCGCTGCCCAGCGAAATCTCGTATACCCGATTGTCGATGTTGCGGAATGCCAGGCCGAAGCTCTCGGCAAGGGCCTTGATCTTGTCAGCGATCCTGAGAAATTCGGGATTTTCGTGCTGAGGTGTGCCTTCGACGTTGAAGGTGGGGATGGCCACCAGTTCACGCAGGGTTTCGCTGGCGGCCTTGCCGTACTTGATGCGGGTGTACAGGCCGAGCAGGCGGTTGATTTCGTTCTGCTGCTCGGCGGCCAGTGGCTTGCCGGCCAGGTAGGCATCGAGCGTTGCCTCGAGGTTGTCGGCCTTGGCCAGGTCGCTGCCTTTGAGCTTGCCGAGGAACTGCTTGAAGTCGCTTGGGTCGCTGCCGTCGAAGGCTTTGACGATGGCCGCGGACTGCTGCTGGGTAAGGTTGGCCTGTGCCGGTTGGGTGAACAGGCCGATGCTGGCCAGCAGCAGGGTGGTGGCGGTAAGTTTTTTCAGGTGCATGGTTGTGCGCATTCCTTCGCCAATCATTGTTGTGGGTCACCCGTTGGGAAACGGGAAGACGCCCACGCTAACACCAATGACCCATGGCACGGGAGTGCCAGAAACGCGACATGTCGCACAAACGAAAAAGCCCCGGGCACAGGCCCAGGGCTTTTTGATATGGCGCACTCGGCGGGATTCGAACCCACGACCCCTGCCTTCGGAGGGCAGTACTCTATCCAGCTGAGCTACGAGTGCAACGCGCACGCATGATACCCATCTGATCCGATGGCGTCCATCGCCTTGATCTGTAGCCGTTTTTACCTTTCGCCGAGAGCTGCCGACAGCAGCAATCACAAACGCATCTATCCATATGCGATATCGATATTTCCACGGAAGTTATTATGCCCTCTATTCTCTGGTCACAACTTGTTATAACAAGTAAATCGATCAGCGAAGAGACCTATGGCCGAACTGCTCCCCCTGTCCCCGGTACCGCTTTACACCCAGCTCAAGGAATTGCTGCGCGAGCGCATCCTCGACGGCACTTATCCATCGCATAGCCGCATGCCCTCGGAAAGCGAACTGGGCAAGGCTTTCGACGTCAGCCGCATCACCGTGCGCCAGGCGCTGGGCGATCTGCAGAAGGAAGGGCTGATTTTCAAGATCCACGGCAAGGGCACCTTCGTCGCCAAGCCCAAGGCATTCCAGAATGTCAGCACCCTGCAGGGGTTGGGCGAGTCGATGACGCAAATGGGATACGAGGTGATCAACCGCCTGCGCAGCTTCCGCCATGTGCCAGCCAATGCATTGGTAGCCGCGCGGCTGCAGGTCGAGGAGGGCAGCCTGGTCACCGAGATCCGCCGGGTGCGGCTGATCAACCGCGAGCCGGTGTCGCTGGAGCTGACCTGGTTGCCCAAGGCCGTCGGCGAAAAACTGGAAAAGGCCGACCTTGTCACCCGCGATATTTTCCTGCTTCTGGAAAACGACTGCGGCATTGCCCTCGGCCACGCCGACCTGGCCATCGATGCCGTGCTGGCTGACAGCGACCTGACCCAGGCCCTGGATGTTGAAGAAGGCTCGCCGATCATGCGCATCGAGCGCCTGACCCATGCCGCCGACGGTACACCACTGGACTTCGAACACCTTTACTACCGCGGCGATGCTTTCCAGTACCGCCTGCGCATCGACCGCCAGAAGGGGAGCAAGGCATGAGCATCCAGACCCAGGATTACGACATCATCGTTATCGGTGGCGGTACCGCCGGGCCGATGGCGGCGATCAAGGCCAAGGAGCAGGACAAAAACCTGCGCGTGCTGCTGCTGGACAAAGCCAACGTCAAGCGCAGCGGTGCCATCAGCATGGGCATGGATGGCCTGAACAACGCGATCATCCCAGGCCACGCCACCCCCGAGCAGTACACCAAGGAAATCACCGTGGCCAATGACGGCATCGTCAACCAGGCCACGGTGCATGCCTACGCTACCCACAGCTTTGAAACCATCGAGCAACTCGACCGCTGGGGGGTGAAGTTCGAGAAGGACGAGACCGGCGACTACGCGGTGAAAAAGGTTCACCACATGGGCGCCTACGTGTTGCCCATGCCCGAAGGCCACGACATCAAGAAGGTGCTGTACCGTCAGCTCAAGCGTGCCCGGGTCGAAATCAGCAACCGTATGGTCTGCACCCGTGTGCTGCTCGATGGTGAAGGCGCGGCCGCTGGCGTGCTGGGTTTCGATTGCCGTAGCGGAGAGTTTCGGGTGGTGCGGGCCAAGGCGGTGATCCTTGCCTGCGGTGCGGCCGGGCGCCTGGGCTTGCCGTCGTCGGGTTATTTGATGGGCACCTACGAGAACCCGACAAACGCCGGTGATGGCTACGCCATGGCCTACCATGCAGGTGCCGAACTGGCCAACCTCGAGTGCTTCCAGATCAACCCGCTGATCAAGGACTACAACGGTCCGGCCTGTGCCTACGTCACCGGCCCACTGGGTGGGTATACCGCCAACAGCAAGGGTGAGCGCTTTATCGAGTGCGACTACTGGAGCGGCCAGATGATGTGGGAATTCCACCAGGAGCTCGAAGGCGGCAATGGCCCGGTGTTCCTCAAGCTCGATCACCTGGCCGAGGAAACCATCCAGAACATCGAAGAGATCTTGCACAGCAACGAGCGCCCCAGTCGTGGCCAGTTCCACGCCGGGCGTGGTACCGATTATCGCCAGCACATGGTCGAGATGCATATCTCGGAGATCGGTTTCTGCTCGGGGCATTCGGCGTCGGGGGTGTGGGTCAATGAAAAGGCCGAGACCAGCGTCAAAGGGCTGTATGCCGCGGGCGATATGGCAGCGGTGCCGCACAACTACATGCTCGGGGCCTTCACCTATGGCTGGTTCGCCGGTGTGAACGCTGCCCATTACGTGATCGGGCGTGAATTCGCCGAGGTCGATGCCGAACAGGTCGAGCGCGAGCGCGCGCGGGTGTTTGCCCCGCTGCAGCGTCAGCATGGCCTGCCGCCGGCGCAGGTCGAGTACAAGCTCAGGCGCATGGTCAACGATTACCTGCAGCCGCCCAAGGTGACCAGGAAGATGGAAATCGGCCTTGAGCGCTTTGCCGAGATCGAACGTGACCTGGACCAGATGAAGGCCAGCAACCCTCATGAACTGATGCGTGCGATGGAAGTTTCGGTGATTCGCGATTGCGCCGAGATGGCGGCGCGGGCCTCGCTGTTCCGCGAGGAAAGCCGCTGGGGGCTGTACCACCATCGAGTGGACTTCCCCGAGCGCAACGATGGCGAGTGGTTCTGCCATTGCCATTTGAAAAAAGGCGAGAACGGTGAAATGACCAGCTTCAAGAAAGCGGTCGAGCCTTACCTGATTGCTTTGGATGCAGAAGAGCAGACCGCCTACGACCAGCTGCGGGTAAAGGCCGACGCAGCCTAGGCGACCCTGTGTCCTGTGAACACTTTGAAGAACGTGGGCCGCAGGCCCCGAGGACTCCGTGAAATGGCCTACCAGCCGCAAGAAATCTTCTTTCGCAGCAGCGCCCCGGTCACCATCGACGAAGACAAGTGCATCGCAGATAAAGGCTGCACCGTCTGCGTGGAGGTTTGCCCCATGGACCTGCTGGCGATCAACCCGGCCACGCAGAAGGCCTACATGGCCTTCGACGAATGCTGGTACTGCATGCCCTGCGAAAAGGACTGCCCCACGGGGGCGGTGAAAGTCGACATCCCGTACCTGCTGCGCTGATTCATCCTGCCATCCGGCGCACCACCGGACGCCCTCCCGCTGTGCCCCTCGTTTCCCACCACCCAAGCCGGGCGGCGGAGACGATCCAACTCTTATAACGACTCGAGGGGAAACACCCATGCGCCTTGTTGCAACCGTGGCCGGCCTCGCGCTGGCGCTCACTGGCCTGAATGCCAGCGCCGAAACCATCCGCATCGCCATTGGCACACAGGACACCACCATCAACTGCGCCACTGGTGGCCTGCTGATACGCGAGCTTGGCCTGCTGGAGAAGTACCTGCCGCATGACGGCAAATACAAGGATGCCAAGTATCAGGTGGAGTGGAAGAACTTCACCAGCGGTGCGCCACTGACCAATGAAATGGTCGCTGGGAAACTCGACTTCGGGGCAATGGCCGACTTCCCCGGGTCGTTCAACGGCGTTGCTCACCTGGACGCCGGCAAGCGCAGCCTGTTCGTAAGCGTGCTGTCGGGCAGCGTGCACGGCAGCGGCAATGGCATCGTCGTACCCGCAGCATCCAGCGTGCAGTCGTTGACTGAACTCAAGGGCAAGACCATTTCCGTGCCATTCGCCTCCACCGCCCACGGAATGCTGCTGCGTGCCGTAGCAGCCCAAGGCTGGGACCCGCAGAAGGATGTGCGAATCATCGCCCAGGCGCCGGAAATCGCCGGTTCCGCCCTGCGTAGCAACCGCATCGAGGCCCATGCCGACTTTGTGCCGTTCGCCGAACTGTTCCCCAACCGCGGCTTCGCCCGCAAGATCTATGACGGCGCCCAGGCCAACGCACCGACCTTCCATGGCGCTTTGGTCGATGCCGATTATGCGAAGAAATACCCCGAAGTGGTCACCGCCTACCTGCGCGCCAGCCTCGAAGCCGATCGGCTGATCGCTGCGGAACCTGAGAAGTACAGCGAGTTGATCGAGAAAGTCACCGGCATCGAAGCCGAGGTCAATTACCTGTTCCACGGCCCGCTCGGCCTGCAGACCCGCGACCTGACCTGGAAGCCTGAATACCGTCAGGCAGTCGCAACCTCCATCGATACGCTCAAGCTGCTCAAAAAGACCGACCGTGGCCTCGACACCGACAAGTTCATCGACGACCAATACATCCGTGCGGCCTTCAAGGAGGCTGGCCTGGACTACGACAAGGCGCTGAAAGACTACGATCCGCAGCCACTCAAGGCCAATGACGCGCTGACAGGCAAACCGATCACCGACTTCAGCCGCCTGGCACAGATCTGGGTGCGCGGTGAAGGCAAGGTCCGCCACTACGCTTCGCCGGAGGCCGCGCTTGGCGCCTTGGCCCAACTGGAGCAGGAGGGCAGGGACATCCGCGCCATCTACGCCCAGGCCGCCGACAGCGGAATCAAGTTGCTGGCCAACCAGGCCTGGTTCGTGCGCAACGCAAAGGGTGAGCTGGCGGCGTTCCTGCTCAAGGACCAAGCCGAGCAGTATGCCAAGGCCCATGGCGGTGAAGCGCTGGACTTCGTCAGCGCCAACCAGAAGCTTGTCGCTCAGCGCTGACCGGGAGGCACCGACATGACCTGCAACCTCAAGCGCTGGCCGGTGCGCCTCGCTTCGCTGGTGGCCTGCCTGCTGTTCTGGCAGGTCGCGGCGAGCATGAAGCTGGACCTCGGGCTGCTGACGTTCACCTATGTCCCCACACCGAAGGCGGTGCTGGAAGCTGCTTGGCAGCTGCTGACATCCAGCACCCTGCTGGCGCACCTGGGCAGCAGCTTGTCACGGGTGTTTGCCGGTTATGCCGCCGCAGCGCTGATTGGCGTTGCCCTGGGGTTGTTGATCGGCCGCTCGAAATGGGCGGAGGACACCTTGCTGCCGCCACTCGAAGTGCTGCGGCCGATTCCGGCAGTGGCCTGGATCCCGCTGGCGATCCTGATGTTCCCCTCGTCGGAACTGTCGATGGTGTTCATAACCTTCACTGGTGCGTTGTTCCCGATCCTGCTGAACACCGTCCACGGCGTCGAGGCCATCGACCCGCGCCTGGTAGCATCGGCGCGCAGCCTCGGTGCAGAGCGTTGGTCGATCCTGCGCGAAGTGGTGTTGCCTGGAGCGTTGCCGAGCATCGTCACTGGCCTGGCCATCGGCATGGGGACTTCATGGTTCTGCCTGGTCACCGCCGAGATGATTTCCGGACAGTTCGGTATCGGCTACTACACCTGGGAGTCGTACACCTTGCAAAACTACCCGGACATCATCGTCGGCATGCTGCTGATCGGCGTGCTGGGCATGGGCAGCAGCGCCCTGGTCAAGCGACTTGGGGAGTTGGCCACGCCTTGGTACCGCACGCGGAGGGCCAGCTGATGAATAGTTATCAACCAGCGCCAGGGCGTATCGACGGGCGTGGCCTGTCGATACGCCTGGGGCACGGCAGCGAAACATTCGAGGCTGTGCAGCGTCTGGATTTTGCCGTAGAGCCTGGCGAATTCGTCTGCATCCTTGGCCCCTCCGGTTGTGGCAAGTCGACGTTGCTTGGCGCCTTGGCCGGGCACCTGGTGCCCAGCAGCGGCCAGTTGAGCGTGGATGGCCAGACCGTTTCCGGGCCGTCACCGCAGCGCGGCATGGTGTTTCAGCACCACACCTTGCTGCCTTGGCGTAGCGTGCTCGACAACGTGGCCTTCGGCCTGAAGATGCAAGGCCAGGGCCGCGCCGAACGTCGCCAGCAGGCTCGTGAAATGCTGCAACTGGTGGGGCTGGCCGACTTTGCCGGGCGCTGGCCCAGTCAGTTGTCCGGCGGTATGCAGCAACGGGCCGAGATTGCCCGGGTGCTGGTCAACCGCCCGCGCCTTTTGCTCATGGACGAACCCTTCGGTGCCCTGGATGCGCAAACCCGTGCACGCATGCAGGAGCTGTTGCTGGATATCTGGGCAAGCATCCGCACCACCGTGGTGTTCGTCACCCACGATATCGACGAGGCGCTGTTCCTGGCCGACCGTATCCTGGTGATGAGCCCGCGACCTGGCCGCTTTATCGAAGACCTGCACCTGAAATTTCCGCGCCCACGCCGCGCCAGCCTGCTGACCAGCCCTGAATTCACTCACCTCAAGCGTCACTGTCTGGCCTTGCTCCGTCACGAGGAAGGCCGCGAACTTCCGCGCCTGACCCCGCTGGGCCTGCCGGACACTGAGCACCCACCGCTACGGATCGCACTATGACTGAACGAACGACTGACAACCCCGACATCCTTGCTCTTCTGCCTCGCCTTGGTGCCGCTGATGCAGGCGTGCGCCGCATCGCCCTGATCGAACTGGCCGACCTGGAAGACCCGGATGGCTTGCCATGGCTCACCGATGCACTGCTGGTGGATGCCGCCGACGAGGTGCGAGCCGAGGCCGCGCGCCTGCTCGAGGCCTGGGAAGAACCCGAAGTCGTGCAGGCCCTGTGCGCTGCGCTGGCCGATGCTGCCGAGCCGGTACGGCTGGCTGCCGCGCAGAGCCTCAGCGAACTCAAGAGCCTTGAAACCGGTCAGCTGATCCTGCCATGGGTCAAGCATGCCGATGCCTTCGTCCGTGCCAGCGCCCTGCGTGCCTTGCGCGAGTTGCGCCTGGAAGATGCTGCAGAGCCCGCACTTCTGGCCCTGGCCGATGGCGACGCCGCGGTCCGGCGTGAGGCCGTGGGTATTCTTGGCTGGCTCAAGCACCAGCCGGCGTTGCCAGCATTGGCAAAGCTTGCCGCAGACGAGCCGGACACCGAGGTGCGCCGCGCGGCCATTGGTGCGCTGGGCCTCGCCCGCGACAGCGCGGTGGTGCCAGCATTGGTGGCTGCATTGGCTGACAAGGCCTGGCAAGTGCGCGAAGAAGCCGCCACCACGCTAGGCAAGGTGGGCCTGGCCCCAGCAGGACCGGCTCTGGTAAATGCTCTTGCCGATGACTTCTGGCAAGTACGTCTGCGTGCGGCGCGGTCCCTGGGGCGGCTGCGTCATGCTGCGGCCCTGGACGCGCTTGGCGAGTTGCTTGGCCACGGCATTGCCAACCTGCGCAAGGAGGCGGCTCTGGCCCTGGGTGAGCTGGGCCAGGCGCGTGCCTTGCCGGTGCTGCAGGCCGCCGAGACCGATAGCGACCCCGAGGTGCGCAAGGCTGTGCGGATCGCCATGGCGCAACTGCGCGGGGCCTCCTGATGAACGCCCCGCAAGCTATTCGCAACATGCGCGGGCCAGGGCAACTGGTGCTGCAATGGCAAGACGGCGAACACAGCCTCAGCCATGCCCGCCTGCGCGGTGCCTGCCCCTGTTCGCAATGCCGAGCGGCACGGTTGCAGGGGGGCATCAGCCTGGTTCGCGATGATGTGCGCGTGGTGCAGATCGAGCCGCAAGGGTATGGCGTGCAGCTGGTGTTCAGCGATGGGCATGAGCGGGGTATCTACCCCTGGGCTTACCTGCATGACCTGATTGCCCAGTCCTGAATTCGCAAGCGGTCCGCGTACCCTGTGGGAGCAGCTTTAGCCGCGAAGAATCCAACGCGGTGCATGGCACCGGCTGCGCCGGTGTTCGCGGCTAAAGCCGCTCCCACACGGTCCCGGCTAATTCAATGAGTTATTTGCAGTTCTATGAGTACGGGCATGCCCGCTGTCACAGGCTCAAAGCGCAATCAGCTCCGGCCTGAGCCCTTCGACCCTTCGCACCGGCGGCGCCAGGTAGCCGCCATCCCCGGTAATCTGGTGCAGCACCTTCTCCCGCAGCTGGTGAAGTGCAACGCCCGTACGCAAGCGTGGGTGGGGCAGGTCGATCTCCACCACCGACTTGATCCGCCCCGGGCGCGGCTCCAGAACCACCACCCGGTCGGCCAGGTAGGTGGCCTCTTCAGCGTCATGGGTGACCAGCAGCGTGGTGATGCCGGCACGTTCGCGAATGGCCAGCAGCTCGTCCTGCAGTTGCTGGCGGGTCAGCGCATCCAGCGCGCCGAACGGTTCGTCGAGCAGCAGGATACGCGGGCTGGCTACCAGGCCTCGGGCGATCGCCACGCGCTGAGCCATGCCGCCGGACAGCTGGTGTGGGTAGGCCGACTCGAAGCCGACCAGCCCCACCAGTTGCACGAATTCGTGTACCCGCCGCGCGCGCTCACCCTGGGTGAGCGGTTCGTTGACCAGGCCCAGGGCAATGTTCTGTTCCACGCTCAGCCAGGGGAACAGCCGGTGTTCCTGAAACACGATGCCGCGTTCGCTACCAATGCCGTTGACAGTGTGGCCGTCCACACGGATGTTGCCGCTGTAGTCGGTATCCAGCCCTACCAGCAGGCGCAGCAGGGTGGATTTGCCACAGCCGGAAGCACCAACGATGGCGATGAATTCACCCTGGTTGATCGACAGGTTGAAGTTGCGGATGGCTTCCAGCGGCTGGCCATCGACGCTGAACACTTTGCCGACCCCCTCGAAGCTGACCAGGGGCGGAGTGACGTCGGGCTGGTTGGCCGCGTGCAGGTGCGAGGTATTGAAGGCGTTCATGCGGTTCTCCAGCGCGTGGCGCGCGATTCGAGGCGTTGTCCAAGGGTGCCGAGCAGGGCGCCGACCAGGCCGATCAGCAGCATGGCGGCCATTACCTGGTCCATGCGGAACAATTGCTGGGCGCCGATCATCAGGCTGGCGATGCCACCATCCGAGGGCATGAAGTATTCGGCACCGATGGTGCCCAGCCAGGCGTAGATCAGCGACAGGCGCAGGCCGGCAAAAATGGCCGGGGCTGCGCCGGGCAGCACCAGCAGGCGCAGGCGTTGCCACAGGTTCAGGCGCAGGGTGCGCGCGGCTTCACCCAGCTGGGGCGAGAGGCTGGCGATACCGCGCTGGGTGGCGATCAGCAACGGGAAGAACGCAGCCATGCCGACGAATACCTGCTTTGCCCCTTCACCCAGGCCGAACCAGGCTGTGAGCAGCGGCACCCAGGCAAACAGCGCCACCTGACGCAATGCCGACAGGCTGGGCCCGAAGATACGTTCGGCATTGGCCGAAAGCCCCAACAGCAAACCGACCAGCAGGCCAGCGCTACCGCCCAGCAGCAAGCCGGCCAGGGCGCGCTGCAGGCTCAGCAGCAAGGCTTGCGGCAGCGAACCGTCGGCCAGGCCGGTCAGCAGAGTGCGCAACACTTCTAGTGGCGAGGTCAGGATGTTGCTGTCGACCCAGCCAAAGCTGCTGCTGGCCTGCCACAGGGCCAGCAGTGCCAGTGGCAGCAGCAGGCTTTGCCAACCCCGCGGCACGGGGCCACGGTGCTGCTCCCCTGTGGCCGCTTGCGGCCAGTACAGCAGGCGCTTTTCCAGAGCCGAGAAGCCGTGCTCCAGCAGTGCGCCGACCAGGCCGATCACCAGGATGCACAGCAACACCAGGTCGAGCATGAACAGCTGCCGTCCCCACACCATCAAGTAGCCAATCCCTTCGCTGGAGGCCAGCAGTTCGACTGCCAGCAGCGAGGTCCAGCCGGTGGCCAGGGCCAGGCGTACGCCGGTGAGGAAGGCGGGCAGGGCAGCCGGCAGCAGCAGGCGCAGGAACAATAGATGGCGAGGCAGGCGCAGCACCGCAGCGGCCTCTCGCAGCTTGGGCTGGGCATCCCGTACACCGACCAGCGTGTGCAAGGTAACGGGGACCACCACGGCTTTCACCAGCACCACCAGCTTGAGCAACTCGCCGATCCCGAAGAACAGCATGAACAACGGGATCCAGGCCAGGGTAGGAATCTGTGCCAGCGCGACGAAGGTCGGCAGCACCAACGTCTGCGCCCGCCGCGAAGCACCCAGCCAGACCCCCAGCAGCAACCCGCTGCCGATGCCGACCGCCAGCCCCCAGAACAACCGCTGCAAGCTTATCCACAGGTGCCCCCACAGCTCGCCGGAACCAAACTCCACCGCGCTCTGCCATACCAATGCTGGCGCCGGCAGAATCTGCTCGCTCATCCAGTGCTCCCGGCTGGCCACTACCCACAGCAGCGCAACCAGCACAGGCAAGACCCAGGGCAACAAGCGGGCGCGATTCTTTTGGGAGCGGCCTTGCGTCGCGAAAGGGTCGCGTAGCGACCCTCGGAGCCATCCACGACTTCTGCTCAGAATTCCATTCATCGGCCATCTCTCGAAGCGTTGTTAGATTATTCATTTATGGAATTAAAAATTCTTAAAAATGACTTTCAAGAGATAAGAACATGCGCTTCATGCATACGGAAGCCCCTCGCCGTTGCGTTTTCCTCATATTTTCCATGCATTTTCCGCAAGCCGGCCGCAGACCCGCATGCCGCCTGATTTATGCCTTCCAGTTACTGAAGAATGAAGTTTTGATCTTTGTAGGTTCTAACCAGACCTGCCTAGCTTCTGGCCAAAGCGCCGGCCATCGCCGGTGGCAGCCTGCCAAGGAGCCTTGCCATGAAAACCCCGCTGCGCCACCTGATCACCGCCCTCGGGCTGGCCTTCACCCTCAGCGCCCACGCAGTTGAGCCGGCCAAGCCAGCAAGCATCCGCATCGCCGTGCCCGACCTCAGCGCGGGCAGCAAGCCCAGCGCCGGTGGAGTGGTCGACGTGCTGCGTGACCAGCAACTGCTGGAGAAGGAGTTCGCCAAGGACGGCATTCGCATCGACTGGCATTTCTTCAAGGGCGCCGGGCCGGTGGTGAACGAAGCGTTGGCCAACGGCCAGGCCGATTTCGCCTACCTCGGCGACCTGGCCGCCATCGTCGGCAAGGCCAACGGCCTGGACACCCGCGTGCTGTCGGCGGGCGTACGTGGGGTGAAGAGCTACCTGGGCGTGGTGCCCGGTTCCGGCATCAAGACCCTGCACGACCTCAAGGGCAAGCGCGTGGCGGTGTTCCGTGGCACCGCCAACCAACTGTCGTTCGCCAGCGCCCTGGCCAGCCAGGGGCTGAGCGAGCGCGAGCTGAAGGTGATCAACCTGGACTTCAACGCCGCCAATGCCGCACTGGCCGCCAAGCAGATCGACGCCACCTGGGGCCTGTCCAACCTGCTGTCGCTGCGCGAGCGCGGGCTGGTCGAGCTACCCGTCAACTCGCGTGACCTGGCAGGTGCCGGCAGCACCCAGGCAGTGCTGCTGGGCACTGGCGATTTCATCCGCAAATATCCCGAACTGGTGCAGCGCCTGGTCAATACCCAGCAACAGGCCAGCGCCTGGCTGCGTGACGAACACAACCGCGAGGCCTACGTCGAGCTGGTGGCCAGCAATGCCAACTGGCCGCGCAGCATCCTCAGCGACGACCTGGCCACGGAAGACCTGGCCCATTACTTCGATCCACGGCTGGACGCCGAATTCGTCGGCCAGCTGCAACAGGGCGTTGACCTTGCCGCCAAGGAGCGCCTGATCCGCCGTGGCTTCCAGGTGGCCGACTGGATCGAACCACGCTTCCTCGATGCCGCCCTGCAACAGAGTCAGGCCGTGCAGGCCGCCCGCTGAATCCCAAAGACCCGACAATGACCGCAAGGACACGACCATGAGCAACGCTGCCCTGGCCTCCGCGCCACAAACCCTCGAACTCGACATCCACCCGGTTGCCGGCCGTATTGGCGCCGAAATTCGCGGGGTGCAATTGTCCGCCGACCTTGATGCCGCCACCCTCGACGCCATTCAGGCCGCGCTGGTGAAGCACAAGGTGATCTTCTTCCGTGGCCAGACCCACCTGGATGACCAAAGCCAGGAAGCCTTCGCCAAGTTGCTCGGCGAGCCGGTCGCCCACCCCACCGTGCCGGTGGTGGATGGCACCAGCTACCTGTTGCAGCTCGATGGCGCCGAAGGCCAGCGGGCCAACTCCTGGCACACCGACGTGACCTTCGTCGACGCCTACCCCAAGGCCTCGATCCTGCGCAGCGTAGTGGCACCGGCATCCGGTGGCGACACCGTGTGGGCCAATACCGCCGCGGCCTACCAGGATCTGCCTGAGCCGCTGCGCGAGCTGGCGGACAAACTTTGGGCGGTGCACAGCAACGAATACGACTACGCCAGCGTGAAGCCCGATGTGGACCCGGCCAAGCTGGAGCGCTATCGCAAAGTGTTCACCTCAACGGTGTACGAAACCGAGCACCCGGTGGTGCGCGTGCACCCGATCAGCGGCGAGCGGGTACTGCAGCTGGGGCATTTCGTGAAGCGCATCAAAGGTTATTCGCTGGCTGATTCACAACACCTGTTCGCGGTGCTGCAAGGGCATGTGACGCGTCTGGAGAACACCGTTCGCTGGCGCTGGCAGGCGGGGGACGTGGCGATCTGGGATAACCGCGCGACGCAGCATTATGCGGTGGATGATTACGGGACCCAGCCGCGGGTGGTGCGGCGGGTGACCCTGGCGGGTGAAGTGCCGGTCGGGGTGGATGGCCAGTTGAGCCGCACCACGCGTAAAGGCTGATATCGCTGGGGCCGCTTTGCGGCCCTTTCGCGACACAAGGCCGCTCCTACAGGCGATCGCATACCCTTGTAGGAGCGGCCTTGTGTCGCGAAACGGGGGCAAAGCCCCCGCCAGCTACACCTCGGTATCGCAGGCAATCAACTGCCTGACCAACCCCTGAGCCAACGGCGAAAGCCCATACCCCACCCGGCTCACCACCCCATAACGGGTATAGAACGCTTCTTCCTGCTCCACCGTCAGGTCGGCCAGCTGCAATGCCACCAATCCCCCGTCACGCTGATACGGCCCCAAGTTGGCATTGCAGGCAATGCCGATGGTGTCCGAATGCATCACCACATTCAGCAGTGCATAGCCATGCTCGCACTCCACCGTCGGCAGAAAATCCTGCCGCCCGCTGAGGTCGCTGAGGATCTTGCGAATGTTCGGCGGGCGGAAGGTAGTGGCCAGGGGGTAGTCGAACAGATCACGCGCCCGCACGCTCTCGCGCTCGGTCAACGGGTGCCCGACGCGGCAGCAGAAATGCCAGCGCTGCGGCGCCAGCTTGTGCACCTGGTAGTCCGGGTCGGACTCGAACTGACGGGTGTCTGCGACGAAGAACTCGATCTCCTCGGCAACCAGCTTGCGGTTCAGCGCCTGCCAGTTATCCACCTGGAAGCAGGTACGCGCCGCGGGGTATTCGGCGACGAAGCGTGCCACCGCCCGCGGTACCAGCCCCCCGGCCGGCGCCGGCCCGGAACCGAAGCGCACCACGCCGGTGGTGGCACCGTTGAACTGGTGTATCTCGTTGACCAGGTTGTGCGCCCCATGCACCAGCCGCCGCGAATGCTCCAGCACCAGCAGGCCCTGGCGAGTCGGCGCCAGCTCCTTGCTGGCGCGGTCCACCAGGCGGCAGCCAATGTTGTGCTCGAGGGTCTGGATGCTGCGGCTGAACGCTGATTGCGACAGGTTCACCGCAGCCGCCGCAGCAACGAAGCTGCGGTGCTCGACAAGGGCAATGTAGTGGCGCAGCTGACGGAGATCGATATGCATTTTTTACATTGAAACTTTCGGTCGAATGCAATTGCTGACAAGGGTTAGCCCCCTTATAAAGGGAGTCACTTATTCCACAAAATATGAATTACAAATATTTATATCGCCTAAAAGAATATAAGCCCGACTGACCGCGATTCGGTTCCGCCAACGGAAATGCTCGCCAGGGCCCATGCCTCAAGGAGCATTTGCATGTCCGGAGTTTCCCGTTGGCCTGCGCGCGCGTCGCGTTTCACCTTGCAACCCTTGGCTGCCGGCGTGCTGCTGGCGGCGTCCTCTGCCAGCTTCGCCGAAGAGCCAGTCAGTGCTACCCCTGCGGTGGAGCAGGAAGCCAAGCTCGGCACCGTCACGGTCAATGCCCGCCGCCGCGAAGAAACCGCGCAAAGCGTGCCCACGCCGATCAGCGTGCTCGATAGCGAAACCTTGGAAAGCCAACGCATCTACCGCGTGCAGGACCTGCAGCAACTGGTGCCTAGCACCAACGTCGCCTACGTTCACGCCCGCCAGTCGAGCATTTCGATCCGTGGCCTGGGCAACAACCCCGCCAGTGATGGCCTGGAAGGCAGCGTCGGCATCTACCTGGACAACGTTTACCTCGGCCGCCCCGGCATGGCGGTTTTCGACCTGCTGGATGTGGAGCAGCTGGAGGTGCTGCGCGGCCCTCAAGGCACGCTGTTCGGCAAGAACACCACCGCCGGTGTGCTCAACATCACCACGCGCAAGCCCACCTTCCACCGCGAGGGCAGCATCCAGCAGTCGATCGGTGAAGACGGCTACCTGCAAACCCAAGGCAGCTTCTCGGGGCCGATCAGCGACACACTGGCCGGTCGCATCAGCGCCTATCGCACCGAAGACGACGGTTATGTGAAGAACATCCACAACGGTGACGACCTGAACGGCGGCAAGCGCCAAGGCTTTCGTACCCAACTGCTGTTCAAACCGAGCGAAACCTTCAACCTGCGCTGGATCGGCGAATACAACGAAGAAGACTCCGACAACGGCATCCTCAGCCTGTACAGCACCGGCCCGACCATCAATGGCGTCAACCGCTACGAAAGCCTGGCCGCCCAGGCCGGCGCAACGTTGGTGTCGGGCAAGCACCGCAAGGTCAACTTCGACGCCGACCAGCAGGTGACGGTGTTCCAGGGCGGTACCTCGGTGGAGGCCAACTGGACCCTGCCCAACGACTTCACCCTGACCTCGATTACCGCCTACCGCTGGTGGGACTTCACCCCGCGCAACGACGACGGCCTCAACGTACCGGTGTTCTACAGCGCCGGGGTATCGGTGCGCGACAAGCAGTACTCGCAGGAAATCCGCCTGGCTTCGCCCACCGGTGGTGCTTTCGACTACGTGCTGGGCGCCTACTACTTCAAGCAGGACCTGGACAACAAATCCTTCACCTACTACGGGCCGCAGGCGGATATCTGGAACCTCACCCCGGCCGGCGCCCTGGCCAACGTCGACACCGTTGGCAACGGGCACATCGACACGGACAGCTATGCGCTGTTCGCCCAGGGCACCTGGCACATCACCGACCGCCTGGATTTCACCGCCGGTATTCGCGGCACCTATGAAGAAAAGAGCGCCTGGGTGACCCGCGATGCACCAACCGGAGGTGCGGCAGTAACCGGGGCAGCCGCAGCAGCGCGTCAGGCCCGGGTAGGGGCGTACGACTCAGGCGATCTCAACCAGTACAGTTTCAGCCCCTCTGGCCTGCTGGGCCTGAGCTATCGCTTCAACGAGCAGTTGCTGGGTTACGCCACCCTGACCCACGGCGAGAAGTCTGGCGGCATCAACCTTACCGTTGGCGCTGCGCCACGGCTGGGCACCGACTCGCTGCTGGTCGGCACCGAGCGGGTCAACAACGCCGAAGTCGGCTTGAAAAGCTCGCTGTTCGATGACCGCCTGCAACTCAATACCAACCTGTTCTGGGCCGAAGTGCATGGCTACCAGGCCAACGTCTACGACCAGATCAACCGCGTGCAGTACCTGGCCAACGCCGGCAGCGTGCGCTCGCGTGGCCTGGAGTTCGAAGCCACGGCGTTGCCGGTGCGCGGCCTCACGGTCAACTTCAACGGCTCGTGGAACGACGTGCGCTACACAGACTACAAGGACGCCCCATGCCCGCCTGAAGTGAGCCTGGCCAATGCCACTGCCACCTGCGACCTGTCCGGCCACCAGGTGGTCGGCGCCTCCAAGTACATCGCCAACCTGAACACCCAGTACAAATGGCAGGCCAGCGAGCACATCGAACCCTACGTCACCGCCAGCTACGCCTTCCGGTCGAAGGCGGTGGGCACCATCGACGACTCCGATTTCGGCCAGATCCCCAGCTACGCGCTGGTCAACCTTTCCGCCGGTGTGCGCCTGGACCAGGGCGACGGCGTGGTCGACCTGTCGCTGTGGGTGAAGAACGCCGGCGACAAGACCTACTTCACCAGCCTGTGGAACTCCGCCAACGGTGGCTATGCCGGCGTGCTCGGCACCCCGCGCACTTTCGGTGCCACCGCCCGTTACGACTTCTGAGCACAAGGAGCTATGCCATGAATGCCAAGACCGAAACCCCTGTATTGCCTGAAGGCGCCTGCCTGACCGCCAAGGTTCCCGAACGTGACGAGGCGCTGCTCGGCGACGTGGTGGTCAACCCGTATCGCCTGGCGCCGCTGACCGCGATCATTCGCGATGGAGGGCGCAGCCTGAGTGCCGCGCACGTGCGCGTGCTGGGGCGAGGCGAGCGCGGTGTGGACATTGCCTACGAGGTGTCCGACCGTTCGTTGTGGACCTATGGCGGCATCCCGGTATTCGGCCTGTACCCGGACCACGTCAACCATGTGGAGGTGACCTACAAGCTCGACGGCGAGCGCATCCGCGAGCAGTACCAGATCTACGCCCCGGCCGTGCGCCTGCCGGTGGTGGCCAGGCAGACCGCCGCCTTGCCTGAAGTGCAGCCGGTCAAGTTAGCGCCAGGTTTTGAAAAGCGCCTGTACCTGTTCAACCACCTGCAGGGGGACATCCCGGGCGGGCGCGCCTTCAAGTGGAATGCCCTGGGCGGTGCGGCGGAGTGGGACCAGGTGGGCATCAACTGGATCGCCGACAGCAATGGCGACGTGCGCTGGTACCTGGACATCGAGCAGATCCACGACTCCAACCGCCGCGATGGCCTGGGCGGCACCATGGGCTTCCAACAAACCCGCGATGGCAAACTGATCTGGGGCCAGGGCCAGACCTACTCCAAGTACGACCTGCTGGGCCGGCGTATCTGGCAGCGCAGCCTGCCCGACAAGTTCGCCGACTTTTCCCATGAAATCCGCGAGACCGCCAATGGCACCTACTTGCTACGTGTGGGCACCAGTGACTATCGCCGGCCCGACGGCAAGCGCGTGCGCTCGATCCGGGACCACATCATCGAGGTCAACGAGGCCGGTGATGTGCTGGACTTCTGGGACCTCAACCAGATCCTCGACCCGTACCGTGGCGACCTGCTCGAAACCTTGGGAAAGGCAGCCATCCAGTTGCCGGTCGGGGTACAGAAACAGGACGAGCGGCTGGCCAACGAACTGGCCGAGGGTGACCTGCCCTTTGGTGACACCCCGGGGGTGGGCACCGGGCGTAACTGGGCCCACGTCAATGCCATCGACTACGACGCCGATGACGACAGCATCATCGTTTCAGCACGGCACCAGGGCGTGGTGAAGATCGGTCGCGACAAACAGGTCAAGTGGATTCTCGCCTCGCCTCAAGGCTGGCCTGAGCGTCTGCGGGCGAAAGTGCTGACGCCGGTGGCGAGCGAAGACTTCGACTGGTCGTGGACCCAGCACACCGCCTGGCTGACCGGCAAAGGCACGCTGACCGTGTTCGATAACGGCTGGGGCCGCGACTTTGCCCCGACCAGGCTGACCGGCAACTACAGTCGGGCGGTGGAGTACCGCATCGACGAGGCCAAGGGCACGGTCGAGCAGGTGTGGGAATATGGCAAGGAGCGCGGCGACGAGTGGTACAGCCCGGTGACCTCGGTGGTGGCCTACCGTCCGGAGAGCGACACCCAGTTCATCTACTCGGCGTCGGTGAACTTCCTGACCCCGGAGAAACTGACCACCACCGTGCTCAACGAGGTGCGGCGCGGGACCCAGGAGGTGCTGGTGGAGCTGAAGGTGCACAGCCGACAGCCGGGCAGTGTGGGTTACCGCGCCTTGGTGATCGACCTGGCCAAGGCCTTCTGATCCGTCCCTTCCGGGAGGGCCGTCGGTCCTCCCATCACATTTCCTTCAGCTCGTTCTTCTAACCTGTACTGGCCTCTTCGCGGGTAAACCCGCTCCCACAGGTACTACACAGATTCTGGATTCTGCGGACATCCTGTGGGAGCGGGTTTACCCGCGAAGAGGCCGGTTGCCATTATGCAAATGATGAAATTTCCGCCAGGGTGTTCAACCATTCGTTCTTTTTTTCGAACAGCCTATTGTCCAACACCCCAGCAGCCGCTTAGCATTCGTTTGAGATTTCAAACGCTCGATGCCCTGCCTTGGGCGCTTTTCAACAATCAACAATTCGGGAAGCCGACATGCAGCTCAAAGACGCTCAGTTGTTCCGCCAGCAAGCCTACATCAATGGTGAGTGGCTGGATGCGGACAACGGCCAGACCATCAAGGTCACCAACCCGGCCACTGGTGAAGTCATCGGTACCGTGCCGAAGATGGGCACTGCGGAAACCCGCCGCGCCATCGAAGCCGCCGACAAGGCCCTGCCGGCCTGGCGTGCCCTGACCGCCAAAGAGCGTTCGGCCAAGCTGCGTCGCTGGTTCGAACTGATGATCGAGAACCAGGACGACCTGGCTCGCCTGATGACCACCGAGCAAGGCAAGCCGCTGGCCGAAGCCAAGGGCGAGATCGCCTACGCTGCTTCGTTCATCGAGTGGTTCGCCGAAGAGGCCAAGCGCGTCTACGGCGACACCATCCCGGGTCACCAGCCAGACAAGCGTCTGATCGTCATCAAGCAGCCAATCGGCGTTACTGCGGCCATCACCCCGTGGAACTTCCCGGCTGCCATGATCACCCGTAAAGCCGGCCCGGCCCTGGCCGCTGGTTGCACCATGGTGCTCAAGCCTGCCTCGCAGACCCCATATTCCGCCCTGGCCCTGGTCGAACTGGCCCACCGTGCCGGCATCCCGGCTGGTGTGCTGAGCGTGGTTACCGGTAGCGCTGGCGAAGTTGGCGGCGAACTGACCGGCAACTCGCTGGTCCGCAAGCTGTCCTTCACCGGCTCGACCGAAATCGGTCGCCAGCTGATGGAAGAATGCGCCAAGGACATCAAGAAGGTTTCCCTGGAGCTGGGTGGCAACGCCCCGTTCATCGTGTTCGACGACGCCGACCTGGACAAGGCGGTCGAGGGCGCGATCATCTCCAAGTACCGCAACAACGGTCAGACCTGCGTCTGCGCCAACCGTATCTACGTGCAGGACGGTGTCTACGACGCGTTCGCCCAGAAGCTGGCCGCCGCTGTTGCCAAGCTGAAGATCGGTAACGGCCTGGAAGAAGGCACCACCACTGGCCCGCTGATCGACGGCAAGGCTGTCGCCAAGGTCCAGGAACACATCGAAGACGCCGTTGGCAAAGGCGCCAAGGTGCTGTCCGGTGGCAAGATCATCGAAGGCAACTTCTTCGAGCCGACCATTCTGGTCGACGTACCGAAGACCGCTGCCGTCGCCAAGGAAGAGACCTTCGGCCCGCTGGCGCCGCTGTTCCGCTTCAAGGACGAGGCCGAAGTGATCGCCATGTCCAACGACACCGAGTTCGGCCTGGCCTCGTACTTCTACGCCCGCGACATGAGCCGTGTGTTCCGTGTTGCCGAAGCCCTGGAATACGGCATGGTAGGTATCAACACCGGCCTGATCTCCAACGAAGTGGCACCGTTCGGTGGCATCAAGGCTTCGGGCCTGGGCCGCGAAGGTTCCAAGTACGGTATCGAGGACTACCTCGAAATCAAATACCTGTGCATCAGCGTCTGATCGCAAGGTAACGGCTTTACCTCTGCCAGCGGGGCGCGAGAGCGACGTCTCGCTGGCCTTTTTTACATCGCAGTACCTGGTGGCCAGGGCGTTCACGGCAGTCGATCAACGAATACTGTTCGCGAGCACTCCCAGCCACCCCCGAATAAAAGCGCCACTCCAGACCGGCGCAATGAGGGCATTATGAGCAAGACCAACGAATCCTTGATGCAACGTCGTGTCGCCGCCGTCCCACGTGGCGTTGGCCAGATCCACCCGATCTTCGTCGATACCGCGAAGAACTCGACCGTGATCGACGTTGAAGGCCGCGAACTGATCGACTTCGCCGGCGGCATCGCAGTACTGAACACCGGCCACCTGCACCCGAAAGTGGTTGCGGCCGTGCAAGAGCAGCTGACCAAGGTCAGCCACACCTGCTTCCAGGTGCTGGCCTACGAACCCTATGTAGAGCTGTGCGAAAAGATCAACAAGCTGGTCCCAGGTGACTTCGACAAGAAGACCCTGCTGGTCACCACCGGCTCCGAAGCCGTTGAAAACGCCGTCAAGATCGCCCGTGCCGCCACTGGCCGCGCTGGCGTCATCGCCTTCACCGGCGGCTACCACGGCCGTACCATGATGACCCTGGGCCTGACCGGCAAGGTCGTGCCGTACTCCGCTGGCATGGGCCTGATGCCAGGTGGCATCTTCCGCGCCCTGTTCCCGAGCGAACTGCACGGCATCAGCGTTGACGACGCCATCGCCTCGGTCGAACGCATCTTCAAGAACGACGCCGAGCCACGCGACATCGCCGCGATCATCCTCGAGCCGGTACAAGGCGAAGGCGGCTTCCTGCCAGCGCCGAAAGAGCTGATGAAGCGCCTGCGCGCCCTGTGCGACCAGCACGGCATCCTGCTGATCGCCGACGAAGTGCAGACCGGCGCTGGCCGTACTGGCACCTTCTTCGCGATGGAACAGATGGGCGTTGCGCCTGACCTGACCACCTTCGCCAAATCCATCGCTGGCGGCTTCCCGCTGGCCGGTGTGTGCGGCAAGGCCGAGTACATGGACGCCATCGCTCCGGGCGGCCTGGGCGGTACCTACGCCGGTTCGCCGATCGCTTGCGCCGCGGCCCTGGCCGTGATCGAAGTGTTCGAAGAAGAGAAACTGCTGGACCGCAGCAAAGCTGTGGGTGAGCGCCTGACCACTGGCCTGCGCGAAATCCAGAAGAAGTACCCGATCATCGGCGACGTCCGTGGTCTGGGCTCGATGATCGCTGTCGAAGTCTTCGAGAAGGGCACTCACACCCCGAACGCTGCTGCCGTTGGCCAGGTTGTCGCCAAGGCTCGCGAGAAGGGCCTGATCCTGCTGTCCTGCGGTACCTACGGCAACGTCCTGCGTATCCTGGTTCCGCTGACTGCCGAAGACGCTCTGCTGGACAAAGGCCTGGCTATCATCGAAGAGTGCTTCGCTGAAATCGCCTGATGTGACGTGCTTCAGAAAAAACCCGCTTCGGCGGGTTTTTTTTGTGCCCAGGAAAGCCATGGGGCGCTATCGTTGTCGGAGGATTTGCTCAGGAAGCTGCGACGGACTGTGTGTCAGGGCTATTCAGGAGTTGGCGATGAACGATGCAGACCCCACCCCACCAAGCGTACTGATTGTCGAGGGCGACCCCTGGGTACGCGACATGCTCAGCGAAATGCTCCTGAGCGTGCGCTGTGATGCCCGCCTTCAGGTCTGCGCCGACGGCTCGCAGGCGTTGAGTGCGCTGTCCAGCAAACCCGACCTGATCATTGCCGCGCGCGAACTGGCTGGCGTCGATGGCCTCGACCTGTTGCGCAAGGTGCGCGCCAAAGGTCCGGGGTTGCCATTCATCCTCATGAGCAACCGCAGCGACAGTGCCAGTGTGCGCGAGGCATTGCCCCTGCACCCCACGGCCTACCTGAGCAAGCCGCTGAACCTGGACACCCTGCGCAAGCGCCTGGAAGAGCTGCTGCTGGCGGTTGGCGAAGAGATCGCCTGCCCTGTGCCCGCCTTGCAGGCTGGTGCCAGCCTGCCGGCCTACCTCGAACAGCGTCGCGCTACCGCCGATGGCGGGCCGCTGCTGGCCGATGTGCAAGTGGCGATCAAGCGCGCGCTCAACCCTCAGGGCCTGAACCTGAAAGTGCTCGAAGAGGAAGTGCAGGGCGACCCGCAGATCACCGCCGTGCTGATCGCTGCGGCCAACAGCGCAGCGCTGCACCGCGAAGCACCGGTGCAGACGTTGCTGCAGGCCTTGAACAAGCTTGGCAGCACCCAGAGCATGAACCTGATCCTGGGCATGACCCTCAAGCGCAGTGCGCGCCTCAGCGACCCGCTGCTGGCGCAGCATGCGGCCCGTTACTGGGAGTTGTCGCTGCACGCTGCCGAATATGGCCGCACCTTGGCACGCATGCTCGAGCTGGACGAAGGGCGTTGTTATTGCGCGGGGTTGCTGCATTGCCTGGGCGACCTGGCGGTGCTGCGCTGCCTGCAGGAATGGCGGCTGGCCGGGGGCGAGCTGGATGAGGACCAGGTGCAGCTGTCGCTCAATGAGTTCGGGGCCGCATTCGGCTCGGCGCTACGTACACGCTGGCGGTTGCCGCTGGGGTTGCGCGAGTTGATCGCGGCGATCTACCAGCTGGGCGGCGGGGTGTATTCGCGCGAGATCCTGGCCATGAACCTGGCCGGGCAGTTGGCGCGGCTGCCGGCCGAGCAGGGGCTGGAAAAGGTGGCCAGCAGCAAGACCGCTCGACTGCTCAAGCTTGGCCTGCCGGAACTGAGGCGGTTGCGTAAGGTGGAGAACCTGGAGGTGAAGTCGCAGGAAGAGCCGCCGTTGGCTGAGGCCGAGGTTTCCAGCTGAGATTTTGGAGCCGCTTTGCGGCCCATCGCCGGCAAGCCAGCTCCCACAGGTACTGCACAAGGCTGGAGGATTGCGCCGTACCTGTGGGAGCGGGCTTGCCGGCGATTGGGGTGCATAGCACCCCCAGGGCTCAACCGCGGACGATCTGGTTCTTGCCCTGCCGCTTGGCCTGGTACATCGCCGCATCGGCCCGGGCATACAGGCTGTCCAGCGCCGCGTCATCGTCCGTCAGCCCGGTCACCCCCTGGCTAACCGTCACGCCGTAGGTCTGCTCCCCATGGCTGAAGCTCAGCCGCTGTATCTGCCGCTGCAAGCGCTCGGCAATCTGCTCCGCGACCTGGGCACTGCAGCCCGGGAACACTGCCGCAAACTCCTCGCCACCAATGCGCCCGAACAGGTCACCTCGGCGTAGCACAGCCTTGCCGCTATCAGCGATCTGCTGCAACACCTGGTCGCCTTCCTGGTGGCCGTAGCTGTCGTTGATGCGCTTGAAGTCGTCGATGTCCAGCAGCAGGAAGGCCAGTGGTGTTCCATCTTCGCGGGCGTTGTCGAAGGCTTGCTGGGCGCATTCGAAAAAGTGCCGACGGTTGCTGCTCTGGGTCAGCACGTCGGTGGTGGCCAGGCGCTGAAGTTCACCTTCGAGCTGCTTTTTCTCGGTGATGTCTTCGGCGATGCCGACGATGATCACCCGGTCGCCATCGCTTTGCTGGTTGATGTAGCACTTGTCGCTCAGCCAGCGCAGCTGACCTTCGGCATTGAGGATTCGGTATTCGCGGTCTTCCACCGAACCCTTGAGCAGGACCTGGGCCAGGCTGCGCTCGGCGAACTCCAGGTCGTCGGGATAGATGCTGTCGCGCCACTCGTTGTAGTCGGCCAGCACCAGGCTGGCCGGGCGACCGAAGATGCGCTCGTAGGCGGGGCTGACATACAGCACCTGACGGGTTTCCCAGTCGAAGGCCCATAGCACCGCGTTGACGCTGTCGAGCAGCGAGCTGAACAGTTGCTCGCGCTCGCTCAGGCGGGCAACCTCGCCCTGGGCGTGGAGCAGCGCAAGCAAGGTCTGGGCGGCTTCGGGAGGCGGGGTGCCGGGCAGTGTCGTTGGAATGTTCTTGGCCATGTGCACGGAGCAGATCTCGGCGTGAAAGCGTGCGGCCAGCATCTGGCCCGCCACGCGGGCGATGTGCCAGATATGAGTGTGAACGAGAGGGCGAAGTTCCAGGAGGCACGCCCCGTAAACCGGGCGTGCCGATCAACGGCGGTCAGGCGCCGGTCGGGCGCAGGGAGTAGGTCTTGAGCTGTGCCGCGAAGTCGCGCAGGGCGTGGATGCCGCTGGTTTCCGCCTCGTGTACCCAGTCCTTCATGGCGGCCAGCATGTCGTGGCCGTTGGCGCTGGTACGCGCCCAGATCTGCTGCAGGGCCAGGCGTTTTTCGTAGATGGTCTTCAGCGCCTGACTGTGGGCAAGCATCGACTCGATGCGCACATGGTGGCGGTCTTCCAGCAGGCTTGTCTCGCGCGACAACAGGCGCTTGGCGCGGCGGAAGTGGTGGCGCAGCGAGGCATCGACGCGGGCCAGTTCCTGCTTGACCAGCGGGCCGATCACCAGCTTGCGGTACTGGGCCATGATCTGGAAACGGTTGTTGAGGATGGCCATGGCGGTGTCCATGTCCAGGCTGGCCTTGCCGGCCACCCGGTGGGCGATGGGCGCGACGCGCTGCACCTTTGCCAGGCGCAGCAGGCAGAACAGGCGGATCCACGCCCAACCCATGTCGAACTCCCAGCGCTTGACCGACAGCTTGGCCGAGTTGGGATAGGTGTGATGGTTGTTGTGCAGCTCTTCGCCACCGATCACGATGCCCCACGGCACCAGGTTGGTGGCGGCGTCGCGGCACTCGAAGTTGCGGTAGCCGAGGGCATGCCCCAGGCCGTTGACCACGCCGGCTGCCCAGAACGGAATCCACATCATCTGCACTGCCCAGATGGTGATGCCGATGGTGCCGAACAGCAGCAGGTCGATCACCGCCATCAGCGCGATGCCGCCCAGCTTGTAGCGCGAGTAGAGGTTGCGCTCGATCCAGTCGTCCGGGCAGTTCTTGCCGTAAATGCGCAGGGTCTCGGGGTTGCGTGCCTCTTCACGATAGAGCTCGGCCCCTTTGCGCAGCACCGTACTCAGGCCCTTGTGCACAGGGCTGTGCGGGTCGTCGGGGGTTTCGCACTTGGCGTGATGCTTGCGGTGGACGGCAGTCCATTCGCGGGTGTTCTGCGCCGTGGTCAGCCACAGCCAGAAACGGAAGAAGTGCTTGAGCGCGCCATTGAGCTCCAGGGCCCGGTGCGCGGAGTAGCGGTGCAGGTAGACCGTGACGCTGACAATGGTCACGTGGGTCATCAGCAAAGTGATGCCGACCAGTTGCCAGGCCGACAAGTCGAGCAGGCCGTTGTACCACATAGGTGCAGATACCCTCGAAATGCAGGGGGAAGGGCCGATTATCCCTTGGCTGGGAAATAAAACCAGTCAACCGTTCAGATAGGAGGTCACGGCATGTTTCAGCCTTTATAATGCCCCATCCTTTTCTATGGGCAATTGCACCCGACATGTCTGTTTCCGTTCGCGACGCCTTGCGCATGGCTGCGCTGTATGTGGTGCTCTCGGTCCTCTGGCTGACGCTGGCCGAGGTGTTGTTGCACGGCATGACCGACGATCCTCTGGCACGGACCGTGGGCCGACAGATCAACTTGGTGGTCTGGGTGCTGCTCAGCGCTTTGCTTATCTATGTTTCGCGGGTGCGGCTGCTCGACTTCATCGGCGTTGGCGCGCGTATGCGTGGCGAAGACCGTGAACGCCTGCGCATGGCCGCAGCGGTGTTCGACAGCACACTCGAAGGCGTGTTGGTGACCGATCGCGATGGCCTGATCGTGCACGTCAACCGAGCCTTCATGCGCATCACCGGCTACCAGAAGGACGAGGTCATCGGCCAGCGCCCGAACAAGTTCAAGTCGGGCCGCCATGGCTCGGCGTTCTACCAGCAGATCTTCGCCACCCTGGCGGAAAAGGGCGAGTGGAGTGGGGAAATCTGGAACCGGCGCAAGAGCGGCGAAATCTACCCGCAATGGCAGACCATTTGCGCCATCCGCGACGATGAGGGCGAGCTCAGCCACTACGTGGCTGTGTTCAGCGACATCAGTGCAATAAAGCATTCTGAACAGGAGCTGGCCTACCTGGCCCACCACGACCCTCTGACCGGCCTGCCCAACCGCCTTCTGTTCAACGACCGGGCCGAGCAGGCCCTGGCTGCAGCCCAGGCCAACAAGCGTGGTTGTGCCCTGCTGTTGCTGGACCTGGACCACTTTCAGAGCATCAACGATGGCCTCGGCCACACTATTGGCGATCAGTTGCTGAAACTGGTGGGTGAGCGCCTGGGTGAGGTGCTGGGCAGCGGCGTGACCCTGGCGCGCCTTGGGGGCGACGAATTTGGCGTGCTGGCGGAAAACTGCCATGAGGTCGGCCAGGCGGGCAAGCTGGCGCAGGGCATCATCGAGCGCATGCGCCAGCCGTTCCTGTTCGACGGTCACCGCCTGTTCATCAGTGTCAGCGTGGGCATCAGCCTGTTCCCCAGCGATGCCTTGAGTGCCGAGCAGTTGCTGCGCAATGCCGACTCGGCGTTGTACAAGGCCAAGAGCAACGGGCGGGCCTGCTATGCGCTGTACACCGAAGAGCTGACCGCCCACGCACAGCACCGGGTCGAAACCGCCGGCGAGCTGCGCCGGGCCCTGGAGCAGGACGAGCTGCGGGTGTTCTACCAGCCGGTGCACGACCTGACGACCGGCCGCCAGGTCGGCGTCGAGGCGTTGGTGCGTTGGCAACACCCCCAGCGCGGGCTGGTGCCACCGGGCGAGTTCATCCCGATTGCCGAGCGCACTGGGTTGATTGCCGAGATCGACGCCTGGGTACTGCGCCAGGCGTGTCGGCAGATGGTACGGTGGCAGGGTGAAGGGCGGCAGCTGGCGTTCGTGGCGGTGAACATCTCCAGCCGCCTGTTTGGCCAGCACGAGCTGTACCAACAGGTGGCCGAGGTACTGCGCGACACCGGCCTGGCCCCGGCCTTGCTGGAGCTGGAGGTGACCGAGAGCGCGGTGATGGAGGACCCGGAGGTGGCCCTGGAGCAGTTGCATCGCCTGCGCGAGTTGGGGGTGACTCTGGCTATCGACGACTTCGGCACCGGTTATTCATCGCTGCTGCGGCTGAAGCGCTTGCCGGTGCAGAAGCTGAAGATCGACCAGGGTTTCGTTGCCGGGTTGCCGCTGGATGAAGACGACATCGCGATTGTCCGGGTGATCATCGCCCTGGCCCGCAGCATGGGCATGCAGGTGCACGCCGAGGGCATCGAGCAGGCAGAGCAGGCCAGCTTCCTGCTGCATGAGCTTTGTCAGCTGGGGCAGGGGTACTGGTTCGGGCGGCCGGTGCCTGCCGGGGATTTGCGCTGGGGTTGAAGGCCTCTTCGCGGGCATGCCCGCTCCCACAGGTATATCGTTGTATTCAAGCCCTGTGCAGTACCTGTGGGAGCGGGCGTGCCCGCGAAGAATTCAGCGCTTGTTCAAGCCTTTCGCCAACCGGTCTCCACCCAGCTGGATCAACGCCACCAACGCCACCAGCATGGCAATCACGGTCAGCATGATCTGGCTGTCGAAGCGCTGGTAGCCATAGCGGTAGGCGATGTCCCCCAGGCCCCCTGCACCGATCGCTCCGGCCATGGCTGAGGAGTTGATCAGGGTCACCAGGGTAATGGTGAAGCCCCCGACAATCCCCGGCAGCGCCTCTGGCAGCAGCACATGCCAGACAATGTGCCAGCGTCGGCAGCCCATGGCCTGTGCTGCCTCCACCAGGCCGTGGTCGACTTCGCGCAGGCTGACCTCGGCAATCCGCGCGAAGAACGGCGTGGCGGCAATGGTCAGCGGCACCACCGCCGCCCACACGCCATAGGTGGTACCCACTACCAGGCGGGTGAAGGGGATCAGCGCGACCATCAGGATCAGGAACGGGATCGAGCGGAACAGGTTGACGAAGGCTCCCAGTACGCGGTTCAGCAGCGGCGCCTCGAAGATCCCGCCCTTGTCGCTGGTAACCAGCAGCACTGCCATCGGTATTCCCACCAGCAGAGCGATCAGCGACGACACGCCGACCATCAGCAGGGTATCGAGCAAGCCTTCCAGCAAGCGATCAAGCCACATGGCCCAGTACCTCCACGTCCGCGGCCCAGCGGCGGGCGCGCTCCAGCAATTGATGAGTGTCGTGCGGCGAGTGCTGCACCGACAGGATCAGCTGCCCCAGGGCATGCTCGCCGATGGTTTCCACCCCGCCCTGCAGCAGTCGCACACGGCCGCCAAGGTCATTGAACAGGGCAGTCAGTTCGGGCTCGCCGAACAGGGTCAGCCTCAGCACCACAGCACTGTCGCGGCTTGCCGGGCTGGCCCGCAGGCTGGCTTGCAGCGCGGCTGGCAACCTGGCCTGCAACGGTGCCAGCAGGGTACGGGTGACTTCGTGGTGCGGTGAGCCAAACACCCGCCAGACCTCACCCTGCTCGACTACTTCTCCACGTTCCAGCACCACCACCCGGTGGCAGATATCGCGGATTACCGCCATCTCGTGGGTGATCAGCACGATGGTCAGGCCCAGGCGCTGGTTGATGTCACGCAGCAGTTCGAGAATGGACGCGGTGGTTTCAGGGTCCAGCGCCGAGGTGGCCTCGTCGCACAGCAGGATCTCGGGGTCATGCACCAGCGCCCGGGCAATGCCCACGCGCTGCTTCTGTCCGCCGGACAGCTGCGCCGGGTACACGTGGTGCTTTTCCTGCAGACCGACCAGCTCCAGCAGTTCGCGCACCTTGCGCTGGCGTTCGGCCTTGGCCACGCCGGCCACCTTCAGGGGCAGTTCGACGTTCTGCCACACGGTCTTGGCCGACATCAGGTTGAAGTGCTGGAAGATCATGCCGATGCGCCGACGCAGGGCTACCAGGTGGTCCTCGTCGAAGGGCGCGATGTCCACCTGGTCGATCAGCACCCGACCCTGGCTGGGTTGCTCCAGGCGGTTGATGGTGCGCAGCAGCGATGACTTGCCGGCGCCGCTGCGGCCTATGATGCCGAAGATCTCGCCATGGCGGATGTTCAGGTCGATGCCTTGCAAGGCCGGTTGCGCCTGGCCCGGGTAGGTCTTGCCCAGGCCGATGAAGCGCACATGGGCTTCATTGACCTCCGGGCGCAAGGCCTGCTCCCTGGCCGTTGGCGGCAGTGGTTGTGCGGTGGGCGCCCGGAGCGCGCTGGCCTGGCTCATGTCAGCCCTCCCAACCGGCCTGGTAGAGCTTGCCATGGGCCTTGTCCAAGGCTGCCCGCACCACTGGCGAGTGCTGGTAGATGTCGACGAACCTGGCAAGGCGCGGGTCGTCCTTGCTTTGCGGTCGAATGACGAACTGGATCACGTATTCCTTGTTCTCCAGCCCGTCGAACAGCAGTGCGGAGCCGGCGTCGAAGCTGTTGGCCAGGCGGATGTAGGCCGGATAGCCCTGAACCAGGTCGGCGTCGTCATAGGCGCGTACCAGCTGTACGGCCTCGACCTGAAGGATCTTCAGTTTCTTCGGGTTGGCGACGATGTCGTCCTCGGTGGCCTTGTAGCCGACCCCCGGCTTGAGGGTGATCAGCCCGGCCTTGGCCAGCAGCTGCAGGCCACGGCCGCTGTTGATCGGGTCGTTGGCGATGGCCACGCTGGCACCTTCGGGCAGGTCGGCAAAGGTCTTGTACTTTTTCGAGTACAGGCCGACGTTGTTGATGATGCCCGGGGCGTAGGGCACCAGGTTGAAGCCCGCGGCTGCCTTGGCGTTTTCCAGGAATGGGATGTGCTGGAAGTAGTTCACGTCGATGTCGCCGCTGTTGAGGCTGACATTAGGTGCGATCCAGTCGCTGAACTCGACCAGCTTCACTTCCAGGCCTTGCTTGTGCGCTTCTTCCACTGCGGCTTCCAGCGGGATGGCGAAGGCCGAGGTGGTGCCGATCTTCAGCGGTTCGGCAGCCAGCGCGCTGGCAGTCAGGCCGAGGGTGAGGGCAATGGCCGCGACGGGCCGGAACAGGTTATCAAGCATGGTGCAGGGCTCCAGTCGGGGCAGGGGTAGAGGTAAAGCGGTAAGCCGAGCCAGGGTGGTCGGCGGGCAAATGCGGGTGGTCGGCCTGGAACAGTTTTTCGCGCAGGGTGCCTTCGGCGTAGGCGGTCTTGTAGCGGCCACGTTGTTGCAACTGCGGGACGACCAGGTCGATGAAGTCCTCGAAGCTTTCCGGGGTTACGGTGCGGGTCAGGTTGAAACCGTCCAGGCCGGTTTCATCGATCCAGGCGATCAGCTGCTCGGCCACCTGCTCGGGAGCGCCGACCAGGGTCACGTAACGGCCACCCAGGGCGTGCTGCTGCAGCAGGCGCCGGCGGGTCCAGGCGTTGTCCTGCAACTGGCGCGTGGCTGACTGGATGGCGTTGCCCTGGCTGAAGACAATCGGCTCGTCCAGGGCGTAGGCGGCGAAGTCGATGCCGGTGGACGCTGCGAAGTGCGCGACCCCGGCCTCGGCGCTGGCATGGCGCAGGTACTCGGCATGCTTGGCCTGGGCCTGCTGCTCGGTGGCGGCGACGATCACCGTGATGCCCATGAACACCTTGACCGCTTGCGGGTTGCGGCCAGCGGCCTGGGCGGCGGCGCGCACCTTGTCGACCTGGGCGCGGGTGGCGGCCTTGTCCTGGCCACTGATGAACACGCATTCGGCATGGTTGCCTGCGAAGGCCAGGCCACGCTGCGAGCTGCCGGCCTGGAACAGTACCGGTGTACGTTGCGGCGAGGGTTCGCACAGGTGGTAACCATCGACCTTGTAGAACTCGCCCTTGTGATCGACCTTGCGCACCTTGTCGGGCCTGGCATAGATGCGCTGCTGGCGGTCGGCGACCACGGCATCATCGGCCCAGCTGCCTTCCAGCAGCTTGTACAGCACCTGCAGGTACTCGTCGGCCTGGTCGTAGCGGCGGTCATGCTCGGGTTGCTGCGCCAGGCCCATGGCCCGGGCGGCACTGTCGAGGTAGCCGGTGACGATGTTCCAGCCCACCCGGCCATTGCTCAGGTGGTCCAGGGTGGAAAGGCGGCGGGCGAACAGGTACGGCGCTTCGTAGGTGAGGTTGGCGGTAAGACCGAAGCCGAGGTGGCGGGTGACGGCGGCCATGGCCGAGACCAGCAGCAGCGGGTCGTTGACCGGCAGTTGGATCGACTCCTTGAGGGTGACGTCCAGCGACTGGCCGTAGATGTCGTAGGTGCCGACGATGTCGGCGATGAACAACCCGTCGAACAAGCCGCGCTCCAACAGGCGCGCCAGGCTGGTCCAGTAATCCAGGGTCTTGTACTGGGTCGAGGTATCCCGTGGGTGGGTCCACAGGCCGTGGTTGATGTGCCCGATGCAGTTCATGTTGAAGGCATTGAGCAGTATCTGTTTGGCCATCAGATGGTCCCCCGGCGTGGTGGGTTGGCATCGTTGAGGTAGTAGTTGCCGATGGCGTGGTACTTCCAGCGCACCGGGTCGTGCAGGGTGTGCACGCGGGCGTTGCGCCAGTGGCGGTCGAGGTTGTGTTCGGCCAGGGTGGCCTGGCTACCGCCCAGTTCGAACAGGGTGGTGCCGGCTGCGAGGGAAATCTCGGTGCTGATGGCACGGGCCTCGGCCACCGCGATGGAAGCGGCGGCCACATTGTCGGCAGTACTGTCGTCGCGGGCGCGGTCCAGGTGTTCGCCGGCGCGCTCGAGCAAGGCTTCTGCAGCGTGCAGGCGGATCGCCAGGTGGCCGAAACTCTTCAGCGTCAGCGGGTCATCGCTGGCCTTGTCCAGGCCGGAGTCGACCCAGGGGCGGCTGCGCGTGCGTACGAAGTGCAGGGCATCTTCGTATGCGGCGCGGGCGATGCCGGTGTCGATGGCGGCATGAAGTATCTGCGCCAGCGGGCCGACCGGGGTGGGGCGTTCGAAGGCGCTCTGGAACGGCAACACGTCGGCGGCGCTGACGTATACGTTGTCGAACACCACCGAGCCGCTGCCGGTGGTGCGCTGGCCGAAGCCGCTCCAGTCGTCGATCACTTGCAGGCCCTTGCTGTCGGCCGGGACGAAGGCCAGGTGCTGCACGCCCTGCTCATCGACCACCGAGGTGGGAATGCGCTGGGCGTAGATGGCGCCGGTGGAGTAGAACTTGCGGCCGTTGATGCGAAAGCCGTCGCCGTCGCGGGTCAGGCGAGTGGTACGCTCGTTGGCGGTCTTGGTGCCCAGTTCGGCCAGGGCGTTGCCGAAGCGGCTGCCCGCCACTACTTCGGCGTACAGGCGCTTTTGCTGCTCGGGTGTGCCGTTTACCCGCAGCACTTCCAGGCTGTAGAAATGGTTTTGCGGAATCTGCCCGAGCGAGCCGTCGGCCTGGGCGATGCGGGCGATGACCTTGGCCAGGGTGACGTTGGACACGCCGGCGCCGCCGAAGGCCCTGGGCACGCTGATGGCCCACAGGCCGGAGCGGGTGAACAGCTCCAGTTCGGCATGCGGCAGGCGGCGCTCGCGGTCGCGCAGGGCGCTGTCGCGGCGCAGGTTTTGGGCGACTTCTTCGGCGACGTTCAGGGCTTCGGTGTCGTTGGCGATGATTGTAGTAGTCATGTTGTTCTCCGGGGCCTTAGGGGCCGCTTCGCGTCCCAATCGCCGGCAAGCCAGCTCCCACAGGGACAGCACAGGTCTTGAAGGCAGTGCAGGACCTGTGGGAGCTGGCTTGCCGGCGATTGGGCTGCAAAGCAGCCCCCAGGGCCCACAAATCAGATCCAGGAATGCCGTGCAGGCAAGGTGCCGTTGAGGTGGTATGCGCCAACCGCGTGGTACTTCCAGCGCACCGGGTCATGCAGGGTGTGCACCCGGGCATTGCGCCAGTGGCGGTCGAGGTTGAACTCGGCGAGGGTGGCGCGGCTGCCGGCCAGCTCGAACAGCTTTTCGCTGGCCTGCAGGGCAATCTCGGTAGTCAGCACCTTGGCCTCGGCCACCGCGATCGAAGCTCGCGCCGCGCTTGCAGCATCGATCGGCGCGGCGTTGACTTCGTCGAGGACTCGCGCGGCCTTGCGCAGCAGCGCTTCGGCGGCGTGCAGCTCGAGCTTCAGGCGGCCAATGTCGGCGATCACATAGGGGTCGTCGCTGGCGCGGTCGACCTTGGCCTCGATCCATGGCCGAGCCTTTTCGCGCACGAAGCTGATGGCGTCTTCGATCGCCGCTTCGGCGATGCCAGCATCGATCGCCGCCTGGATCAGCTGCGAGGCAGCGCCCTGGATGTTGGGAATGTCGCGCTGGCGCCAGTTGTCGATCACCAGGTCGGCATCCACCGGTACCTGGTCGAGCAGCACGGTGCCGCTGGCAGTGGTACGCTGGCCGAACCCGGACCAGTCATCGACGATGCGCAGCCCCGGGCTGCCTCGGCGCACGAATGCCAGGCGCTGGCGGCCTTCGTCGTCCAGTGCCTTGACCGCCACCCAGTGGGCGAACAGGGCACCGGTGGAATAGAACTTCTCGCCGCTGATGCGATAGCTGTCGCCGACGCGGGTGATCCTGGCCTTGAGGGTCAGGGTGTCCTTGGTGCCGCGTTCGGGGCCGGCATTGCCGATGCGCCAGCCATCGAGGACGCTGCGGAAGATCACCGCCTGCTGCGCCTCGGTGGCAGTCAGGCGCAGCAGCTGCAACATGCCGAACTGGTTCTGCGGGATCTGCCCCAGGGCCGGGTCTGCGGCGCTGATCAGACGGAACACTTCGGCCACGGTCTCGAATGACACATCGGGGCCGCCATGGGCCTTGGGAACGCTGATGCTGCCCAGGCCGCTACGGGTGAACAGTTCGATCTCGGCCCATGGCAGTTTGCGTTGCTGGTCGCGGCGGGCGGCCTGCTCGCGGGCGACCTCGGCCAGTTCGCGGGCCGCTTGCAGGGCTTCAGCGTCGTTGCGCAGTACCTTGGCCGGCAGCAGCAGGGGCGAGCTGTCGAGATCGCTGTGGAATTGGGTATTTGGTTGGCTGGACATCAGTGCCGCTCCTTGGCTGCACTCAATGCCCTGGCGTTACGCACTGGGGTGATTGTGATCCTGACCATTCCTGACCTCACAAAAAAGTAGTGCCGCTACAGCTGATCGCGACAGATATGTGCTGGTCCGGTGGTCCGGTTTATATACCCTAATGCTTTATAAAAAGTTTATGAACTAACTCTTTGGAATATGTATAGAAGGGGGATTTTGCTGCGGATGTGCCGGCCTCTTCGCGGGCACGCCCGCTCCCACAGGTACAGCACAGATCTTGAAATCGGTGCCACACCTGTGGGAGCGGGCGTGCCCGCGAAGAGGCCGCAACAGGTTTACTCGGAGGCAGCAGTCCCCAGGAACTTGCGCAAGAACTGCCGGGTACGCTCTTCCTTCGGCGCCGCAAACAGCGCCTTGGCCTCGCCCTGCTCCACGATCACGCCCTTGTCGAAGAAGATCACCCGGTTCGCCACGTCGCGGGCAAAGCTCATCTCGTGGGTAACGATGATCATGGTGCGCTTCTCCTCGGCCAGGCCGCGGATGGTCGCCAGCACTTCACCCACCAGTTCGGGGTCCAGCGCCGAGGTCGGCTCGTCAAACAGGATCACCTCCGGTTCCATGGCCAGGGCGCGGGCGATGGCAACCCGTTGCTGCTGGCCACCGGACAGGCGCCGTGGGTAGGCGTCTTCCTTGCCCGCCAGGCCGACCTTGGCCAGCAGGCGCCGGCCCAGTTCGATGGCCTGCTCGCGCGGCGTCTTCTTGACGATCACCGGCCCCTCGATCACGTTTTCCAGGGCGGTGCGATGAGGGAACAGGTTGAAGTTCTGGAACACGAACCCGGCCTGCTGGCGCAAGCGGCGAATCGCACTTTGCTGCCCACCTAGCGGGCGGTTGGCGTCGATGCTGATGTCGCCAATCTGGATCTGCCCGGCATCGGGTGTTTCCAGCAGGTTGAGGCAACGCAGGAAGGTGGTCTTGCCCGAGCCGCTGGGGCCGATGATGGCCACCACTTCGCCGGGCTGCACGGTCAGGTCGATACCGTTGAGCACGGTCTGGCCCTTGAACCGCTTGGTCAGGCCTTTGACTTCAATCATGCTCAATGCTCCTGGTCATGCTGGTTGACTCGCGCTTCCATGCGGTTCTGGAAGTGCGCGAGGATGCTGCACAGCACCCAGTAGATGACCGCTACTGCCACGTACATCGTGAACACTTCGAAGGTGCGTGCGGTAATCAGCTGGGCCTGGCGGAACAGCTCGGGCACCTGGATGGTCGCCGCCAGGGCGGTGTCCTTGACCAGCGAGATGAAGCTGTTGCCCAGCGGCGGCAGTGCGGTACGCAATGCCTGAGGCAGGATCGCCCGGCGCATGGCCTGGACGCGGGTCATGCCGATACTGGCGGCGGCTTCCCACTGGCCGCGGTCGATCGAGGAAATCGCCGCGCGCAGGATTTCGCAGATGTAGGCAGCCATGTTCAGCGACAGGCCGATCAGCGATGCCGGGATCGGGTCGAGCTCGATGCCGATCTGCGGCATGCCGAAGTAGATGACGAACAGCTGCACCAGCAACGGCGTGCCGCGGAAGAACGACACGTAGACCCGCGCCAGCCAGTTCAGCGGCAAGATCTTCGACAACCGCATCAGTGCCAGGGCAAAGCCCAGCAGCAAGCCGAAGAACATGCCGCCAACACTGAGCAGCACTGTATAACCCGCGCCCTTCAGCAGGAAGGGCGCGGAGTCGACAACGAGTTGCAGGCTTTCAGCAATCATTTGGTGACATCGGCACCGAAGTATTTCTCGGACAGCTTGGCCAGCGTGCCGTCAGCCTTGAGCTTGTCCAGCGCCTTGTTGATCGCTGCCAGCAGTTCCGGCTCGCCCTTGCGCAGGGCCACGCCGCTTTCCAGGCGCGAGAATGCATCGCCGGCCAGTTCGGTGTCCTTGGCTTTTTGCGCGTATTCCAGCGCGGCCAGGCGGTCGATCAGGATGGCGTCGATACGGCCGTTGCGCAGGTCGGCGAACTTGCTGGGGTCGTCTTCATAGGTGCGCACATCGGCTTGCGGCACATCCTTCTTGACCCATTGCTCGTAGTTGGTGCCCAGGCCCACGCCGACCTTCTTGCCAGCCAGGTCTGCGGCCTTGTGAATGTTCAGCTGCTCGGCCTTCTTCTTCAGGATCAGTGCCTGGATGCCGGAGATGGTGTAAGGCTCGGAGAAGTCATACTTTTTCTTGCGCTCTTCGGAAATGGTCACCTGGTTGATCACCACGTCCAGGCGCTTGGATTCCAGGGCGGCGAGGATGCCGTCCCACTTGGTCGGCTGCACCTTGGCCTTTACCCCCAGCTCCTTGGCCAGCAGTTCGGACAGCTCCACTTCGAAGCCGGTCAGCTTGCCGTTTTCGTCCTGGAAGCTGAACGGTGGGTAGGTGCCTTCCAGGCCGACGTTGATCACGCCTTTTTCCTGGATGGTCTTCAGCTGCTCACCGGCGAAGGCCTGGCTGAGCAGGCCGGCACCCAGCAGAAGTGCCAGGCTGGCGTTGAGTAGCGGTTTGGCGAATTTAGACATTTCAGAGCCCCGCGCTTGTTGTGTAAGTAGTGGGTGGCGACTATAGGGTCGGCTGCTTAGGCCAGGAAATACTAAAAAATTATTTTGTTATTTCCTTTTTGTGCTCTGCCAGGTGCTGGCTGCTTTGAGGGTAGGCGAGGTTGCCTGCTCCGTCATCGCGGCTTATGCCTGACTTAGCGCAGGATGGAATAAAGCGTTGTTTTTTCCAAGAGATGGATTTGCCGTAGAGTGGATTACATGTAAGCAGGTCCGGCCCTTTCGCGGGTGAACCCGCGCCCACAGGGACCCCACAGATCTTGAGCCTTGTGGTGTACCTGTGGGAGCGGGTTTACCCGCGAAAGGGCCTGACCTGCCGATACAAACATTTGGCCTCTTCAGGCAGGAGAAAACCGTGAGCGAACAACCTTCACCCGGGCACTGGCAGTTGCAGAGCATCGTCACCGGCCTGCGCGGTGCCCGTGAACAATGGCGTACCCGCAACGGCCGCAGCAGCGGCGAGCAGGGCGGGCGTGAGCTGCCTTCGCGCGAAGCGATGCGGCACATCCTGGAGCAACTGTGCGGCGCACTGTTCCCCATGCGCCTTGGCCCGGTCGACCTGCGCGAAGAAAGCGAAGACTTCTACGTCGGCCATACATTGGATGCCGCGCTGACTGCGTTGCTGGCCCAGGCCCGCCTGGAGCTGCGCTACGCCGCACGGCAAAGCAAGGGCGAGCTGGCTGGCGTCGATGCTCATGCGCTGAGCCTGGTGCAGGATTTCGCCGCCGCCCTGCCGGGCCTGCGCGTGCTGCTCGACACCGATGTGTTGGCCGCCTATCACGGCGACCCGGCGGCGCGCAGTGTCGATGAAGTGCTGCTGTGCTACCCGGGCATCCTGGCAATCATCCACCACCGCCTGGCGCACCACCTGTACCAGGCCGGCCTGCCGCTACTGGCGCGGATCAGCTCGGAGCTGGCGCATTCGGCCACGGGGATCGACATTCACCCCGGGGCACAGATCGGCCCGAGCTTCTTCATCGACCACGGTACCGGCGTGGTGATCGGCGAAACCGCGATCATAGGCGAGCGTGTGCGCATCTACCAGGCAGTGACCCTGGGTGCCAAGCGCTTCCCCAGCGATGAATCGGGCACCCTGCACAAGGGCCTGCCACGTCACCCGATCGTCGAGGACGATGTGGTGATCTATGCCGGGGCCACGGTGCTGGGGCGGATCACCATCGGCAAAGGCTCGACCATTGGCGGCAATGTGTGGCTGACCCGCAGTGTGCCGGCCGAGAGCAACATTACCCAGGCCAACCTGCAGCTGGATTGCCTGGACAAGAACTGATCTGGCATTTCCTTGGCCTGTACCGGCCTCTTCGCGGGCTTGCCCGCTCCCACAGGGACCGCACAAATATTGAATCTTGTGCAGTACCTGTGGGAGCGGACAAGCCCGCGAAGAGGCCAGTGCAGGAGGGCACCAATCAGCGCCCCGATTCGCATTGAAATCCGATCCATGTTTAACTTGAACGCTTGTTCAATGAAAAAACGCTGGTCCGCTGCCGGTGTTCAACAGGAGGATTCCTTTGCTGAACCCGTTCATTCCGAGCCTTACGTCATTCGACGAGGTGCACCCCCAATGAGTGCACCGACCCCTTCCCTTGCCAACGGCAAGATCCGCATGAACCCCCCGGTGTTCTATTTCGCGGCAAGTTTCATCCTCATCTTCGGCCTGGTGGTCATTTCCTATCCGCAAGCAGCAGGCGACTGGTTGCTGGCGGCGCAGAACTGGGCGGCCAACACGGTCGGCTGGTACTACATGCTGGCGATGACGCTGTACCTGGTCTTCGTGGTGGTCACCGCCTTGTCCGGCTACGGCAAGATCAAGCTCGGTGCCGACCACGACGAGCCCGAGTTCAGCTACCTGTCGTGGGCCGGCATGCTGTTTGCCGCCGGCATCAGCATCACCTTGTTCTTCTTCTGTGTTTCCGAACCCTTGACCCACATGCTGCAGCCGCCCCAGGGCGAAGCGGGCACGGCCGAGGCCGGGCGCCAGGCGATGCAGATACTGTTCCTGCACTGGGGCCTGCATGGCTGGGGTGTGTTCGCCTTCGTTGGTATGGCCCTGGCCTACTTCGCCTACCGGCACAACCTGCCGCTGGCCTTGCGTTCGGCGTTGTACCCGCTGATAGGCAAGCGCATCAACGGGCCGATCGGTTATGCAGTGGACGGCTTCGGCATCATCGCCACGGTGTTCGGCCTGGGTGCCGACATGGGGTTTGGCGTGCTGCACCTGAATGCTGGCCTCGACTACCTGTTCGGCATCGACCACAGCCAGTGGGTGCAGGTGCTGCTAATCACTCTGATGATGGGTGCCGCGGTGGCCGTGGCCGTTGCCGGTGTGGAGAAGGGGGTGCGGGTGATGAGCGACATCAACCTGTTCCTGGCCTGCACGCTGTTGCTGTTCGTGTTGTTTGCAGGGCCTACCCAGCACCTGTTCAACACGCTGATCCAGAACCTCGGCGATTACCTGGGTGCCTTGCCGCGCAAGAGCTTCGACGTCTATGCCTACGGCGAGAACCGTGACTGGCTGGGCGGCTGGACGGTGTTCTACTGGGCCTGGTGGATTGCCTGGGCGCCGTTCGTGGGCCTGTTCATCGCCCGCATCTCCCGTGGCCGCACAATCCGCGAATTCGTCTTTGGTGTGCTGTTGATTCCACTGGGCTTCACCCTGGCGTGGATGTCGATCTTCGGCAACAGCGCCCTGGACCAGGTCATCAACCATGGCATGACAGCGCTGGGCCAGTCGGCGCTGGATAACCCGTCGATGAGCCTGTACCTGCTGCTGGAGACCTACCCCTGGAGCAAGACGGTGATCGCCATGACGGTGTTCATCAGTTTCGTGTTCTTCGTCACCTCGGCCGACTCGGGCACCGTGGTGCTCTCGACCTTGTCGGCCAAGGGTGGTGATGCCGACGAGGATGGGCCGAACTGGCTGCGCATCTTCTGGGGCGCGATGACGGCGCTGATCACCAGTGCGCTGTTGTTCGCCGGCAGCATCGATTCGCTTAAATCGGCGGTGGTGCTGACCTCGTTGCCGTTCTCGCTGATCCTGCTGTGCATGATGTGGGGGCTGCACAAGGCGTTCTACCTGGAGTCGCAACGGCAGATCGCGCAGATGCATTCGCTGGCCCCGTTCGCCCAGTCACGCCGCGGCCGTGGTGGCTGGCGCCAGCGCCTGAGCCAGGCGGTGCACTTCCCGTCGCGTGATGAGGTGTACCGCTTCATGGACGACGTGGTGCGCCCGGCAATTGCCGATGTGCGTGAAGTGTTCGAGCAGAAGGGCCTGGTGCTGATTACCCAGGACGACCCGAGCCACGACAACGTCAGCTTGAAGATTGGCCATGGCGAGGAACAGCCGTTCATTTACCAGGTGCAGATGCGTGGCTACTTCACGCCATCGTTCGCCTTGGGTGGGCTGGGTACGCAAGAGTTGAAGAACCGCCGTTACTACCGGGCGGAGGTGCACCTGAGCGAAGGCAGCCAGAACTATGACCTGGTGGGCTACAGCAAGGAGCAGATCATCAACGACATCCTCGACCAGTACGAACGGCACATGCAGTACCTGCATCTGGTCAGGTAATAACCTGTACCGGCCTCTTCGCGGGCTTGCCCGCTCCCACAGGTCCGACACAGATTTCAGAAACTGTGTTGAACCTGTGGGAGCGGGCAAGCCCGCGAAGAGGCCGGTACAGGCAACAACTAAAAGGGTGCATCCCCGAGGATGGTCGCCCGATGCATCACCCGCCGGTTCGGTCGGTAGTCATCCACGGCAAAATGCTGGGTCACGCGGTTGTCCCAGAACGCCACGTCATTCTCCTGCCACCGCCAGCGAATGCTGAACTCCGGCCGCGTCGCATGGGCGAACAGCAGCTTCAGCAGTGCCTCGCTTTCCAGTTCGCTCAGCTCATTGATGCGCGTGGTGAACCCCTCGTTGACGAACAACGCCTTGCGCCCGCTCACCGGATGCGTGCGCACCACCGGGTGCGACAGCGGCGGGTTGTTGCGCCGGGTTGCTTCCCAGCGCGCCAGGTCTTGCGGTGTGGTACCGAAGCGCTCCAGCGGGAACGATTTGGTGAAGTCATGGGTGGCGGTCAGCCCGTCGAGCATCTCGCGCAGCGGTGCCGACAATGCTTCGAAGGCAGCGATGCCGCTGGCCCACAGGGTATCGCCGCCGTAGGCCGGCAACTGCTTGGCGCTGAGCACCGCGCCCAGGGCCGGGGTCGGCAGAAAGGTCACGTCGGTGTGCCACACGGCGTTGTCGCGCACATCGGTAACCGCCGTGTCGAGGATCAGCACCTGCGGGGTTTCCGGCACGTTGGGGTAGATCGGGTGGATGTGCAGGTCGCCGAAGCGGGCGGCAAAACGTGCCTGCTGCTGCGGGTTGATCGGCTGGTCGCGGAAGAACAGCACCTGGTGTTGCAGCAGTGCCTGCTCGATGGCGTCGCGTTCTTCTAAGGTGATATCGCGGCTGATGTCCACGCCGCTGATCTGGGCGCCAAGCGCCGGGCTGAGGGGGGTAATGGTCAGGCTCATGTCGGTCTCTTCAAACAGGCGCCAGGCTGCTGGCGTGGTCAACAGGATTCAGTGGCTCTGCCCGTGCCAAGGCACCAGTTTGCGTTGCAGGGCACGCAGGCTCATTTCCAGGGCGAAGGCGATCAGCGCGATCAGCAGGATCCCCAGCACCACTACATCGGTAACCAGGAACTGCGCCGCCGACTGCACCATGAAGCCCAGGCCGCTGGTGGCGGCGATCAGCTCGGCGGCCACCAGGGTCGACCAGCCAACGCCCAGGCCAATGCGGATGCCGGTGAGGATGTCGGGCAGGGCGCTGGGCAGGATCACGTGGCGGATCAGCTGGGCCTTGGTCGCGCCCAGCGATTGCGCGGCACGCAGCTTGGCCGGGTCGACCGTGCGTACGCCGGTGGCGGTGGCAATGGCAATAGGGGCGAAGATTGCCAGATAGATCAGCAGCACCTTGGACAGCTCGCCGATGCCGCACCAGATGACGATCAGCGGCAGGTAGGCCAGCGGCGGGATCGGCCGGTAGAACTCGATCAGCGGGTCGAGAATGCCGCGGGCCACGCGGTTGTAGCCGATGGCGATACCCACCGGGATGGCGGTAAGCGTGGCGGCAAGCAGGGCCACGCCGATGCGCCCCAGGCTGGCACCCAGATGCTGCCACAGGCTGGCATCCATGTAGCCTTGGGTCAGCAGGGTTCCGGCCTTGGTCAGGATGTCGGCGGGCGAGGGCAGGAACAGCGGTTCGATCCAGCCGGCCGCTGTCACCAGCCACCAGGCAAACAACAGGCTGGCCAGGGTCAGGGTGCTTATCCAGCGGGTGGGCAGGGGGCGGCGCAGCTTGGTGGCTGGCCGGGGTTGGGTGTTGCGTTTGCCGGCGACCGGCAGGTCCAGGCTGCTCATGCGCGCTCCTGCAAGCTTTGACGTTGGGAGAACACCCGTGCCAGTACGTGCTCGCGGGTCTCGATGAAGGCCGGGTCGGACTTGATCGCCCGCGCGGGTTCACCTGCTGCGTAGCGCTGGCCGAAGTCCAGTTGCAGGCGCTCCACCACGCGCCCCGGATTGGGCGCCAGCAGCACCAGCTCGCTGGCGAGGAACACTGCTTCTTCGATGTCGTGAGTAATCAGAAACACCGGCTTGGCAGTGCGTTGCCATACCTGCAGCAACAATTCCTGCATCTGCTCGCGGGTGAAGGCATCAAGAGCGCCGAACGGCTCGTCCATCAGCAACACCCGTGGATTGGCTGCCAACGCCCGGGCCAGGCCCACGCGCTGCTTCTGGCCACCGGACAATTGCCAGATACGCCGCTCGCCAAAGCCATCCAGGTCGACCAGGGCCAACATTTCGCGGGCCTTGGCCTCACGCTCGGCACGTGATACGCCGGCCAGTTCCAGGCCGAATGCGACGTTGCCCAGCACGTTCTGCCAGGGCAGCAGCGCATCGTCCTGGAACACTACGCCGCGCTCGGCGCCGGGGCCCTGGACGGGCACGCCGTCCAGGGTGATGCGCCCGCCGCTGGGGGCGACGAAGCCGGCGATCAGGTTGAGCAGCGAGGTCTTGCCGCTGCCGGAAGGCCCCAGGGCCACCAGCAGTTGGCGTGGCCCCAGGCTCAGGTTGATGTCGGCCAGTACCGGGGTTTCGGCACCGGGGTACTGTGCGCTGATGCGCTCCAGTTCGAGCAAGGCCATGGCAGGCTCCGGTCGGTTTTCTACAGGCTTAGTTGGGCAGGTACTGGGCGCTGACGTACGGCGAGTAGTCCGGCAGCACCGCGTCGACCTTGCCTTGCTGCTTGAGGAAGGTGGCCGTGTCGGTCAGCGCCTGGGTGGTCGGCGCGCCCAGTGCATTGGCCTGGTCGGCGGCCAGCGGGTAGACGTTGCCCTGCAGCAGCACCGGGATGTCAGCAGGTTTGGCACCAGACAGTTTGGCCAGCTTGCTCACGTTGTCGGGGTTGGCCAGCCAGGCTTGCGGGTTCTTGCGGTAGTCGGCGTAGGCGTCGAGGGTGACCTTGGCGAAGGCCTTGACCACGTCGGGATGCTTGGCGGCGAAGTCCTTGCGCACGATCCACGCGTCGAACGTCGGTGCGCCTTTCTCGGCCAGCTCGCCGGAGGTAATCAGCACCTTGCCGTTTTCCTTGGCTACGCCCAGGGCCGGGTCCCAGACGTAGGTGGCGTCGATGTCGCCGCGCTTCCAGGCGGCAATGATCGCCGGCGGCGCCAGGTTGAGGATCTGCACCTTGGACGGGTCGATGTTCCAGCTCTTCAGCGCGGCCAGCAGGCTGTAGTGGCCTGTGGAGACGAACGGCACGGCGACTTTCTTGCCGACCAGGTCTTGTGGCGTCTTGATGCTGTCGCGAGCGACCAGCGCTTCACCGGCGCCAATCTGTGTGGCGATCAGGAAGGTCTCGACCGGCAGCTTGCGGGTGGCTGCGGCGGCCAGCGGGCTGGAGCCCAGGTAGCCGATCTGTACGTCGCCGCTGGCTACGGCGGTGATCACCTCGGCGCCGTTGTCGAATTTGCGCCAGTCGATGCTGGTGTTGCTGGCTTTTTCGTAGTTGCCATCGACCTGCGCCACTTTGGCTGGGTCGACGGTGGTCTGGTAGGCCACGGTCAGGTCGGCAGCCTGGGCCAACCAACTGGCGCTGGCGAGGGTCAGGGCGGCGAACAGGCGCAGCGGAGCGTGCGGGATCATGGTGGACCTCTCGTCAGGCAATCGGTGTGATGGATGGCGAGAAGGCTAAATGATCTAAGAAAATTAAAATAAATAACTTTTTTGCATTAGCTTAGGAGCCAATTGCTTTAACCATGCTGTCTTTACGCGATCCCCTGTGGGAGCGGGCATGCCCGCTCCCACATCGAGCGCACGAAGGACGCACCATAGGTAATCCTGGGCAATGGCGAAATCACAGACGGCTGCTAGGCTTTTTCGTCCCGATAGAACGTTACGGAATTAGGTTATGAGCAAACGTTTGCAAATAGCCAAGGGTTATGAAAAATACGCTGCTGCTAACGAATGGCAGTAACAGTTCCTAACATATTCCTTAAAAATCTTACCAATTCATAAAACAGTCATTTTGGATTTATAGGATTGTCATTATCCTGTAGCGCAGGTGGCGTCTTAGACCAAAGTCGAGAAACGTTTAGAAACGATTGACTAAACGGTCACACTTTGGGACTAAATCGCCAATCCACGGTGAGCGGGGCAGCAGATCCCACCGCCAGAGATACACAAGAATTAGAACGTAGAGGAGCAAAACATGTACAAGTCCAGCCTGGCCCTGGCCGTGGCACTGGGGGTTCTCGCCCAACAAGCAGGCGCTGCCGGTTTCGTTGAAGACAGCAAACTGTCGCTCAGCTCGCGCACCATGTACTTCAACGACGACAACCGCGAAAGCGGTATCGACCAGAAAGAAAGCGGTCAAGGCTTCAAACTCGACTACCTGTCTGGCTTCACCGAAGGCACCGTAGGTTTTGGTGTCGACGTTCAGGCACTGTGGGGCATTCACCTGGATGGTGGCCGTGGTAGCCGCCAAGATGCCAACAACACCTTCTTCCCAAGTGACTCCGATGGTTCGGCAGTCCACGACTGGGCACGCATTGGTGGTAACGCCAAGGCTCGCTTCTCCAAGACCGAGGTCCACTACGGTAGCGCCCTGGCGCCTATGCTGCCGATCCTGGTCTCCAACGATGGCCGTCTGCTGCCACAGACCTTCGAGGGTGGCACCCTGCAGTCGAAGGAAATCGACAATCTGACCATCAATGCTGGTCAACTGACCCACGCCATGGGTCGTGCTTCGAGCAACCGTACCGGTCTTTCCGTTTCTGGCGCCTTCCGCGACAGCAACAAGTTCCAGTTTGCCGGTGGTGACTACAAGCTCACTCCAGACCTGACCCTGCAGTACTACTACTCGAACCTGGAAGACTTCTACAAGCAGCACTTCCTGGGTGCTACCCACGTCTTCAAGATCGCCGACAACCAGTCGTTCAAGACCGACCTGCGCTACTTCGATAGCCGCAGCGACGGCAAGAATGGCGAGACCGGTTACGCCTTCGACAACAACGGTGGCTACGCGAAGAACGGGGGCGAGGTCGACAACAAGACCTGGAGCGCCATGTTCACCTACACCCTGGGTGGCCACGCGCTGATGCTCGGTCACCAGCAAGTGGGTGACGATGGTGGTTTCGTCTGGCTGAACCAAGGTAGCGTCCGCAAGGACGGCGCCACTTCCTCGCTGGAAGGCAATGGCGGCGCAAGCTTCTACCTGTTCACCGATAGCATGATCAATCAGTTCGCTCGTGCCGGTGAGAACACCACCTTCGGTCAGTACTCCTATGACTTCGCGTCCCTGGGCGTTCCAGGCCTGAAGGCTTCGGTGGCCTACCTGCGTGGTGACGACATCCGCAACAAGTCGGGCGACGGCAGCTACAACGAATGGGAACGTGACGCACGCGTCGACTACACCATTCAGCAAGGCTCCCTCAAAGGCCTGGGCTTCAGCCTGCGTCAGGGTGTTTACCGTGGTAGCGGCGAAAGCATCGGGGACAAAGACCAGACTCGCTTCATCGTGAACTACACTTACAACTTCCTGTAAGTCGTTGCTGAACAAGAAGCCTCGCCTAGCGCGAGGCTTTTTTGTATCTGCGATTTCGTATGCCTAATGGTTATAAATAAATCAGTATTTATTCTTTTTGTTTTTAATCAAATGCAGGCACATTCAACCCACACGGTACAGAACCCAGCACAAAGGAGCCGCAGCCCATGAGCCTAAAACTCGGTGATATCGCCCCCGATTTCGAACAGGATTCCAGCGAAGGCAAGATCCGCTTCCACGAGTGGCTGGGCAACAGCTGGGGGGTGTTGTTCTCCCACCCGGCCGACTTCACTCCGGTGTGCACCACCGAACTGGGCCTTACCGCCAAGCTGAGGGACGATTTCGCCAAACGCGGGGTCAAGGCCATCGCCCTGTCGGTGGACCCGGTCGATTCGCACCACCGCTGGATCGATGACATCAACGAAACCCAGAACACCGTGGTCAACTTCCCGATCATTGCCGACGCCGACCGCAAGGTGTCTGACCTGTACGACCTGATCCACCCGAACGCCAGCGACACCCTGACTGTGCGCTCGCTGTTCGTCATCGACCCGAACAAGAAGGTGCGCCTGACCATCACCTACCCGGCCAGTACCGGGCGCAACTTCAACGAAATCTTGCGGGTGATCGACTCGCTGCAGCTGACCGACAACCACAAGGTCGCCACGCCAGGTAACTGGCAGGACGGTGACGACGTGGTAATCGTGCCCTCGCTGAAGGATGAAGAAGAGATCAAACAGCGCTTCCCCAAAGGTTACCGGGCGGTCAAACCCTATCTGCGGCTGACCCCGCAGCCCAATCGTTAAAGGATTCCTCGTTGCATTGCTCTTAGCCAAAGCAGGGATATTCGGGCCGTTTCGACGGCCCTTTTTTATGCCTGCTGAAAACTGCGATGGCTTCTTCGCGGGTATACCCGCGAAAGGGTCAAAACAGGAGATTGATAAAAATGGAATAAACAAATGAAAAAATATGATTTCTAGATATATGCGCCGACTGTTAATGTCACCTCCAACAGAAAACAAGGAAGCGCTGCAATGCTGGTCGTCTCAATCGGTGGTAGCCCCAGTACCCGTTCACGCTCCGGCGTGCTGCTGGAGCGTTCTCGCCAGTGGCTGCAGGACCGTGGCGTCGAGGTAGTGACGTTCCAGGTACGTGACTTTCCCGCCGAAGACCTGCTGCACGCCCGTTTCGACAGCCCGCAGGTGCAGCACTTCCAGCAGCTGGTGGCCCAGGCCGATGGCCTGATAGTCGCCACGCCCGTATACAAGGCCTCGTTCGTCGGTGCCCTGAAAACCTTGCTCGACCTGCTGCCCGAACGCGCCCTGGTACACAAGATCGTGTTGCCAATCGCCACCGGCGGCAGCATCGCTCACATGCTGGCGGTGGATTACGCATTGAAACCTGTGCTGTCGGCACTCAAGGCGCAAGAGACCCTGCAAGGGATCTTCGCCGACGACAGTCAGGTCGCCTACGGAGAAGGCAGCAGGCCTGCGCAGCTCGCAGCTGCGCTGGAAGAACGCCTGCAGGACGCGCTGGAAACCTTCCACGTTGCACTGGCCCGTCGGCCGCGCCCCGTGGCCCCCGGCGTATTGAACGAACGCCTGATCAGCGCTCGCTGGAGCATTTGACCGGCCCAACCCGCTTTACCACCTTACTCGCCCGACAACGAGGCAAGCAGGTGCAACCCGAACCCACTCGCACAGGAGAGCGCCATGCGCACAGTCTTCTTGCGTCGCGGTCTGGTCGCCCTGTTTGCGGCGGCTGTGTCCTTCGGCGCCATCACCCAAGCCCAGGCCGAGAGCCTGCGTATCGGTTACCAGAAATACGGCACCCTGGTGCTGCTCAAGGCCAAGGGCACGCTGGAAAAGCGCCTGGCCGAGCAGGGCGTGCAGGTGCAATGGACCGAGTTCCCCGGCGGCCCGCAGCTGCTTGAGGGGCTGAACGTCGGCTCCATCGACTTTGGCGTCACCGGCGAAACCCCACCGGTGTTTGCCCAGGCCGCCGGTGCCGACCTGCTGTACGTCGCCTACGAGCCGCCAGCCCCGCACAGCGAGGCGATCCTGGTGCCGAAGGGCTCACCGATCCAGTCGGTCAAAGACCTCAAGGGCAAGAAAGTCGCCCTCAACAAAGGCTCCAACGTTCACTACCTGCTGGTTCGCGCCCTGGAAGACGCAGGCCTGAAATACACCGACATCCAGCCGGTGTACCTGCCACCGGCCGACGCCCGCGCCGCCTTCGAGCGCGGCAGCGTGGACGCCTGGGTGATCTGGGACCCGTACCAGGCTGCCGCCGAGAAACAGCTGCAGGCTCATACCCTGCGTGACGGCAAGGGCCTGGTCGACAACCATCAGTTCTACCTGGCCACTCGCAACTACGCGACCCAGCACCCGGCTGTGATCAACACCCTGATCGAAGAAGTGCGTGCCGTGGGTGAATGGTCCCAGGCCAACCCACAGGAAGTGACAGAACAGGTCGCGCCGCTGCTCGGCCTGCCTGGCGACATCACCCTGACCTCGGTCAAGCGCCAAGGCTACGGTGCCGCGCCGCTCACCCCGGAAGTGGTGGCCGCACAACAGAAGATCGCCGACACGTTCCAGGCACTGAAGCTGATTCCCAAGCCGCTGAGCATCAAGGACGTGATCTGGACACCCCCGGCCAAGGTCGCCAGTGCGCCTTGATTGATTCGCCTGCGCCGGGGCGCCGCCCTGGCTGAGCCCCCTTGAGGAGACAACTCCAATGAGCCTTAACATCTTCTGGTTCCTTCCTACCCACGGTGACGGCAAGTACCTGGGCACTTCCGATGGTGCACGCGCCGTCGACCATGGCTACCTTCAGCAGATCGCCCAGGCGGCTGACCGGCTCGGCTTTGGTGGCGTGCTGATCCCTACCGGGCGTTCCTGCGAGGACTCCTGGCTGGTCGCGGCATCGCTGATTCCTGTGACCCAGCGGCTGAAGTTCCTGGTTGCCCTGCGCCCCGGGATCATTTCGCCGACCGTGGCGGCACGCCAGGCAGCAACCCTTGATCGCCTGTCCAACGGCCGCGCGCTGTTCAACCTGGTGACCGGTGGCGACCCGGACGAGTTGGCCGGTGACGGCCTGCACCTGAACCATCAGGAACGTTATGAAGCCTCTGTGGAGTTCACCCGTATCTGGCGCAAGGTGCTGGAAGGCGAGGTGGTCGACTATGACGGCAAGCACATCCAGGTGAAGGGCGCCAAGCTGCTCTACCCGCCGATCCAGCAACCACGCCCACCTCTGTATTTCGGCGGTTCCTCCGAAGCCGCACAGGACCTGGCCGCCGAGCAGGTCGAGCTGTACCTGACCTGGGGCGAGCCGCCGAGTGCGGTCGCCGAAAAAATCGCCCAGGTGCGTGAGAAAGCCGCTGCCCAGGGCCGTGAAGTGCGCTTCGGCATCCGCCTGCACGTGATCGTGCGGGAGACCAACGAAGAAGCATGGGCCGCCGCCGACAAGCTGATCTCGCACCTGGACGACGACACCATCGCTCGTGCCCAGGCCTCGCTTGCGCGCTTCGACTCGGTCGGCCAGCAACGCATGGCCGCCCTGCACAACGGCAACCGTGACAAGCTGGAAGTCAGCCCCAACCTGTGGGCCGGTGTCGGCCTGGTACGTGGTGGTGCCGGTACCGCGCTGGTGGGGGATGGCCCCACCGTCGCGGCGCGGGTCAAGGAATATGCCGAGCTGGGCATCGATACCTTCATCTTCTCCGGGTACCCGCACCTGGAAGAGTCGTACCGGGTGGCCGAGCTGCTGTTCCCGCACCTGGATGTGCAACGCCCGGAGCAAGCCAAGACCGGTGGCTATGTGAGCCCGTTTGGCGAAATGGTGGCCAACGACATCCTGCCCAAGTCCGTAGCGCAGAGCTGAGGGCCAGGCCATGAGTCGTGCAACTTCCAACAACCTTGGCCAGCGCCTGGCGCCATGGGCGCTGCCGGTACTGCTGCTGGCTGCCTGGCAACTGGCGGTCAGCGCCGGCTGGCTGTCTACGCGCATCTTGCCTGCGCCCAGCGCCGTGGTCAGCGCCGGCGTCGAGCTGGTGCGCAGCGGCGAGATCTGGACCCACCTGGCCATCAGTGGCTGGCGTGCCGGGTTGGGCTTCGTCATCGGTGGCAGCATCGGCCTGGTGCTGGGCTTTATCACCGGCCTGTCGAACTGGGGCGAACGCCTGCTCGACAGCTCGGTACAGATGATTCGCAACGTGCCACACCTGGCGCTGATCCCGCTGGTGATCCTTTGGTTTGGTATCGACGAGTCGGCAAAGATCTTCCTGGTCGCGCTGGGCACGCTGTTCCCGATCTACCTGAACACCTACCACGGTATCCGCAACGTCGACCCGGCGCTGGTGGAGATGGCGCGCAGCTATGGCTTGTCCGGCTTCAGCCTGTTCCGCCAGGTAATCCTGCCCGGGGCATTGCCTTCGATCCTGGTAGGCGTGCGCTTTGCCCTGGGCTTCATGTGGCTGACCCTGATCGTTGCCGAAACCATTTCGGCCAATGCCGGCATCGGTTACCTGGCGATGAACGCCCGTGAGTTCCTGCAGACCGACGTGGTGGTGCTGGCCATCGTCATGTATGCCGTGCTCGGCAAGCTTGCCGACCTCGCCGCCCGCGGCCTGGAGCGTGTGTGGCTGCGCTGGCACCCGGCCTATCAAGTGGCGAAGAAGGAGGGCGCATGACCGTGCTCAAGGAACAGCCGCCACGCCTGCTGCGTGGTATCCCGCTGGCATCCAGCGGCCTGCGCAAAACCTTTGGCCAGCGAGAGGTACTGAAGGGTATCGAGCTGCATATTCCTGCCGGCCAGTTCGTCGCCATCGTCGGCCGTAGTGGCTGCGGCAAGAGCACCTTGCTGCGCCTGCTCGCCGGTCTCGATCAGCCTACTGCAGGCCAGTTGCTGGCCGGTGCCGCGCCGCTGGAGCAGGCCCGCGAAGAAACCCGCCTGATGTTCCAGGACGCGCGCCTGCTGCCATGGAAGAAGGTGATCGACAACGTTGGCCTGGGCCTGTCTGGCGACTGGCGCCCGCGTGCGCTGGAAGCGCTGGAGTCGGTTGGCCTGGCCGACCGCGCCAATGAATGGCCGGCGGCACTCTCGGGTGGCCAGAAGCAGCGCGTGGCCCTGGCCCGGGCGCTGATTCACCAGCCGCGCCTGCTGCTGCTGGACGAGCCGCTCGGTGCGCTGGATGCGTTGACCCGTATCGAGATGCAGCAACTGATCGAACGCCTGTGGCGTCAGCACGGCTTCACCGTGTTGCTGGTTACCCACGATGTCAGCGAGGCAGTCGCCGTGGCTGACCGGGTGATCCTGATCGAGGACGGCGAGGTCGGGCTCGACCTCACTGTCGACCTGGCACGGCCTCGGGCGCGTGGTTCGCACCGCCTGGCCGCGCTGGAAAGCGAAGTGCTCAACCGTGTTCTGTCGGCCCCGGGCGCTGCGCCCGAGCCGGATCCTGTAGCCCCTTTGCCCACGCAACTGCGTTGGGCGCACTGACTGACTCACTTACCAGACTGAAGCCATAGAGAAGGAATCAAATCATGACCATCAAAGCCATCAACGTTCGCAACCAGTTCAAAGGCACCGTGAAAGAAATCCTCGAAGGCCCGGTACTGTCGGAAATCGACGTGCAGACCGCCTCGGGCATCGTCACTTCGGTCATCACCACCCGCTCTGTGCGTGAGCTGGAGCTGCAGGTGGGCAGTGAAGTGATTGCCTTCGTGAAGTCGACTGAAGTGTCCATCGCCAAGCTGTGACAGGTGTGGGCCATGGGGCTGCTTTGCAGCCCTTCGCGGGCACGCCCGCTCCCACAGGTACTGCGCAGGTTTCAGGTTTTGCGCGGTCCCTGTGGGAGCGGGCGTGCCCGCGAAGGGCCGCACAGCGGCCCCAATGATCTCAGCTGGAACGCTTGGCCAGAAATGGCGGCAGATACAACCCCAGATACGCCTCGAACACTCGCTTGCCTTCCTCGGCCATGCGCGGGGTGATCGCTTCGTGCAGCTGCACCGACCGCGCATACACTCGGTCGCTCAATTCCATGGCCAAGGCAAACACGTCCACATCCGCCGGCATCACCGGAAGATGAAAGTGCTGGTCGAACAACTTGTGCATCAAGTCGCCCAGTTCCATGTCGTGCTGCCGATCGGCCTGCACCACTTCGCTCAGGCCATGCTGAGCCAGGATCAGCTGCCGCGCCGCCGCGTCTTCGTTGTAGATATCCAGCATGCGCTGCTCTACCAGCCGTGACAGTTCGTGCCAGGTGTTGAACGCACTGCTGTCGATCGGCGCGCTCAGCGCTTCACGAAAGGCCCGGTGTACATCGGTCGTCAATGCCTCCAGCAGCGCCGGCACACTGGCAAAGAAGTGATACACCGAAGACGGTGGAATCTGCGCGCGCTCGGCCACGCTGTAGATAGACAGGCCCGCCACCCCCAGCTCGGCCAGCAACTCGCGTGCAGCCGCCAGAATCGCCTCGATCCTGGCCTGGCTGCTGGCGCGCGGCCTGCGCGGGGTAGCAGTGCGGGTCATCAGTTGCTGATCGCCAGGATGCTGGCCTGGTAGGCACCGACGAACAGGTCGAAGTCGCCGACCTCCTGTTGTTCCAGGCGCGATTGCTCGGCCAGCGAGTCGCGGGCGAGGGTTTCGAAGGCCTGCTGGCGTTCGACTGGCAGTGGCTGCTCGCGGAAAGTTTCGGCGTGGATACGGCTCTGGCGCAAGGCGAACTTGACGAAGCTTTCGTCATGCTCGGTCATGCGCGCCAACACTTGGGCCGACGGGGTCAGCGAGGCGTCGTCGACCTTGGCCTGCTGGGCATCCAGGGCCTTGCCGTGTTCTGCGCCGCCTTGCGCCTGGTCGAGCAGTTCGGCCAGTGGCCGGATACGCTCGATCAGCTCACTGGCCCAGGCCTTCAGGCCGATCGGCTGGCCATTGCGGTGAAGTTCCAGGCCCGGGCGCCGGCCTTCCTTGACCACGGTCAGGAAGTTGTTGGTGCACTGGCCGCATTCGCCGTTGTCCAGTTGCGGGCTGTCTTCCAGCGCGCAGAACAGCAGGAATGCGTCGAGGAAACGCGCCTCGGTCAGGTCGATACCAACCGGCAGGAACGGGTTGATGTCCAGGCAACGCACTTCCACATACTGAACGCCGCGCGAGGTCAGGGCCTGGATCGGCCGCTCGCCGGTGTAGGTGACGCGCTTGGGGCGAATGTTCGAGTAGTACTCGTTTTCGATCTGCAGGATGTTGGTGTTCAGCTGTACCCATTCGCCATCCACGTGCGTGCCGACTTCGACGTAAGGCGGGTAGGGCGTGCCCACCGCCTTGCGCAGGCTGTCGGTGTAGCTGGCCAGGTTGTTGTAGCACGGGGTGAGGCCGGCCTGGGCATTGCTCTGGTAGCCCAGGTCGCTCATGCGCAGGCTGGTGGCGTAGGGCAGGTACAGGGTTTCGGCATCCAGCTCTTCGAGCTGGTGCGGGCGGCCACGCAGGAAGCCTTTGTCCAGTGCCGGCGAGGCGCCGAACAGGTACATCAACAGCCAGCTGTAGCGGCGGAAATTGCGGATCAGTGCGATATAGGCCGACGACTGGTAGTCGCGGTCGCTCTCGCTGCCGCCCTCTGCTGCGCGCAGCAAAGGCCACAGCGCTTCGGGCAGCGAGAAGTTGTAATGGATACCGGCAATGCACTGCATGGTGCGGCCGTAGCGCAGGGCCAGACCCTTGCGGTAGACGTGCTTGAGCTTGCCAATGTTCGAGCTGCCGTACTCGGCGATCGGGATGTCCTCCTCGGCCGGCAGCGTGCAGGGCATCGACGGACTCCACAGGTATTCGTCGCCCAGCTTGCTGTAGACGAAACGGTGGGTCTCTTCGAGGCTTTCCAGCACCTTGGCCGGGTCGGGCAGGGCCGGGGTGATGAACTCCAGCAGCGACTCGGAATAATCGGTGGTGATCTGCTCGTTGGTCAGCGCCGATCCCAGGGCTTGCGGATGCGGGGTCTGGGCCAGGCGACCTTCTTCGGTCACGCGCAGGCATTCGCGCTCAATACCGTGCAGGCACTGCTTGAGCAGGGGGAGATTGGCGCCGAGCAGGCTCAGGCGGCGGTTGAGGAGGTCGCTCAAGATGTATTCCTTCACGCGTCAGTCGCCCCAATATGGGGGTAGAAAAGACGGTCTACAAGGGTAGTGGGAAAAGGAACTGGCGTTGTCGCCTGGTTTACGCGGTTCCGGCATTGCGCAGCGCCGACTTCGGGGGCCGCTTCGCAGCCCATCGCCGGCAAGCCGGGCTCCCACAGGTAAACCACGATATTCAGGCTTGTGGATTACCTGTGGGGGCCCGGCTTGCCGGCGATGGGGCGCGAAGCGGCCCCCGGCTGTTGCCGAAAATACCGCAGATACTGCTTGGTGAGCTAGAGAACCGCGAAGGTTCCTTGCGCTTTCGCGACCAGCTTGTCGCCCTGAACTACGTCGGCGTCGACCACCAGGGTGCGCCGCCCGGCGTGCAGCACGCGGGCGGTGCACAGCACCTCGCCGTCACTGACGGCGCGCATGTAGTTGATCTTGCACTCGATGGTGACGCTTTGCTGGTCGAAGCCATGGCTGGCCGAGCAGGCCAGGCCCATGGCGATGTCCACCAGGCTGAAGATCGCCCCGCCGTGCAGCTTCTGGCCACGGTTGCGCAAGTGTGGCTCGAGCGCCAGGGCTACCTCGGCAACACCTGTTTCCAGGCGTTGCAGGCGGCAGCCGAGGAGCTGGCTGAAGGCGCTTTCGACGTATTCGCGTGGAACGTCCATCACTTCTTCTTGAGCTGCTTGGCGTTGGCGAACAGTGCGGCCATGGCGTTGTTGGCCGGTGCTGCGGTGGCGGTTTCGCGCTGGCGCGGCGCCTGCTGCTGGCGGTTGCCGCCATTGCCACGGTTACCGCCGCGGTTGCCATCGACCTTCTCGCCAGGGGTGTCGCTCATGCGCATGGACAGGCCGACACGCTTGCGCGGGATGTCCACTTCCATGACCTTGACCTTGACCACGTCGCCGGCCTTGACCGCTTCACGCGGGTCCTTGATGAACTTCTCCGACAGCGCCGAAATGTGCACCAGGCCGTCCTGGTGCACGCCGATGTCGACGAAGGCACCGAAGTTGGTGACGTTGGTCACCACGCCTTCGAGGATCATGCCCGGTTCCAGGTCCTTGAGGTCTTCGACGCCGTCCTGGAAAGTGGCGGTCTTGAACTCGGGGCGTGGGTCGCGGCCAGGCTTGTCCAGTTCCTGCAGGATGTCGGTGACGGTCGGCAGGCCGAAGGTTTCATCGGTAAATTTCTTCGGGTCCAGGCGCTTGAGGAAGCTGCTGTCACCGATCAGCGAGCGGATGTCACGGCCGGTATCGGCGGCAATCCGTTGCACCAGCGGGTAGGCCTCGGGGTGCACCGCGGAGGCGTCCAACGGGTTGTCGCCGTTCATCACGCGCAGGAAGCCGGCGGCTTGTTCGAAGGTTTTCTCACCCAGGCGGCTGACCTTTTTCAGTGCCGCACGAGTGGCGAACGGGCCGTTGGCATCGCGGTGGGCGACGATGTTCTGCGCCAGGGTAGCGTTAAGGCCGGAGATGCGCGTCAGCAGGGCCACCGAGGCGGTGTTGACGTCCACGCCCACTGCGTTCACGCAATCCTCGACCACGGCGTCCAGGCCGCGCGCCAGTTTCAGCTGAGACACGTCATGCTGGTACTGGCCGACACCGATGGATTTCGGGTCGATCTTCACCAGCTCGGCCAGCGGGTCCTGCAGGCGGCGGGCAATCGACACGGCGCCACGGATCGACACGTCCAGGTCCGGGAATTCGCGGGCGGCCAGTTCCGATGCGGAGTACACCGAAGCGCCGGCCTCGGAAACCATGATCTTGGTGATCTTCAGTGCCGGGTACTTCTTGACCAGCTCCGCCACCAGCTTGTCGCTTTCGCGGCTGGCGGTGCCGTTGCCGATGGCGATCAGCTCCACCGAGTGCTTGGCGCACAGCGCAGCCATGATCGAAATGGTGCGGTCCCAGTCGTTCTTCGGTGCGTGCGGGTAGACCGTGGTGTGGTCCAGCAGCTTGCCGGTGGCATCGACCACGGCGATCTTGCAGCCGGTACGCAGGCCCGGGTCGAAGCCCAGGGTGGCACGCGGGCCGGCCGGGGCGGCCAGCAGCAGGTCGTGCAAGTTGTGGGCGAACACATTGATCGCCTCGCCTTCGGCGTTGTCGCGCAGCTCGCCGAACAGGTCGGTTTCCAGGTGGGTGTACAGCTTGACCTTCCAGGTCCAGCGCACCACTTCGCCCAGCCACTTGTCGGCCGGGCGGTTGCGGTTCTCGATACCGACGTGGTTGCCGATCATCAGCTCGCACGGGTGCAGGGTGCCGGGCAGTTCTTCGCCGACTTTCAGCGAGGCGCTCAGCACGCCTTCGTTACGCCCGCGGAAAATTGCCAGGGCGCGATGCGACGGGGCGTTGCGCAGCAGCTCGTCATGGGCGAAGTAGTCGCGGAACTTGGCACCTTCTTCTTCCTTGCCAGGCACGACGCGGGCGCTGAGTACCGACTCCTGCTTGAGGAAGCTGCGCAGCTTGTCGAGCAGGGCGGCATCTTCGGCGAAGCGCTCCATGAGGATGTACTTGGCGCCTTCCAGCGCGGCCTTGACGTCGGCCACGCCCTTGTCGGCGTTGACGAAGCGTGCGGCTTCGCTTTCCGGGGCCAGGTCGGGATTGTTGAACAGGCCGTCGGCCAGCTCGCCGAGGCCGGCTTCCAGGGCGATCTGGCCCTTGGTGCGGCGCTTCTGCTTGTACGGCAGGTACAGGTCTTCGAGGCGGGTCTTGGTATCGGCCAGCTTGATCTCGCGGGCCAGTTCCGGGGTCAGCTTGCCCTGCTCCTCGATGCTGGCCAGGATGCTGGCGCGGCGCTCGTCGAGTTCGCGCAGGTAGCGCAGGCGCTCTTCCAGATGGCGCAGCTGGGTGTCGTCCAGGCTACCGGTCACTTCCTTGCGGTAGCGGGCGATGAAGGGCACGGTCGAGCCTTCGTCCAACAGGCCCACGGCCGCCTCGACCTGCTGGGGGCGGACGCCCAGTTCCTCGGCGATACGGCTGTTGATGCTGTCCATGTAAACCACCTGACATTTGTGAATACGGGGGTCGCCTGTGGGCCTGTCGCCCGGCGGCGCTGGATGAAAGCCGCGCATTATACCCATCGCAAACGGCTTGCGGTGATGGCGCCCGGCCAGCCGGAACTGGCGCCTGGGGAAAAATCTGCTAACAATGCTCACGCAACGTGCAGCAATGGCTACGCCATAATGCGCGGCGATATCAGAGGAGTTATTCATGACCGGCACGCCAAACACCGCTGAAGGTGACAAGATTCTCATCGTCGACGACGACCCGGGGCTGAGCAGCCTGCTGGAACGTTTCTTCACCAGCAAGGGCTACCGTGCCCGCGCGGTGCCCAACACCGAGCAGATGGACCGCCTGCTGCAGCGTGAGGTGTTCAACCTGGTGGTGCTCGACCTGATGCTGCCCGGCGAAGATGGCTTGTCGGCATGCAAGCGCCTGCGCCAGCAGAACAACCAGATCCCGATAATCATGCTCACCGCCAAGGGTGACGAGCTCAGCCGTATCAAGGGCCTGGAGCTGGGCGCCGACGACTACCTGGGCAAGCCGTTCAACCCGGACGAGCTGATGGCCCGGGTCAAGGCCGTGTTGCGTCGCCAGGCACCGAGCGTGCCGGGTGCGCCTGGCAGCGAAGACGAGTCGGTCACCTTCGGCGACTACGAGCTGTCGCTGGCCACCCGCGAACTCAAGCGTGGCGACGAAGTGCACATGCTCACCACCGGCGAATTCGCCGTGCTCAAGGCGCTGGTCATGCACGCGCGCGAGCCGCTGACCCGCGACAAGCTGATGAACCTGGCGCGTGGCCGAGAATGGGATGCGCTGGAACGCTCCATCGACGTGCAGATCTCGCGTCTGCGCCGCATGATCGAGCCGGACCCGTCCAAGCCGCGTTATATCCAGACCGTGTGGGGCGTGGGCTACGTGTTCGTGCCAGACGGTAACGCCGGTAAATGATGCCGCGCCGTCGATGAAAACACCGCTCTGGTTTCCGCAAAGTTTCTTCGCCCGCACCCTGTGGCTGGTGTTGATCGTCGTTCTTTTCTCCAAGGCCTTGACCCTGGTCTACCTGTTGATGAACGAGGACGTGCTGGTCGACCGTCAGTACAGCCACGGTGTTGCGCTGACCCTGCGCGCTTATTGGGCGGCAGACGAAGAAAACCGCGACAAGATCGCCGAAGCGGCAGGCCTTATCCGTGTTACCGGCTCGGGCGTGCCCGAGGGTGAGCAGCACTGGCCCTACAGCGAAATCTACCAGCGGCAGATGCGGGCCGAGCTGGGTGAAGACACCGAGGTACGGCTGCGCATTCATGCGCCGCCGGCGTTGTGGGTCAATGCGCCAAGCCTGGGCCCGGGCTGGTTGAAGGTACCGCTATACCCGCACCCGCTGCGTGGGCAGAAGATCTGGAACGTGCTGGGTTGGTTCCTGGCTATCGGTCTGTTGTCCACAGCTTCGGCCTGGATCTTCGTGCGCCAGCTGAACCAGCCGCTCAAGCGCCTGGTTTTCGCCGCCCGGCAGCTGGGCCAGGGGCGCAGCGTGCGCCTGCCGATCAGCGACACGCCCAGCGAGATGACCGAGGTGTACAAGGCCTTCAACCAGATGGCCGAGGATGTCGAGCAGGCCGGGCGCGAGCGCGAGCTGATGCTGGCCGGGGTTTCCCACGACCTGCGCACACCGCTGACGCGCCTGCGTCTGTCGCTGTCTTTGCTGGACAGCGACAGCGAACTGAGTGACGACATGGTCCGCGATATCGAGGACATGGACGCGATCCTCGACCAGTTCCTGGCCTTCATCCGCGATGGCCGTGACGAACCGGTTGAAGAGGTCGACCTGGCCGACCTGGTGCGCGAAGTGGTGGCACCGTACAACCAGCCGGAAGAACGGGTGCGGTTGTGCCTGGAGCCGATTCCACCGTTCCCGCTGCGCCGGGTTTCGCTCAAACGCATGCTGGGCAACCTGATCGGCAACGCCCTGCACCATGCCGGCAAGGGGGTAGAGGTGGCCGCCTATGTGTCGGGCGACGAGAGTGCGCCGTATGTGGTGCTGAGCGTACTGGACCGCGGGACGGGGATCGACGAGTCGGAGCTTGAGACCATCTTCAACCCGTTCATTCGTGGTGACCGGGCGCGCGGCGGCAAGGGCACCGGGCTGGGGCTGGCGATCGTCAAGCGGATCGCGGCGCAGCATGGTGGGAATGTGGAACTGCGCAATCGCTCTGGTGGCGGGATCGAGGCGCGGGTACGGTTGCCTTTGGGGTTGTTGCTGCCGCGTAATGCTGTATGAATCTGGTTGGCTGCACCTGCCCTATCGCCGGCAGGCCAGCTCCCACAGGTAATCCACAAAACTGAAGGTCGTGGTAATCCTGTGGGAGCTGGCTTGCCGGCGATAGGGCCGGTACAGGCTTGAATCAGCCCTTACCCTTGGTCCGAGTCTGATTAGGGCCGCCATTCTTCTCCAGATGCTCGATGATCATGCCGGCCACGTTCTTGCCGGTGGTCACTTCAATCCCCTCCAGCCCCGGCGACGAGTTCACTTCCATCACCAGCGGCCCATGGTTGGAGCGCAGGATATCCACACCCGCCACGCTCAGGCCCATCACCTTGGCCGCGCGTATGGCGGTCATGCGTTCTTCCGGGGTGATCTTGATCAGGCTGGCCACCCCACCACGATGCAGGTTGGAGCGGAATTCCCCCGGCTTGGCCTGGCGCTTCATCGACGCGATGACCTTGTCGCCGACCACGAAGCAGCGGATATCCGCGCCACCCGCTTCCTTGATGTATTCCTGCACCATGATGTTCTGCTTCAACCCCATGAACGCCTCGATCACCGATTCGGCGGCCTTGGTGGTTTCGCACAGCACCACGCCGATGCCCTGTGTGCCTTCCAGTACCTTGATCACCAGCGGGGCGCCGTTGACCATCTGGATCAGGTCGGGGATGTCGTCCGGTGAGTGGGCGAAGCCGGTAATCGGCAGGCCGATGCCGCGCCGCGACAGCAGTTGCAGCGAACGCAGCTTGTCGCGGGAGCGGGCTATCGCTACCGACTCGTTGAGCGGATACACGCCCATCATCTCGAACTGGCGCAGCACCGCACAGCCGTAGAAGGTCACCGAGGCACCGATGCGGGGGATCACCGCGTCGAAGCCTTCAAGCGGTTTGCCGCGGTAGTGGATCTGCGGCTTGTGGCTGGCAATGTTCATGTAGGCTCGCAGGGTATCGATCACCACCATTTCGTGGCCCCGCTGGGCACCGGCTTCGACCAGGCGGCGGGTGGAATACAGACGTGGATTGCGCGACAGCACAGCGATCTTCATGCAGCACCTGTGGCAGGAGAAAGGGTGGCCGGAAAGGCCGGTTTGTCTTGTACGTATTTGAGACCGGGGTTGACCACCAGCTGACCATGGATCAGGGCCTTGGAACCCAGCAACAGGCGATAACGCATGTTCTTGCGGCAGGCCAGGGTGAACTCCACCTCCCACACACCATCGCCCAGGGCCAGTGACGTGCGGATGACATAGCGGGTCTGGGCCTGGCCGTTGGAGCTCTTGATGGTTTTCATGGTCACCAGCGGTGCCTCGCAGCGCCGGTGGCGCAACTGCACCACCGAGCCAAGGTGTGCGGTGAAACGGACCCAGGGCTGGCCGTCGCGCTCGAACGGCTCTACCTCGGTGGCGTGCAGGCTGGAGGTGCTGGCGCCAGTGTCGATCTTGGCGCGCAGCCCGGCCACGCCAAGGTCGGGCAGGGCAACCCACTCGCGCAGGCCGATCACAGTCAAATGGTCAAATGTCTTCACGAAACGCACCCTGCGGATGAGGTGTTGAACTGTAAGCACGGCGGGGATTTTTTGCATCCGATCGTTACGGTAGTACAGTTCGATGAAACACAGCGCTCGAGGTAACGGGATGGCACAAAAAGCCGAAGACGACGACAAGGTACGCCTGGACAAATGGCTGTGGGCAGCACGCTTCTACAAGACCCGCGCGCTGGCCAAGGCGGCGATCGAGAGCGGCAAGGTGCACTGCCGGGGTGAGCGCTGCAAGCCGGGCAAGGAGCCGCGGGTGGGTGACGAGTTCGTGCTGCGTACCGGGTTCGACGAGCGCACCGTGGTGGTGAAGGCTCTGTCGGTGGTGCGGCGTGGTGCGCCAGAAGCGCAGACGTTGTACGAAGAGACCGAGGACAGCGTGCGCCGGCGCGAACAGGCGGCGGAACTGCGCAAGGCCGGGGCGATGGGCGTGACCACCGATGGGCGGCCGACCAAGAAGCAACGGCGCCAGATTCACCTGTTGCATGGGAGCTTCGAATAGCCGGGGCCACTTTGCGACCCATCGCCGGCAAGCCAGCTCCCACAGGTACTGCGCAAGCCCTGAAACTTGTGCAACCCCTGTAGGAGCGGCCTTGTGTCGCGATGGGCTACGCAGTAGACCCAGGGATCTAGCGGGTCACCGCCAAGCGCCCGACCAGCGGTAACTTGGCCGCGATCGCGAACATCGGCGCCGTCCAGCGCATCAGCACCGCACTCCCCTTGGCAGCCAGCGGTGTGTAGCAGCTCCAGCCCAACGCCAGCACCGCCATCAGCAGCCCGCCGATGTAGTCATCCTGCCCCCAGTGGGCACCGGCCACCAGGCGCGGCAACATGAACAATACCGCCAACCCCCAGACCACCAGATATTGCACCAGGCGGCGGCTGAACACGCTCATGAACAGCGCCCAGACCAGCAACACCGAGGCATGATCCCCCGGGAAACTCTTGCTGGAACGGTCCTTGAGCTCCCAGGCCGCCTCCAGGTTCGGATAGTAGTCGCTGAGGTGCACCACCTCGTCGAACATCATCGACGGGCTCTTGTGCTGCCAGCCTGCTGCATCCACCCACTTGGAAAACAGCGCGCGAATCACCACTAAGAGGATCAGCGTGACCAGAAAACCGAAAAAGGCCTGGCGTACCTGGGTTGCCTTGAACACCCAGTCGCCACGGATAAGCACTGCCAGAAGGATCAGGCCGACGACGATGTCGAACGGGCGCAGGCTGCCGACGGTCCAGATGTAGCGCCAGGTGGTGTTGTCGGCCAGCGGAGAATTCAGGCTGTGGAACAGCCACTCGTCGAAAGTCAGGCACAAGATCTGGCCAATGGGCCATAACCAGAAACACAGTAGAGCGATGGGGAGCAGCGTACAGGCTGCCAATGGCCCCCAGGACCACCTTGCTTGGAACAGTGGTGAATTGTCCATAAAATACCTCTATTGCAAACAGAAATCGGAGCGCCTCGTGAGCGCTCTGTCACGGGGTTCTCACATGTTTTCGACAACCCTTGTAACCATTTTGTCATCATTTTTCAGATAGCCAAAACCTATGAGCGACTTGCCTGATACCGATTTCACCCAACGTTTCATCTTCGACGAGCGCGATGTGCGCGGCGAGTGGGTGTCTCTCGATGACAGCTACGCCGCGGTGCTGGCACGTCATGAGTACCCACAGCCAGTGCAGGCACTGCTCGGCGAGCTGATGGCGGCCACCGCCTTGCTCGTGGGGGCGATGAAGTTCGACGGCCTGCTGATTCTGCAGGCACGTTCGGAAGGGCCGATCCCGCTGCTGATGGTGGAGTGTTCGAGCGAGCGCGACATCCGTGGCATGGCTCGCTATGACGCCGAGCAGATCCCTGACGGCGCCACTCTGTCGCAACTGATGCCCGACGGCCACCTGACCCTGACCATCGATCCGGTCAAGGGCCAACGCTACCAAGGCACCGTGGACCTCGATGGCACCAACCTGTCGGAGTGCTTCACCAACTACTTCGTCCAGTCGCAGCAGCTCAATACCCGTTTCTGGCTCAACGCCGAGGGCGGCAAGGCCCGTGGCCTGCTGCTGCAGCAACTGCCGCGCGATCGCCAGCCGGACGATGAAGAGCGTGAAGAAAGCTGGCAGCACGTTGTGGCATTGGCTACCACGCTCAAGTCTGATGAGTGGGCGCTGGACAACGAAACCCTGCTGCACCGCCTGTATCATGAAGATGCCGTGCGCCTGTTCGATATTCAGCCGCTGCGCTTCAAGTGCAGCTGCTCGCGCGAACGTTCCGGCAATGCGCTGGTCAGTTTGGGCGAGCACGATGCCAAGGCGCTGGTGGAAGAGTGCGGCGGGCAGGTGGAGATCGATTGCCAGTTCTGCAACGAGCGCTATTTCTTCGACGCCAGCGATGTGGCGCAACTGTTTGCTGGTGGCGGCACTGACGTAGCCTCAGAAACTCGTCACTGAAACGTTTAACCACAGGATAATCTCCTGTCGAATTGCGCAAAAGCGCAGTTCTGACAGGAGGGGCCTACTTTTTTTGGGCGTTTCTGGCATAATCCGGCCACTTTTTTCGCTGTAGTAGTTTTTTCAAGACAACTACAAAACGTTTGGAGCACTCGGCCTCGGGCCGGATGGGGTATCTCATGACGCAAGCCAACAACACCGTGTACACCGACCTGAGCGTCGATGAGCTGGTAAAAGAAGCGCTGCAACGCGGTGAAGGCGTACTAGCCGATACTGGCGCACTGGTCGTGGAGACCGGTCACCGTACTGGCCGTTCGCCGGCTGACCGTTTCATCGTCGAAGAGCCTTCCACCCAGGACGCCATTGCCTGGGGCCCGATCAACCGCAAGTTCCCGGCCGACAAGTTCGATGCCCTGTGGGACCGCGTCGAGGCGTTCAACAACGCCCAGGATCACTTCGTTTCCTACGTTCACGTAGGGGCGGCCGCCGAGCACTACCTGCCGGTGAAGATGACCACCCAGACTGCCTGGCAGAACCTGTTCGGCCGTTGTCTGTTCATCAACCCGGAGCAGTACAACCCGGCTGGCCGTGGCGAGTGGCAGGTCCTCAACGTCGCCAACTTCGTGTGCGAGCCTGAGCGTGACGGCACCAACTCCGATGGTTGCGTGATCATCAACTTCGCCCAGAAGAAGGTGCTGATCGCTGGCATGCGCTACGCCGGCGAAATGAAAAAAGCCATGTTCTCGGTGCAGAACTTCCTGCTGCCGGCTGCCGACGTGCTGCCGATGCACTGCGCGGCCAACATTGGCGAAGCAGGCGATGTGACCCTGTTCTTCGGCCTGTCCGGCACCGGCAAGACCACCCTGTCGGCCGACGAAAGCCGTTACCTGATCGGTGACGACGAGCACGGCTGGGGCGAGGGCGTGGTGTTCAACATCGAAGGCGGTTGCTACGCCAAGTGCATCGACTTGTCCGAGAAGAACGAGCCGGTCATCTGGAAAGCCATCAAGCATGGCGCCGTGCTGGAAAACGTCGTTCTCGACGCCAACAAGCACGCCGACTACAGCGATGTCAGCCTGACCCAGAACAGCCGTGCGGCCTACCCGCTGGAGCACGTTGCCAAGCGTTCCGAAGCGAACCTGGGTGGCGAGCCGAATGCAGTCATCTTCCTGACCTGCGACCTGACGGGTGTTCTGCCTCCGGTTTCGATCCTGAACAACGAGCAGGCGGCCTACCACTTCCTGTCCGGCTACACCGCGCTGGTCGGTTCCACCGAAATGGGTTCGGGCAGCGGCATCAAGTCGACCTTCTCCACCTGCTTCGGCGCGCCGTTCTTCCCGCGCCCGGCTGGCGAGTACGCCGAGCTGCTGATCAAGCGTATCAAAGGCTTCGACTCGAAGGTCTACCTGGTCAACACCGGCTGGACCGGCGGTGGCTACGGCGTTGGCAAGCGCTTCAGCATCCCGACCACCCGTGCCGTGATCGCTGCGATCCAGAGTGGCGCGCTGATCGGTGCCGAAACCGAGCACCTGGACATCATCAACCTGGATGTGCCGAAGGCCGTTCCGGGTGTTGAAACCGAGCTGCTCAACCCGCGCACCAACTGGGCTGACAAGGCTGCCTACGACGAGGCTGCCAAAGGCCTGGCCAAGCTGTTCATCGAAAACTTCAAGAAGTTCGAAGTTTCCGACGCCATCAAGGCCGCTGGCCCGCAGCTGTAAGCTGAGCTTACCTGTAACGAAAAGGCCGCCCCTACGGGCGGCCTTTTCGTTTTCTACTGCCTGTACCGGCCTCTTCGCGGCTAAAGCCGCGAAGAGGCCGGTACAGGCAGCGAAAATCCGGTTTTTCTGTTTCACTGTCAGCATCCATTGCGAAGACAAGAGCCAGCCAGATGACCGAATCCCCTCAGCGCACTGCCTTCTCCCACTTCCACCCCATCCTCACCCGCCCCCAGGACAACGACCTGAACGGCCATATTGCCGGTGCCACCGTGCACGGCTTCTTCGAAACCGCCATCCAGGCGTTCCTCGTCGAACAGGCCGACCTGGACCTGCGTGACGGCGAGCTGGCGGCATTCGTGGTCAGTTCGGCGGCGGATTTCTACGCTCTACCCGGCTTCCCGGACGTGCTGGAAGTAGGGCTGGGGGTGGCACGACTGGCGGGCAGCACGGTGGAGTACCGCCTGGCCCTGTTCCGCCCAGGGGAGCCGGAGGCGTGTGCTGCAGGCACGGTGGTGCAGGTCTTCATCGAACGCGCCAATGGCCGGCCAGTGGTGTTGCCAGAGACGCTGCAGGTGATCCTGTCTGGTGTACTGCTGGAACAGCAGGCATAAAAAAGCCCCGCTGGCAGGGGCGGGGCTTTTGTTGCCGGGGCAAGGCCCTCAGGCGTTAGTCGCGCCAGTGGCGCTTGTGCTTGCGATGGCCGTAGTGGTGGCCACGGTCCCAGTGGCGACGGTCGTCGTCATAACCACGACGGTAGCGGCGGCCTTCGTGGTAATCGTCTCTGTCGGCCTCTTTACCCAGGTAGTTACCCAGTGCACCACCGGCACCACCGCCGGCTGCTGCGCCAATGTAGCTACCGGTAGTGCCGCCCACGGAGCGGCCGACCACGTTACCGCCTGCGGCGCCCAGCGCGCCGCCGATAGCGGCTTCACCGCGCTGACGCTTGTCGGCACCCAGGGCACCGCCAGCCGCGCCGCCCAGGCCGGCACCAATGGCGCCGCCGGTGCTACCACCGATGGAGTTGCCCACCACGGAGCCCAGTACCCCACCCAATGCGCCGCCAATGCCGGCCTCGGTGGTGCCGCCTGCCATGGCAACGCCGCTGAGCAAGCTGAAAGACAACAACAGTATCGAGGAGTACTTCTTCATCAAGAGAGCCTCATAAGGATGACGGGGCGATTTTTGAGCCTTGCAGGCACGCCTGGCAACGGAAATCCGACGAGTAACACGAGTTGTACACAATTCTCTAACTTACTGTATTTACTGTGAAACTTTATCGTTTTTTCGCTGTCTGAGACCTTTATGACGAAGCCCTGAGCCTTGATGGAACAGGGCTTTTTTCGTTTTTGGCGGCACGGCTTCCGGCCTCTTCGCGGGCACGCCCGCTCCCACAGGTACAGCACAGGAATCGAAACATGTGGAACTCCTGTGGGAGCGGGCATGCCCGCGAAGAGGCCAACACCATTCCTACAGGATGCGCCCGTCGTCCCGCGCCCGCTCCAGCTTGATGGCGATGAACTTCGACGTCGGCGTATGGCTGCCATCGCCAATGCTTTCAAGCGGCACCAACGGGTTCACCTCCGGGTAGTACGCCGCCGCCTGCCCGGCCGGGATGTCGAAGGCCAGTAAAGTGAAGCCGTGCACACGGCGCACATGCTCATCCCCCCACAAAGACACGATGTCGACCTGCTGCCCCGGCTGGAAGCCCAGGCGGATGATGTCGGCTTCGTTGGCGAACAGCACCTCGCGCTGGCCACGCACGCCACGGTAGCGGTCGTCCAGGCCGTAGATGGTGGTGTTGTACTGATCGTGCGAGCGCATCGATTGCATGATCAGGTCAGGCACCTGCCCGCTGGCGCGTACACGCTCGTCGATCAGCGTGTCGGGCAGCAGGTTGGCCTTGAAGTTTGCGCGGCCGGTGCTGGTATTCCATTCACGGCTGGCAGCGCTGTTGCCCAGGTAGAAACCGCCCGGCTCGCGCAGGCGCTGGTTGAAGCCGCTGAAGCCGGCGATGGTGTCGCCGATCAGCTCGCGGATACGGTCGTAGTCAGCCACCAGCCAGTGCCAGTCCACGGGCTTCTTGCCGAGGGTGGCGGCGGCGATACCGGCGATGACCGCCGGCTCCGAGCGCATCTGCGTCGACAGCGGCTTCAGCTGGCCATTGGAGGCGTGGACCATGCTGAACGAGTCTTCTACCGTTACCGCCTGTGGCCCTTCTGACTGCAGGTCGATGTCGGTGCGGCCCAGGCACGGCAGGATCAGTGCCTGCTTGCCGTGCACCAGGTGGCTGCGGTTGAGTTTGGTGCTGATGTGCACGGTCAGCTCGCAGTTGCTCAGTGCCTGGGCGGTGCGCTCGGTGTCCGGCGTGGCCTGGGCGAAGTTGCCGCCCAGGCCGATGAATACCTTGGCCCGGCCGTCGAGCATGGCGTGGATCGCCTCGACGGTGTTGTGGCCATTGTGCCGGGGCACGGGGAAGCCGAAGCGCTGCTCGATGGCGTCCAGCAGGGCCACCGGCGGGCGCTCATTGATGCCCATGGTGCGGTCACCCTGCACGTTGCTGTGGCCGCGCACCGGGCACAGGCCTGCGCCTGGCACGCCGATGTTGCCGCGCAGCATCTGCAAGTTGACGATTTCCTGGATGGTCGGCACCGAGTGGCGGTGCTGGGTAATACCCATCGCCCAGCACATGATCACCCGCTTGCCACGGCAATACATGCGCGCGGCCAGTTCGATGTCGGCCAGCGCCAGGCCGGACTGGGCCTGGATGTGCTCCCACGGGGTGGCATCCACTACCGCCAGGTAGTCGTCGACGCCATGGCCATGTTCGGCAATGAAGGCGTGGTCGAAGACTGCTGGTTCGCCGTTGGCCTGGGCCTCGCGTTCCCATTGCAGGACGAACTTGGCCATGCCGCGCAGCAGCGCCATGTCGCCGCCCAGGGCCGGGCGGAAGAATGCGGTGTTCGTCGGCCGGTCGCTGTTGGTCAGCATTTCCAGCGGGTTCTGCGGGTGCTGGAAGCGCTCCAGGCCACGCTCCTTGAGCGGGTTGATGCACACCACCTGGGCACCGCGTTTTACCGCGTCGCGCAGCGGGTCGAGCATGCGGGGGTGGTTGGTACCGGGGTTCTGGCCCCAGACGAAAATCGCGTCGGCGTGCTCGAAGTCGTCGAAGGTGACGGTGCCCTTGCCGACCCCGATGCTCTGCCCCAAGGCCACGCCGCTGGCCTCGTGGCACATGTTCGAGCAGTCGGGGAAGTTGTTGGTGCCGTAGGCGCGCACGAACAGCTGGTACAGGTACGCCGCTTCGTTGCTGGCGCGCCCCGAAGTGTAGAACTCGGCCTGGTCAGGGCTGGCCAGCTTGTTCAGCTCGCGGGCGATCAGGTTGAAGGCGGCGTCCCAGCTGATTGGCTGGTAGCGGTCGCTGGGTGCGTCATAGACCATCGGCTCGGTGAGGCGCCCCTGGTACTCCAGCCAGTAGTCGCTCTGCTGCAGTAGCGAAGTGACGCTGTAGCGGGCGAAAAAGGCGGCATCGACGCGGCGCTTGGTCGCCTCCCAGTTCACGGCCTTGGCACCGTTCTCGCAGAACTTGACCATGCCGCTTTCCGGCGAGTCGCCCCAGGCGCAGCCGGGGCAATCGAAGCCGCCGTTCTGGTTGGTCTTGAGCAGCGCTCGAATGTTCTTCAGCGCGTTATCGCTGCCCACCCAGGCCTTGGCTACGCTGCGCAGCGCACCCCAGCCACCGGCGGGGCCGTGGTAGGGCTTGTAGCGAGGGGAAGAGGCTGGGGCGTTGTCCGGGAGGTGTTGGTACGAGGTCACGACTGTTAAGACTCCGCCGCTGGGCTGTAGACCCGCGGTGCGCTGTGCTTGGGCAGATGGATAAGGTTGAGGTTGTGCTTGCGTGCCCATTGCAGGGCAAGGCCGGTTGGCGCCGACAGGCTGACCAAGGTCTGGATACCGGCCCGCAGCACCTTCTGGATCAGCTCCAGGCTGCAGCGGCTGGTGACGATGGCCAGGCCACCCTGGCTGTCGATGCCCTGGCGCAGCAGGGCGCCGATCAGCTTGTCGAGGGCGTTGTGCCGGCCGATGTCTTCGCGGCCGAGCAGCAGTTCGCCGTGGCGATCCATGAACAGCGCCGCATGCACCGCGCCGCAGTGCTGGCCGAGAGGCTGGAAGGCATCGATGCGTTCACGCAGGCCGACCAACCATTGTGCCGGTGGCAAGGGCGCGCCAGGCAGCTCGGCCAGCTCTGGCAGCGCCTGCTCCAGTGCTTCGACCCCGCACAGGCCACAACCACTGGTGCCGGCCAGTTGGCGGCGCTGGTTTTTCAGGTTCCAGAACGCTCGGCTGGAAATCTCCAGGTCGGCGTACATCGCCGAGCCGCTGCCGGAGAGCTTCAGGTCGTAGATTTCTGCTGTGCCGTCGACAATGCCGCTGCCGACGCTGAAGCCGACGGCGAAGTCTTCCAGGTCGGTGGGACTGACCAGCATCACCGCCTGGTTGAGGCCGTTGTAGGCAATGGCCAGGGCCACTTCTTCGGCCAGGGGCGTGCTGTCGCGTCTGGCGTCATTGAGCTGGACGTAATCGTAGGTGTTGCTGGCGGCGGGCATGGTCAAGGGCGATGAGGCCGCGCATACCGGAGGTTTGCTGTTCATCGGGGCTGACTTTTCATAGGGGCTATCGGCGGCTTTCAGATAGCACAAGCCTAGGCGTGCGGGTCGGTGGCGTCTAATCGCTAGGGTCTATGCCTTGATAGACCGTGTCGATTGGGCGCATGGGGCGCCAGGGGGAAAGCTGGCCTAGACTGCTGTGTCCGAGGTTTCGTCAACAAGGAGAGCGCTATGAGCTTGTTCAGTTTCGTCAAGGAAGCGGGCGAGAAGTTGATCGACCTGCTGACCCCCGGCAATGCCAATGCCGAAGAGCAGTTGAAGAAACACGTGGAAAGTGTCGGCCTGGGCAACCCGAATATCACGGCCACCGTAGAGGGCGACACGATCATCCTCAAGGGTGAGGTGGCCAGCCAGGAGGAAAAGGAGAAGATCATCCTGGCGGCGGGCAACGTCGCTGGCGTGGCCAGTGTCGATGACCAGATCACCGTGACCGGACCGGTGGCCCAGGCCGCGCGGTTCGTCACGGTGGAGAAGGGTGATACGTTGAGCGCCATTTCGAAGAAGGTGTATGGCGACCCGAACAAGTACCAGAAGATCTTCGAGGCCAACAAACCGATGCTCAAGCACCCGGACAAGATCTATCCGGGGCAGGTGTTGCGTATTCCTGACTGATATCTACAGCCTGTACCGGCCTCTTCGCGGGCTCGCCCGCTCCCACAGGTACAACGCCAGCCGTGAATGTGGCGCTGTACCTTTGGGAGCGGGCATGCCCGCGAATGGGGCCTCACAGGCCGACCAATAGCTCCCGGTAATCCTCGACCGCCGCAAACTCTTCGGTATCCCGCGGCCCTGCCTGGCTATCCGGCTGGCGCACCGCCAGCAGATGCCCCACGCCAAACCGTCGTGCACTGCGCAGAATCGCCAGGGTGTCATCGATGAACAGGCTGCGCTCCGGTTCAAAGCCGATGTCCGCCTGCAATGCGTCCCAGAACTGCGGGCTTTCCTTCGGGTAGCCATAGTCATGCGAGCTGATCAGCCTTTCGAAATACGGCGCCAGCTCCACCCGCTCCAGCTTCAGCGACAGCGAATCCCGGTGCGCATTGGTGATCATCACCACGCGCTTGCCCGCGTTGCGGATCGCGGCAAGGAACGTATCGGCATCCGGGCGCAGGGCGATCAGGTCGGCGATTTCCTGTTTCAGCTCGCGGATCGGCAGCCGCAGTTCGCGGCTCCAGAAGTCCAGGCAATACCAGTTCAGCGTGCCGGCATTGCGTTCGAACAGCGGCTGCAGCTCCATTTCCGCCATTGCCCGGCTCACCCCGTGCAGCTCGGCGTAGCGCTGGGGCAGGTGGTCCAGCCAGAAGCGGTTGTCGTAATGCAGGTCGAGCAGGGTGCCGTCCATGTCCAGCAGGACGGTATCGATGGCAGACCAGGGAAGAACAGGCATGGGAAACTCTCGATCAGTCGGCAAGCCACGGTATAGTAACCCGTTCACGCCAAGGAGCCGCCCCATGCGCCAGAAACCCACCGTCCTCAGCCGCGAAATCGTCGCCAGCAGCCGCCTGTTTCGCGTCGAAGCCGTGCAATTGCGCTTCAGCAATGGCAACGAGCGTACCTACGAGCGCCTGGTGGGCCGGGGTAATGGCTACGGTGCGGTGATGATCGTGGCCATGCTCGATGCCGAGCACGCGGTGCTGGTGGAGGAATATTGTGGCGGCACCGATGAATACGAGCTGTCGTTGCCCAAGGGCCTGATCGAGCCGGGCGAGGACGTGCTGGCGGCAGCCGACCGGGAGCTCAAGGAAGAAGCCGGTTTTGGCGCGCGCCAGCTGGAGCACCTGACCGAGCTGTCGCTGTCGCCGGGCTACATGAGCCAGAAGATCCAGGTGGTGCTGGCCAGCGACCTGTACGAGGAGCGCCTGGAGGGCGACGAGCCGGAGCCGATGCGGGTCGACAAGGTCAACCTGCGCGAACTCTCGGCCCTGGCCATGCACCCGCAGTTTACCGAGGGGCGTGCGCTGGCGGCGCTGTACCTGGCGCGTGACCTGCTGATTCAGCGGGGGCTGCTGGAAGCATGAACGACCTGCAATTGATGCACGAAGTGGTCAAGCTGGCCCTGTTGGCGGGGGACGCGATCTTGCCGTTCTGGCGTGCCGATGTGGCCGTGACCAACAAGGCCGACGATTCGCCGGTCACCGCCGCCGACCTGGCGGCGCACCGGGTGATTGCCGATGGCCTGCTGGCGCTGGCGCCGCAGATCCCGGTGCTGTCCGAAGAGGACTGCAACATTCCGCTGGCCGAGCGTCAGGGTTGGAGCCGCTGGTGGCTGGTCGACCCGCTGGACGGCACCAAGGAATTCATCGCCGGCAGTGAGGAGTTTACGGTCAACATCGCCCTGGTCGAAAACGGCGAGGTGGTGTTTGGCGTGGTTTCCATGCCGACCAACGGGCGCTGTTACTTCGGTGGTCGCGGGTTGGGCGCCTGGCGTGCCGAAGCGGGTGAGGCCGCCCAGGCGATCCAGGTGCGCAACGCGCCGCCGGCGGGTGGGCGTTTCACCGTGGTTGCCAGCCGTCGCCATTCCAGCCCGGAACAGGAAGCCTTGTTGGCCGGGTTGGGGGCTGCGGTAGGTGAGCTGGAGCTGGCTAATATCGGCAGTTCGTTGAAGTTCTGCCTGCTGGCCGAGGGCAGCGCCGACTGCTATCCGCGCCTGGCACCGACCTCGCAGTGGGATACCGCAGCGGCGCAGGGCGTGGTGGAAGGGGCTGGTGGGGAGGTAATCGGGCTGGATGGCTTGCCGTTCCGGTACCCGGCGCGGGAGTCGTTGCTCAACCCGTATTTCCTGGCGTTGCCGGCAAATGCTGCGTGGCGCCAAGCCTTCCTGAGCCTGATCTGACGGGTATCATCACACTCTGTTGGAGCTGAGGACTTCAGCTTCGCCGCCTATATCGCCGGGGCCGCTTTGCGGCCCATCGCCGGCAAGCCAGCTCCCACAAGTACTGCGCAGACCTTCAGCATGGCGCTGCACCTGGCTTGCCGGCGATGGGCTGCGCAGCAGACCCAACAGCACTAACTGACTGGCATCAGTACTTGCCCGCGGTCAGCGGTGCAGCACGTACTGGCCGCTGAAGGTAACAGCAGGCTCGTCACTACCGGCATTGCTCACCGTGGTCTCCAGCGTCAACCGTGCCCTCCCGCGGCGCTGGTACATGGTCAAGAACCGCTCCCAGGTCTTTTCATCCGGCGCCGCACAGCGCGCCACCGCCGCCCCGGTAACCGGCAGCGGATAACTGATCTGCCCTTCCTGGATGACGATATGTCCGTCATCGATCCCCAACTCGCGCAAGCGCAGGTGCAGCCAGCCCCACCCCACCAGCACCGCGGCGCAGTACAGGCTGCCGCCGAACATGGTGCTCTTGTGGTTGACGTTGGCCGCCAGCGGCAATTGCAGGCGCAGGGTGTGCTGCTGCCAATCGAGCACTTCCAGGCCCATTTCGCGGGTCAGGGGGATGTCGCCGTGCAGGACGGACTGAAGGTGCTGGCTTTCGGTATTCATTAACGGATGTCCTCTTGATCGTCATGCCCGCCGCTACCGCCGTCGAAGCTCAAGCCATGCTTGCGCAGCTTGTCGTGCAGGGTCTTGCGGGGGATGCCCAGCGCCTCGGCCAGGCTGCGCATGGAGCTGTGTGGCTGGGCCAGTTCGGCCGCGATCAGCGAGCGTTCGAACTGCTCGACCTGTTCGCTGAGGTTGCCGCTCGGCATCGGTACCGCAGGCATTGCCGCAGGTGGCGCCTGGCCGTCCAGGGCCAGTTCCAGGCCAAGGGCGAAACGCTCGGCGGCGTTCTGCAGCTCGCGTACGTTACCGGGCCAGTCGTGACGCAGCAGAATGGCGCGCTGGGCCGGCTGCAGGGCGTGTGGCGGCAGGCCATGGCGCTGGCTGGCGGCGTCGGCGAAGTGCTGGAACAGCACCAGGATGTCATCGCCACGTTCGCGCAGCGGTGGAATACGTAGCGGCGCCACATTCAGGCGGTAATACAGGTCGGCACGGAAGCGCCCCTGGTCGGCTGACTGGCGCAGGTCCTCCTTGGTCGCGGCGATGATGCGGATATCCAGCGGGATCAGCTGGTTGCCACCCAGGCGCTCGACCACCCGTTCCTGCAGCATGCGCAGCAGTTTCACCTGCACATCCAGGCTCATGCTCTCGATTTCGTCGAGGAACAGCGTGCCACCGTTGGCGAACTCGAACTTGCCGATGCGGCGTTTCTGCGCACCGGTGAACGCCCCGGGCTCATGGCCGAACAGCTCGCTTTCGACCACTGACTCGGCCAGTGCGCCGGCATTGATCGCCACGAACGGCCCGTCGCGGCGGCTGGACAGGTCGTGCAGGGCACGGGCCACCACCTCTTTGCCGGCACCGGTCTCACCCAGGATCAGCACATCGGCGCGGGTGCCGGCCAGTGCGCCGATCTGCTCGCGCAGGCGCTGCATGGACGGCGACTGGCCCACCAGGCGGGTGGCCAGTTGCTGGCGGTCGCTCAGGGCCAGGCGCAGGCTGCGGTTGTCCAGTACCAGGCGGCGCAGGGCCAGGGCGCGACGCACGCTGTCCAGCAGGGCGTCGCTGGCAAAGGGCTTTTCCAGGAAGTCGTAGGCCCCGGCGCGCATCGCTTGCACCGCCAGCGGTACATCGCCGTGGCCGGTGATCAGCAGCACCGGCAGTTCGTTGTCACGGCCGTGCAGTTGTTCCAGCAGCTGCAGGCCATCGATGCCCGGCATGCGGATGTCGCTGACCACCACGCCGGGCCAGTCGGCCTCGATGCGTTCGGCCAGGCCCTGGGCATCGGCCAGGGCGACCACCTTGAGCCCGGCCAGGTCCAGGGTCTGGCTCAGTGCCTGGCGCAGGTGCGGGTCATCATCGACCAGGATGATCTGGGCTCGGCTGTCGATCAGTGTCTCGGTGGTCATGCCGAGGGGTCCTCCGAATTGGGCAAAGTAGCGCCAGGCGCGGCCACACGCAGCTGCAGGGTCAGCAGTGCGCCACCCTCCGGGTGGTTGGCCAGCAGCAGCTCACCGCCCAGGGCGCGCATCAGGCTTTCGCAGATGGCCAGGCCCAGGCCCAGGCCCTGGGTGCGGGTCTTGGTGGTGAAGAACGGCTCCTTGGCGTGCTCCAGGGCCTGGCGGCTGAAGCCGGGGCCGTTGTCGCGAATGTACAGGTAGACGCAGTCATCGCGCTGCTCGGCACTTAGCCACAGGCGGCGCGGGTTGGCCTTCTCGGTCAGGGCGTCGAGGGCATTGGCCAGAAGGTTGCCAAGCACCTGGCGCAGGCGGGTCTCGCCGGCCTGTACCCACAAGGTGGCTTCCGGCAGGTCGCGGATCAGCTCGACGGCCATCGCCCGGCGGCGCTTGGCCAGCAGCGCCAGGGCATCGTCCAGGGCCGGCTGCAGGGCCACGCTCTCCGGGGCATGGCGGTCACGACGGGCGAAGGCGCGCAGGTGGGCGATGATCGAGGCCATGCGCCCGGTCAGTTCGCCGATCAGCTTGAGGTTGCCGCGGGCGTCTTCGGTACGCTGGTGGTCAAGCAGGATCTCGGCGTTTTCCGCGTAGCTGCGGATGGCGGCCAGCGGCTGGTTGAGTTCGTGGCTGATGCTGGCCGACATGGTGCCGAGTACCGACAGCTTGCCGGCCTGCACCAGTTCGTCCTGCGCGCGCACGGCCTCCTGCTGGGCGTTTTCGCGCTCCAGCACGGCGCTCTTGAGCCGGGTGTTCAGGCCTTCGAGATCGGCGGTGCGCTCGGCTACTCGTTTTTCCAGCTCCTGGCGGCCACGTGCCTCGAAGTCGATGCGGTCGATGTAATGACGGCGCCGCTGCATCACCAGGCCGGCCAGCAGCATAAGCACCAATAGGGTGCCAGCGCCGATGGCCATCACGGTTTGCACCGAACGGTCGACCAGCATGCGCGGGGCGAGGATGCTGACCTGCCAGCCGGTTTCCTTGATATCGCGGGTCTGGCTGATCCAGGCGTCCTGGTTGAGCACCAGCGGCTGCGGGGCCTGGGTCGGGTAGGGCTGAATGGCGATGATGGCCTGGCGCTCGGCCTCGGTCAGTGCGCGGGTCGCACGGAAGCGCCAGTCGGGCCGGGAGGTCAGGATGACCACGCCATTGTGGTCGGTCAGCAACAGCTGCTCGGGTGTGCGGCCCCACAGGGTTTCGGTGTGGTCGAGGTCGACCTTGACTACCAGTACGCCAACGATGCGTTCACGGTCACGCACGGCGGCGGCAAAGAAGTAGCCGCGCTTGGCCGACGTGGTGCCCTGGCCGAAAAAGCGCCCCAGGCGGCCGGCCATGGCTTCGTTGAAGTAGGGACGGAAGGCGAAGTTGCGGCCAACGAAGCTGTCGCGCTTGTCCCAGTTGGAGGCGGCCAGGGTGTTGCCGCTGACGTCCATCAGGTACATCACCTCGGCGCCGGTCTGCTGGACGATGTCCTTGAGCAGGCGGTTGGCGTTGGTCACCGCTTCCAGACGGAACGGGTCGGCCAGCACCCCGCGCAGGGCCGGCAGGTCGCCGAGTATTTGCGGCAAGGTTTCGTAGCGGTGCAGGGTACCGAGCAGGTTGGCGACGTACAGGTCGAGGGTCTGGCGGTTCTGCGAGGCCAGTTCTTCCTGGTAGTAGCGTTCGGCCAGATGGTGCAGGGGCCACAGTAACGGGGCCAGGCACAGGGCCAACAGGGCCAGGCTGCGCCAGCGAGGACGGCGTGGGGGCGTGGGTTTTGCAATCATCACGTAAAGGCGCCAGAAAAGTCTGCCGCAATTATGCGCTAGTTAAGGCAGCAGTTCCGCCTCTGCCAGTGGCAGGCCGAGCTTGTCCTTGTCCGACAGCACTGGTGGCTGCTGCAGCCCCCAGTCGATGGCCAGCGTCGGGTCATCCCAGCGGATGCAGCGGTCGGCGCCCGGGTTGTAGTAGTCGGTGGTCTTGTAGAGAAACTCGGCCGACTCGCTCATCACCGCAAAGCCATGGGCGAAGCCGGGCGGAATCCACAACTGGCGATGGTTTTCGGCCGACAGCTGCACCGCGACCCATTGGCCGAAGGTTGGCGAGCTTTTGCGCACGTCCACGGCAATATCACGGATTTCCCCCTGCACCACGCGCACCAGCTTGCCTTGGGTGTTTTCCACCTGGTAGTGCAGACCGCGCAGCACACCCTTGATGGAGCTCGAGTGGTTGTCCTGGACGAACTCGACATTCACGCCGGTTTGCCGGGCGAACTCACGAGCGTTGAACGCCTCGAAGAAAAAGCCACGGCTGTCAGCAAAAATCTTCGGCTCGATGATCAGTACTTCGGGGATCGCGGTAGGGATGATGTTCATGGCGGTTCGCTGGCCCGTTCTGCTCATGTATTGACCCTAGCCGGTCTGGCCGTTTTTTCCGCCTTGGGCTTCAACGGCATTCACAAGTGCTGGCTATGGTAGAGGTCGTGCCGCTTTGATTCTCGACCAAGGTTGCGCATGTTTCGATTGTTATCGATTTAATGGCGGTATTCGGTCATAGATTTCCTGATTATCGGGCTTCAAATATCGATATATATCGGTTATAAATTGACAAACGCCCCAGCACAGTCCGGCTCAGGGCCATCACAGAGGTCAATCATGAAAACCCTCAACTCCACTCCCCGTGCCGATGGTTTCCACATGCCCGCCGAGTGGGCCCCGCAAACCCAGGTATGGATGGTCTGGCCGGAGCGCCCTGACAACTGGCGCCTGGGCGGCAAGCCGGCGCAGGCTGCCCATGTGACACTGGCCAAGGCGATTGCCCGCTTCGAGCCGGTAACCGTCGCGGTGTCCGCTGGCCAGTACGAAAATGCCCGTCGTCAGCTCGACCAGCCGAACATCCGCGTGGTCGAGATCAGCAACGACGACGCCTGGGTGCGTGACACCGGCCCGACCTTCGTCATCAACGACCAGGGTGAGGTGCGTGGCGTGGACTGGGGCTTCAATGCCTGGGGCGGCTTCGATGGCGGCCTGTACGCACCGTGGAACCGCGACGAGGAGCTGGCAGCCAAGGTCCTGGAAATGGAACGCTGCCAGCGCTACCAGACCGAAGGCTTCGTGCTCGAGGGCGGCTCGATCCACGTGGACGGTGAAGGTACCGTGATCACCACTGAGGAGTGCCTGCTCAACCGCAACCGCAATCCGCATCTGAACCGCGAGCAGATCGAAGCGGTGCTGCGCGACCATCTGGCGGTGGACACCGTGGTCTGGCTGCCGGATGGCCTGTACAACGACGAGACTGACGGCCACGTCGACAACTTCTGTTGTTACGTGCGCCCGGGCGAAGTGTTACTGGCCTGGACCGATGATTCGAACGACCCCAACTATGCACGTTGCCATGCCGCCATGGAGGTGCTGAAAAACACCCGCGATGCCAAGGGCCGCGAGTTCATCGTGCACAAGATGCCGATCCCGGGCCCGCTGTTCGCCACCGCCGAAGAGTGTGCCGGTGTCGATCAGGTGGCCGGCAGCCAGGAGCGTGACCCGTCGGTGCGCCTGGCCGGCTCGTACGTGAACTTCCTGATCGTCAACGGCGGCATCATCGCGCCAAGCTTCGACGACCCGGCAGATGCCGAGGCCAGAGCGATCCTGGCGAAGATCTTCCCCGACCACGAGGTTGTGATGATCCCCGGTCGCGAGCTGTTGTTGGGCGGTGGCAACATTCACTGCCTGACCCAGCAGCAGCCGGCGCCGGTCAAGCGTTGAGCGCACGGTGAATGAAGGGGCCCGTCGGATGACGGGCCTTTTTGTTTCCAAGGCTGTCCTCAGGCCTGTGCTGGCATACGTTTTGTATTGTTTTCAGTCAGATAGCTCGGCCATGCCGAACTCTCGGATCTGTAACAATCCTTACGTAAATTAGCCGCTCACGGGCCAGGGAGTACGTGTAGAAATGAACGCAGCAAGTGAGTCGGCTTTGCGCCCATCGGCAGTGAATCACCAATCGCTCAGGCTTGTGGCGAAGTGGTTGAAACACCATGGAAGCATCAGGGTCAGGACGACCGACCCACGACGTCTGCTTGCCGGACGATATCCCCAAGGGCTGATCAGCGAAGCAGAAATGCAGGCGCTGATGGCGGTGTGGCACTGATCGAATCGGTATTACCTGTACCGGCCTCTTCGCGGGCATGCCCGCTCCCACAGATACTTCACAGGCTTCGAGGCATGTGGTGCCCCTGTGGGAGCGGGCGAGCCCGCGAAGAGGCCGGCACAGGCGCTAGAGATCAGAAGCTGTAGCTGCCAGTCACCACCAGGCTACGGGGGTCACCCACCTGGATCTGCGCCGCACTGGTCGCAGAGCTGTAGTAGGTCTTGTCGGCAATGTTGCTCAGCGCCGCTCGCACATCCCAGTCATGCGTGCGGTACCCAGCCAATGCATCCCAGCGGCCATACCCCGGTAGCACCGTGGTGTTCTGGTTGTCCGCATAACGCTCGCCCACCAGCGTCAGGCCGGTTTCGGCGTACCAGCCCAGTTCCGGTTTCCAGGTCACGAACAGGCTGCCGTTGCGCTTGGCCACATCATTGATGCGGTTGCCTTCCTGGCCGTTGTTGTCCTTGACGATGGTCGCATCCTGCAGGCCGATGCCACCGCGCACGTACCAGTTGCCGACGATATTGCCGGTGGCGGTCAGTTCGATGCCGCGCGAACGCTGCAAGCCGCTGAGCAAGATGTTTTCCGGGACAAGCGGGTCGCGGGTGCGGCGGTTGTACAGTTCCAGCTCGTAGATGGCCAGAGTGGTGGTCAGACGCTGGTCGAGCCAGTCGCTCTTCACGCCGATTTCCTTCTGGCGGGTTTCTTCCGGCTTGGCGTCGTTACCGTTGCCCTTTGCGCCCGGGGTGATACCGATCAGACCGCCGCCAACCGGCGAGAATGTCTTGCTCCACGAGACGTAGAACGAATGGTCGCGCCACGGTGTGTAGACCACACCCAGGCGTGGGCTGGTGCTGTTGCTGTCCTGTGTTTCGCGCACGCCATCCTTGTTGGTGGTCTGCACGTCGAACTGGTCGAAGCGTACGCCGGCAAGAACCTGCCACTGATCGTTCAGGCGGATCTGGTCTTGAAGATAAAGGCCGCGGCTATCGACCACGGTATGGTTGTCACTAAACAACGTCATTGGGCCATTGAGCTGCTGGTTGCGGCCGGGCTTGCCCAGGCCCTGCAGTTTCTGGTCGACCGCTTTGTACAGCACCGGGTCGCGCTTCTGGTTGCCGAATTCCAGGCCCAGCAATAGCTTGTGCTCCAGGCCCAGGGTGTCGAAGTCGCCCTCGGCTTCCAGGGTGTTGAACAGGTTGCGGGTGTTCAGGTCCTGTTGCCAGCGCTGGCGGGTCAAGGTGTCGGTGCTGGCGTCGTAGCCCGTGACGTAGGTGTTGTCGAACTCACTGTCGAGCTTGAACAGACCCAAGGTATGGCGCAACTGCCAGGTTTCGTTCAGCTGGTAGTTCAGGCGCGAGCGCAGCGACTGGGCGCGGTCGTCGATGTAGTCGCGCTGGGTGTCGCCATAGGTGGTGCTGCGGCTGACATCGGCCGGGCGGCCGTTGACCCCGGGGATGCCACGGTCCGGGGTGCGGTTGTAGCGGCTGTATTCGTATTGCACCAGCCAGTTCAGGTCGGGGGTGACCTGCCAGCTGATCGACGGGGCGAACAGTTGGCGGCTGCCGTCGATGCCGTCGCGGAAGCTGTTGTTGTCCTGGTTGCCCATGTTCAGGCGCAGGCTGACGGTATCGCTGGGGTCGGCACTGAGGTCGGCATACAGGCTGCGCAGGTCCTCGCTGCCGGCCTGCGCCTCGATGCTCGAACGGCGGCCGTGCTCCGGCGCCTTGCTCACCCGGTTGACGATACCGCCCTGGCTGCCACGGCCATAAAGCACCGCTGCCGGCCCCTTGAGCACTTCGACCCGCTCGATGTTATGCAGGTCGCGGACGTACTGGCTGTCGTCGCGAATGCCGTCCAGATAGAAGTCGTTGCTGGCTTCGAAGCCGCGGATGCGCACGCTGTCGAAGCGGGTGTCGGCACCGCTGCTGACGTTGGGGATGCCTTCCAGCGCCTTGCCCAGGGTGTTGCTGCCGTAATCCAGCACGTTGACGGTCTTTACCGTGTCGATGGCCTGCGGCACATAGCGTACTGGCGTCGAGGTGCGGGTCGCGGTGCTTACCTCCTTGACCCGCGGGTTGTCCTCTTCGCGCTCGCTGTCGGCGGTCACCGACAGTTCCGGCAGAGTGGTGGAGGCGGCACTGGCCAGGCCGGCGCCGCACAGCAGCGGCAGGCCAAGGGTAAGGGGTAAAAGACGGCAGGGTACAAGCATGGGCACATCCGGATCGAGCAGGTGAAAAAGAGATGCGGATGGTAATGCTTGTTATTTGCTCTTGCTTGGGTATTTGTAAATGGTTGTCATTACATCTGTGTCAGTTTGTTTCGCTCTCTGCCGCGCCGCATTTTCCTGTAGGAGCAGCCTTGAGCTGCGAAAGCGTCCTCACAGGAAATTGTCCGTTCGATCAAAAGGCGATTTCCCACACAAGATAAATTGTCCGCTGATAGCGCAAACCCGCATGGAAATGCACCAGACACGCGGGCTATTTTGGTTATATCAACCTGCATTTCACGACTTTTTGACATTTGTAATCGCACACAGCTAGGATTCGGCCAACGCCTGCTGGCCATGATCTTGGCCATGCTGCTGCCAGAGGCCGCCGTGTGATTACCGGCAGGCCTTCCAGTCTGGATCCGCATAGCGTCGAACCTACGAAGGGGCGTTGGTTCCTGGCGTCATATTGCAGAGCGTTTTTGATTAAGAAATAAGGAAAACAACATGTTGAAAACCAGGATCAGCCTGGTCGCCCTGGCGATGGTCGCCGCGACCCAGGCACAGGCCAATGATCAGGCCGACAGCAAAGGCTTCATCGAGGACAGCCACGCCAACGTCCTGCTGCGTAATGCCTATATCAATCGTGACAAGAAGCACGGCACCGACGACCAGATCGAATGGGGCCAGGGCGTCATCGCCAACTTCTCCTCCGGCTTCACCCAGGGCACCGTCGGTGTCGGCGTCGATGCATTCGGCCTGTATGCCGTGCGTCTGGACGGCGGCAAGGGCCACAACGGTGGCGCCGGTGTCGACTTCTTCAAGCCTTCGGACTTCAAGGACGAGAACGGCAACGCCAACTCGCCGCACAACCTGGCCCGTGGTGGCGCTGCAGTGAAGTTCCGCATCTCCAACACCGTGCTCAAGTACGGTGACCAGATGCCGGCACTGCCAGTGCTGCAGTACGACGATGCTCGTCTGCTGCCAGAAAGCTTCACCGGTACCCTGATCACCTCCAAAGAGATCCAGGGCCTGGAACTGAACGCCGGTCGCTTCACCCAGGAAGCGCGCAAGAGCGCCGAGCGCCGTGACGGTGGTGGCCTGAAGTCGATCAACGTCCTTGGTGGCAGCTACAAGTTCACCGACAACTTCACCGCTTCGCTGTACACCGCCGACAACGAAGACGTGATGAAGAAGCACTACCTGGGCCTGAACTACGTCTTCCCGATCGCCAGCGACCAGTCCCTGACCCTGGACTTCAACGGCTACAAGTCGGACATCGACGACAAGTTCGTGAAATCCGCTGGCCTGAACGGCGACTCCAACACCATCTGGAGCCTGGCAGCCACCTACGCGTACGGTGCGCACTCGTTCACCATCGCCCACCAGCGCAGCACCGGCAGCACCGGCTACAACTACGGCTGGTACCAGAACGAGGGTGGCGTGGGTGACGGTGGTTCGACCATCTACCTGGCCAACTCGTACTGGTCCGACTTCAACGCCGAAGACGAGCGTTCCTGGCAGCTGGGCTACGGCCTGGACTTCGGTGCCTACGGCATCCCGGGCCTGACCTACAAGCTGGCCTACGTGGTGGGTGACAACATCAACACCCGCAACGTCGCCAACCCGCAGGGCTTCGGTGAAGGTAAAGAGCGCGAGATCTTCAACCAGATCCGTTACGTGGTGCAGGACGGCCCGGCCAAGGACCTGTCGATCAAGCTGCGTAGCTCGTTCGTGCGTACCAACAACGCCGTGCAGCAGAACGGTTACAACGACGACGGCAACGAAGTCCGCGTATTCGTCGAGTACCCGATCAGCATCTTCTGATCCTGATCTGATGGCCTAGGGGCTGCTTTGCAGCCCATCGCGATACAAGGCCGCTTCCACATTGATCGGCATGCGCAGGACCATTGTGGGAGCGGCCTTGTGTCGCGAAAGGGCCGCAAAGCGGCCCCCGGCTTTCACGCCGGCTCCACTGCCCTGCGCCGCAACCCGGCAACCTTCACCTCTCCCTCCCCAGTCTCCGGCGCAAAGCTGTCACTGCGCGCCATCCGCCACATCCGCGCATAAAACTCGCTTTCAATCGAGCCACTGAGCAATTCGCCCGGCTTGAGGAATGTGTGCAGGTCCGAGAACAGACCGATTTCGCTGGGGCTGATACGCCGCGCCAGGTGTTTGGGCTTGAGTTCCGAAGGGTGTTCCAGGCCCGCGGCAGCCAACATTTCGGCCAGCGCATGCAGCGTGTTGCGGTGGAAGCTGGCCACCCGCTCGGCCTTGTCCGGCACCACCAGGGCGCGTTGGCGCAGCGGGTCTTGCGTGGCCACGCCGGTCGGGCACTTGTTGGTATGGCAGCTCTGCGACTGGATGCAGCCAATGGCGAACATGAAGCCGCGCGCGGAGTTGACCCAGTCCGCCCCGATGGCCAGCACGCTGGCGATGTCGAAGGCGCTGACGATCTTGCCTGCCGCGCCAATGCGGATGCCAGCGCGCAGGTTCAGGCCGACCAGGGTGTTGTGCACGAACATCAGGCCCTCGCGCATCGGCACGCCCATGTTGTCGCTGAACTCGCGTGGCGCCGCCCCGGTGCCGCCTTCCTTGCCATCGACGACGATGAAGTCAGGAGTGATGCCGGTGGCAAGCATGGCCTTGGCAATGCCCATGAACTCCCATGGGTGGCCCAGGCAGAATTTGAACCCCACCGGTTTTCCGCCCGACAGCTCGCGCAGGCTGGCCACGAACTGCAGCAATTCGACCGGGGTGCGGAAGGCACTGTGCGCCGCCGGCGAGATGCAATCCTCGCCCACGCGCACGCCACGGGTGGCGGCAATCTCGGGGCTGACCTTGTGCCCCGGCAGGATGCCGCCGTGGCCCGGCTTGGCGCCCTGGCTGAGCTTGATCTCTATCATCTTCACCTGTGGCGAGCGCGCCTGCTCGGCGAAGCGCTGCGGGTCGAAGCGGCCGTCCTCGGTGCGGCAGCCGAAGTAACCGCTGCCGATTTCCCAGATCAGGTCACCGCCATGTTCGCGGTGGTAAGGGCTGATGCTGCCTTCGCCGGTGTCATGGGCAAAACGGCCCATGCGTGCACCGCGGTTGAGGGCCGCGATGGCGTTGGCACTGAGGGCGCCGAAGCTCATGGCCGAGATGTTGAAGATCGACGCCGAGTAGGGCAGACGGCATTGCGGCCCGCCAATGGCGATGCGGAACGATGCCGGGTCTGGCGTGGCCACTGGCAGCATGGAATGGCTGATGAACTCGAAGCCGGGCTTGTAGGCATCGTTGAGGGTGCCAAAGGCTTTCTCGGCACTTTCGTTCTTGGCCCGGGCGTAGACCAGCGAACGCTGCGAGCGAGAGAACGGCAGCTTGTCGTCGTCGCCCTCGATCAGGTACTGGCGGATTTCCGGGCGGATGGTTTCGATCAGGTAGCGGATGTTGCCCAGAATCGGGTAGTTGCGGCGCACGGCGTGGTGGCTTTGCCGCAGGTCGTTCAGCCCGACCAGGCTGAGCAACGTGGTGATCAGTGTCAACGGCCACAGCCAGGCATGCTGGGGTAGCAGCGGCAAGCTGGCGAAGGAGAACAGCAGGCAGAGAGCGAGGCAGGCGTAGCGGCTGGGTAGAGAGTGTTTCATGGGTCCATCGCAGGCAGGATGACCGGGCATAGGATAGGCAAAGGCGGGGAGGGGAAAACCTGGGTAATCGGTAAAAGACTGTTACCTGATTGTGGTTGTGTTGCCTGTGCTGGCCTCATCGCCGGCGATGAGGCCAGCCCAGGTGGTAAAGTTCCTGTCCCACAAAAGTGTTAGCGAGGCAACAAAACGCTGACCCGCAACCCACCCCCCTCGCGGTTCGCCAACAGCAACTCGCCCCCATGGCTGGCAGCAATCCGCTGGGCAATGCTCAACCCCAGCCCGTACCCCCCGGACGCCTGGTTGCGCGACCCTTCACCGCGCACGAACGGGTCGATGATGGTCGCCTGCAGGCTCGGAGCAATCCCCGGGCCGCGGTCATCGATATGGATGAACACCCCCGTGGTCGCCTGCTCAAGCGTGACCGAAACCTCCTTGGCATAACGCAACGCATTGACCAGCAGGTTCTGCAGGCAACGCTGCAGCAGCAGGGCATCGACCCGCAGGCTACCCGCCTGGCCATGCACCGGCAGCGGCTCTTCAGCAGTGGCCAGCTCCGCGCACTGGCGCACCACCAGCCGGTCCAGGTCCACCTGCTGCAAGTTCTGTTGCTCCCCCGCGCGCAGGTAATCGAGCACCTGGCCGATCATGTTGTCCATCTGCGCAATGTTCTGCCGCAGGCGTTTCCGGTTTTCGTCGTCCGGCAGGCGCTCCAGGCGCAGGCGCATGCGCGTCAGAGGGGTGCGCAGGTCGTGGGACACCGCCGCCAGGAAGTGGGCCTTGTCGTTGACCATCGCGATCAGCCGCTGCTGCATGGCGTTGAAGGCCTGGGCCGCCTGGCGCACTTCCTCCGGGCCATCCAGCGCCAAAGGCGGCTGCTCGAGGTTGCTACCAAGACCGCGCGCGGCATCGGCAAGGCGCCGCAACGGGCGCAGGCACAGGCGCACGGCGATCAGGCACACCAGCAATACCGCGACGATGCGCAGCGCGTACACCCGCAACAGGTAATCGCTGATCAGCACCCAGGCCGACTCGCCGCTCCAGCCTTGCAGTTCCTGGCCCTCGATAGTCAGCCAGTGCCCATCGGGCAACGGCACCGCGAACTGCAGATGCGCCTGGGCCGTGCGAAGGCCGAACAGGCTGCGCCAGACGATCGGCTGGCCGTGTTCATCGGTCAGCTGCACCTTAATCAGGCGCACGTCCTGGGCATGCCCCAACTCGTACTCGAGGGCCTGATGCAGCAACAGTTCGATACGCCTGCGCCCACGGCGCTCGTCCTGCACCGGCGTGGGCAGGGTTTCGCTGCAACGCAGCTGGTAATGCGCTGGCGCCTGCAGTGCACCGGCACGGCAGTCGGCCTGGGCGATCAACGGCGCGCTGCGTGCGGCAATCAGCCGGACAGGGGCCTCGAGTACCTGGGCAAAACGCACATCGAACCAGATGCTGCTCGACATCAACTGGATCAGCACGGTGCCGCTGACCATTATCAGCAGCAACTGGCCGAACAACGTGCGTGGCCACAGCCGGCGCAGCCAGCGCATGTCAGGCATCGGCCCCGTTGGCGGCGATGCTCAGCAGATAGCCTTCGTTGCGGATGGTGAGAATTTGCGCGGTACCCGCCGGCGCATGGCGCAGGTGCTGGCGCAGGCGGCTGACGCACATGTCCACCGAACGGTCGTCTGGCAGGTGGTCGCGGCCGAACGCACTGCGCGTCAGCTGGTCGCGGGATACTACGCGGTTGTTGGCTTCCAGCAGCTCGCGCAATACGCGGTAGTCGGAGCGGGGCAGGGTCAGGGTCTCGCCATCGGGGCGGGTGAGCAGGCGCTTCACATGTTCCAGGCGGAAGCCGGCGAACAGCTGGGCATCTTCTACCGGCTCTTCGGCGGGCGCATCCAGGCGTTGCGGACGACGCAGCACGGCCTTTATCCGGGCGATCAGCTCGCGTGGCTCGAAGGGCTTGGACAGGTAGTCATCGGCACCCACCTCCAGGCCGATGATGCGGTCCAGCGTGCTGCCCTTGGCCGACAGCATGATCACCGCCAGCCCCGGCGTGGCTTGCAGCTGGCGGCACAGGCTCAGGCCGTCTTCGCCTGGCAGCATCAGGTCCAGCACTACCAGCTCCACCTTGTGTCGGGCCAGTTGCTCGCGCATCTGCTCGCCGTCAGCCGCTGCCAGCACGTTATAGCCTGCATCTGTCAGGTAATCACAAAGAAGTTCGCGGATCTCGTCGTCATCGTCGACAACAAGCAAAGTTGTGCTCATGCGCGGAAACACCTGTTCGGTGAGGGCCGGTGGCGCTCGTTACGTTCGATTACATCCCCGTACAAGCCGGGGCTGGAGCCCGGGGGGCCTATCCCTAGAATCCTAACAAAAAATCATCTGCAAATACGAAGCCTTCCCAAATGAACTCCGAGAGCAACCCGAACGCCTTCCCCTCCATCAGCCGAGGCGGCACGCGCCTCAAACCACTGGCACTGTTCATTGCCATGGCCGTCAGCGGTGGCGCGATGGCTGCCGACAGCAAGCCCCTGGAACTGGAAGCCACGCAAATCGAAGACAGTGCCCTGCTGCCCGCCGACGAAGCCGGCCAGCTGGGTTACACCGTCGAAAGCACCCGCAGCTCCACCGGCCTGGCCCTGACGCCGCGCCAGACGCCGCAGTCAGTCACCACCATTACCCGCCAGCAGATGGATGACCGCGACATCCACACCATCGAGCAAGCGCTGGAGACCACCCCAGGCGTGACCGCAAGCAAGTCCGAAGTGGGCGGGCGTACCGACTACCGAGCCCGTGGTTACTCAATCAGCAACTGGAAGGTCGATGGCCTGCAGTTCCAGGGCGGCTCCGACTTCAGTGGCGGCGGCAACGCACTGAACATGGACCTGTACGAGCGCATCGACATCGTGCGCGGTGCCAACGGCCTGCTGGGCGGTACCGGCGACCCGTCGGCCACCGTCAACCTGATCCGCAAGGCACCGACCAAAACGTTCGGCGGTAGCGCATATGCCACCTACGGCAGCTGGGACAAGCGCCGCCTGGGCGCCGACCTCAACCTGCCGCTGTCCGAAGACGGCCGCCTGCGTTCGCGCTTCGTGATGACCCAGCAGGACGCCAACTCATTCCGCGACAACCAGTCCGAGCGCTCCCGCGCCGCGCTGGCCAACTTCGAGTTCGACCTGGACGACGCCACCACCCTCGGTGCCGGCTACCAGTACGAGTACAACAAGATTGTTGGCGGTGGCTGGGGTGCGAACATCCCGATCTGGTACCGCGATGGCAGCAAGACCGACCTGCCGCGCAGCACCAACGTGGTACCCAGCTGGAGCTTTGGCGAGTACACCACCCGCACCGCGTTCGGCTCGCTGGAGCACCGCTTCGACAATGACTGGACGCTGGACCTGAAAGCCGCCCAGAGCACCGCCGAAACCCTCAACCACCGCGGCCTGGCCAAGGTCAACTCGGCGGGCCGTGGCAGCTACGGCGGCTACTGGGACCAGGATGGCAGCGGTGCCGTGCTCAACGGCTTGCACAGCTCCACCGACACCACCCAGCAGTCGGCGCAGATCGACCTGTCCGGCCCGTTCCAGCTGTTCGGCCGTACCCACCAGGCGATGGTTGGCTACAACGACAGCCGCACCGTGGCCTGGTCGCCGGAATACACCTGCACCATGGTTGGCGACGGCATGGCCAGTGCGCCTGCGCTGGGTTGCCAGTTCCGCGCCAACAACGGCTTCCCGTTGACCGACTGGCGCAATGGCGTGGATGACGACTACAACATCATCGCCTCGCGCACCGGCCGCCACAGCAAGACCACCACCCGCCTGCAGGGCATGTACGCGGCAACCCGCCTCAGCATCACCGACCCGCTGTCGGTCATCCTCGGCGTGCGCACCAGCAACTACTCGGCCACCACCCGCAGCGTGGCCGGCGCACGTACCAGCCAGGAAGAGAACGGCATCGTCACCCCGTACCTGGGCGCCGTGTACGACCTCAACGACAACTACTCGCTGTATGCCAGCTACACCGACATCTTCACCCCGCAAACCGCTGAAACCAGCAACGGCAGCAAGGTCGAGCCGATTCGCGGGCAAAGCTACGAGACGGGTATCAAGGGTGAGTGGTTCGATGGCCGCCTGAACGCCTCGGCGGCGTACTTCCGCACCAAGCAAGAAAACAAGGCAGTGCTCGACGGCGACCTGACCACCCCCACCGGTGGCGACGCCTACAAGGCCGGTTCCGGCCAGGAAACCGACGGTATCGACCTGGAAATCGCCGGCGCCCTGACCCCCAGCTGGAACGTGTACGCCGGCTACACCTACCTGCACTTCCGCCGCGTCGACAGCGACGGCCGCAGCGACCCATCGCACCTGTTCAAGGCCTCGACCACCTACCGCCTTTCCGGCCCGCTCGACCGCCTGACACTGGGCGCCGGGGTTGCTGCGCAGAGCAACATCCGCGCAATCTCCAGCCCGGCGGGCCAGCCGAGCAATGGTGTGAGCAACGGTGCCACTGATGTGAATTGGTCCGGTTATGCCATCTGGAATGCCATGGCCAAGTACCAGCTGACCGACGACACCAGCGTCAGCCTCAACGCCAATAACCTGTTCGACAAGCACTACTACACCCGCTACGGGTTCTATGCCGGGGCGATTTATGGTGATCCACGCAATCTGTCGCTGACGGTCAGCACGGCGTTCTGATCAAACGCACCTGGGGCTGCTGCGCAGCCCATCGCCGGCAAGCCGGGCTCCCACAGGTACTTTGGGAGCGACTACCTTGCTCAATTTCTCACAGGTGGCGCGATCCCTGTGGGAGCGGGCGCGCCCGCGACCACGGGCGAAGCCCGTGGCATCCACCGCAGCACCTGATTCGCTGGGGCTGCACCAGGCTCAAGGCATGCACTGTACCTGTCGGAGCCCGGCTTGCCGGCGATGGCCCGCAAAGCCGCCCATTTCACCTGGGCCCAGTCCCTTGCTCGCGATCAATCGGCTTCGCCAGCCGGTCCTCGAAACTATCCCAGTCCTCACCAAACAGTTCCATCGGGTGCATGGTCCGACTCGCGCCATTGCCACAGGCCAATGCCTTGGTCGGGCAATACAGGTCACAGCCTCAGCAGATGCGCTCCGGGTGGCTGGGGTTTGTGGGGAATTTCTTGGCCATGGTTTCCTTCCCTCAAGGGCTGACTGATCTCAGGCTATGCTGCGTGCCGGCGTCAGGCTTGATTGAGATCAATCTTGGGGAGGAGTACAGCCACTACAAACCTCAACTGACCCAACTTTGCCGGATCAGTGGTGAGGGGGACGCGTTGCCAACTGGGCATAGCCGTTCGGCAGATGATGGGCATCTACAAAGTGCCGGGTTTGCAGTTCTAGCACCATGTTCATCAGACTGGATACGGGCTCAGCCACGCCCCAGGTAGCAGCAACCTTGTCGTAACGGTTTACCGCTTGCGCCTTTTCTACCTGTTTGCCATTCAGATCTTGAGCCAGGTCCCTCCAGCGGGTGACCAGCTTCTTCATCTGCTCGGCTTGTGCCGGCTTCATGCATGGAAAACGGCGAAGCCGGTCAACCAGATACATCAGGCGCCGCTTCCTTACGGGGGCGAGCCTTGGCATGTTCAAGCGATTTTCCAATGCTTCGCGCATATCCTCGTTTCTGTACCAGAAGAGGAGAGCGAAAGTCTCGGCAACGGCTTTGTCGAGCTTGTCCAGCGAGGTTTTTGTAGCTTGAACGACCAGGTGCTCGAGTGCCTGACGGGTATGTTGATCAGAGGGGGGCATGTCAGAGGACACAAGCGCCCAGAGTTTTTCTAGCGAGTAATCGAGCGGGGAGGTGTCGCAATGCCGGCCCCCATGCGCCGTATTCGAGGGCACAGTCATCGCCTCACTGGTATTACTGGCCCCACTCTCGCGCTTCATCGAGAATCAACCTCAGGCAGCTGGTTACGGCGCTTCTATCACAGGGGTAATAGTCGATTGCCTCCTTGGCAAGCCTATCAAATTCCTTGAGGTTCAGCTTGCCTGACCTGATAAGCAGATTGATGTCATCCTGGTCGCGTTCGGTGAATCTCCCAAGTTTTGAAATGGCGAGGTCGATCGGGTGAGCTATGAAAACCTGTAAAGGAGAGCACTCCTGGCCGGGAAGGAGGATTGCCCGCGCATCGTAGTCTTCATGCAAGGGGCATAGCGAGTTATTGAATTGCTGGTCGAATACGACGGACAGGTCCAGACCATCCTGTTCGTAGTCTTCCGGCGCGGCATAAACTGCCCTTATTTCGTCCCTGAGCAGGTGTTCGCTGGCCTGAATCTCCGCATCGATATCCGCACTGCCGCGGGCATTCGTCAGCATGTGCAAGGCGCACCCGCCAAAGACATAGATCTTGACTGTTCCCGAACGCCGCCCAGCCAGTAGAGGCAAGGCTCTGTCGAAGAGCTGGCGCACGGCCTGCGCCAAAGGGGTTTGCAGGTGCAGCATGAGGCAGGGCTCCTGAGGTTAGCAGGGCACTTTACTCATGGATGGCACAAGAGTTGTTTCGTTGAAACATCGCTTTGCAAAAAGCAGAGTTGTGGCTCTTTAGCATGCTGTGCGTAGGCCCTGTGCTACGTCTTTATTGCTTAAACACGAGCTGCGGAAAATGGGGTACAGGGTTTAGCTGCCAGGCGCTTGAGTGATCATGATCTGCGGCGGTGAACCGGCATCGTTCGAGGGCAGGGTGAGGCTCGTGCGAAAGTCGAGCTTGTCGAGCATGTCCATCATGGCGTCTAGGGTGAACTTCTCGATCTTGCCATTTGCAAGCTCGGATATTCGGGCTTGGGTTACGTTCAGCCTGATCGCAGCATCATGCTGCTTGAGGCCCATTTTTTTGATGCAGTCGGTGATGAAAATGGACAGGTCCATTTTCAAGGCCATTTTGCTGGCTGTGTCTGTATCGTGGGTGGCGTGGAAAGGGCTTTCGTGGAATTGAAGCGCCATTGGCTTTCCTCGACAGGAATATCTAAAATTTACGATAAATCGTGGCGGGGCTAGGTGGGCGAGTCAAAGCGTTTATGTTGGAAGATGTGTCCGGTCTCAGGCTGCACTCTTCTTTGGGATCGTTGGGGGCCGCTGCGCAGCCCATCGCAGGCAAGCCAGCTCCTACACCGAGCGCATCGACCTCAAGGCCAAGGCTGATGTGGTTGGGCGACCCTGAAAACAAAAAAGGCCCACCTTTCGGTGAGCCTTTTTTGATCCTGCGTATGGTGCCGGCACCAGGAATCGAACCCGGGACCTACTGATTACAAGTCAGTTGCTCTACCATCTGAGCTATACCGGCAATGGGGCGTCATTATAACGATCGGTTGGCGCCTGTAAACCACTTCGTTGCGAATGTTCGCAAATGACCTAAGTCACCGACCTGAAAGAAGAATTTTCCTACCAGCCGCGATGGATGGTGGTGACGCTTGGCTCGGTTTTGCCTGGGTTGAAGAACAGCTTGTCGTTGTCGCAGCCGCGCTTGCGGCAGGGGCTTTCGGTGCGCAGGGGCAGGCCGTTGTCGCCGCCCAGCTGCATGCCGGGGTGGTTCCAGCCAAGGCTGCTGGTGGGGTGGGGAGCGGTGCCGCTGGCGCAGCCGGTCAGGGCCAGGGTGAGGGTCAGCAGGGCGAGGGGCTTGGTCTGGGTCACAATGGTCGGGTCCGTTAGTCCATGTCGGTTCTGGCGCAACGCCAGAAGGTCGCGGGGCTGGCGGGCAGCGCGCGACGTCACTTTTTAATGATTTGGGGGGCGGATGATACACCGTTGGGCGGGATCAGCGGTGGGGCTTTAGCTTTTTGCTGCCTGTTCTGGCCTCTTCGCGGGTGAACCCGCTCCCACAGGGATATCACTGTTCTCAAGCCATGTGTGATTCCTGTGGGAGCGGGTTTACCCGCGAAAGGGCCATCAGCCGTACGAAAATTCTGAACTAGGGGGCTAATGGCTTCAGGGTTCGGATGCTTCGGAACTATCCTACGCGCGCCGCCGAAGTATCGCTGTTGTCGGGGAAATGGCTCACGGATACCGTTTTCGGGTCGCTCTGGCGACCGGGTGTGAGAACCCAAGTCGAATAAGCGCTACCCCTTTTTGGTGGCCGTACGCGGGCAGACTTTGGTCTGGCCGGGCTTCCTTATTCGACCGGTTTCTCACCCCGCGTACGGCTGCCACCCAAATCCGTGAGAAAGATTTCTGGCAGTCCCCTCCCCGAGTAAGGATTTGTGCCATGAAGAAAACCATCATCGAACCCATCACCACCGCAGGCGTGGAAACCTTCCTCGCAGCCGGTAACCCATCCCTCAATCTGCTACGCGTCGAGCCCGGCGTCCCCGTCGATGCTGCCTATGAGCATGTCTCGATTCTGATGGGCTACATCAAGCACCTGGTGCGCGAGGGGGATATGGAGGATGACCATAAATTCCTGGGTGCCGCCGATTATCTGTGCGACATGGCCAAGGCGCTGATGAACGATATCGAGATTGCCAAGAACAAGGCGCATTGAAAGGCTCCCACAAGGCACCGCGCAAATCAGGCCATTCTGAGTAAGGCTTTAGAAGCAGTCGTCAACCACAAGAAATGTTTATGCACAAGTGGCATCGGCGTCTTGCGCGAAAGGCATGCCGGATCAGTACACCGCCTGTCTTTGCGCAAACGCCTGTTTTTACTGGCCTTGACGGGCAAGCCGGAATAAGCCAAGCGTTTGAAATAGCGCTTGGATCCAACAGGTAATCACAAGCTTGTTCACAGAGTTATCCACAGGTTGTGCTACGGCTAACAGTCGCGTTCGGCAAGGATTAGCAAGTTGCGCGGGGTGAGTGGGTAGTCGCAGAACAGTCCAAGGCGCACGTTGTAGCCTTGTTCTTCGAGGAACAGGGCGCGATCGAGTACCAGCCACAGCTCCAGCGGCCGGCGGAACAGGTTGCGCACGCGCTCCAGGTTGCGGACCTCGGCCAGGCGTTGCCAGCCTGCGGCTTCCAGGGCTGCCCAGTCCGGGTTGCCAGTCAGCTGCAATTGCTTGAGTTCGGCCAGGTCGCGGCAGTACTGCTCGAAGGGCTTCTCCAGCCAGGCCACGGGTAGCGATGGTGTCGGCAGGTACTCGTCGGTCTGGCGCTGCTGGCGTTGCAGCAGGTCGAAGCCCAGGCGTCGGGCCATCGAGGTGTCGCGCTGGCGTCGTACGCGGGCGCCGGCGGTAACAGTTTCGCTCAAGGGCAGGCCCAGGTCGTCCAGTGACAGCCGCAGGCTGGAGGCTTGCGCGGCTGTGGATAACGCCTGGTACTGCTGCGTCGCGATGCGGTTGTAGCAGCAGGGGGCTACGGCCAGTTGCCGGCAACCTTGCTGGCTGGCCAACTGCATCAGGCGCACATGCAGGTCGCCACAGGCGTGCAGGGCGACCACGCTTTTGTCGCCAGCAAGGTGGCGGGCACTGTCGTTGGCCATCACGTCCTGGTGCACATGCTGCGCCGGCAAGTGGTGGTGCGCGCTCAGGGCCTGGCCGGCGGCGACCAGTTCGGCATCGTATTCCAGGCAGGTCAGGTGTTGGCCGGGTTGCAGCAGGCGGCGGCCCAGGTGGCCTTTGCCGGAGCACCAGTCCAGCCAGTGACGGGGCTGTTCGCGGAAGGCCAGGTGGCTGGCGAAGGCTTCGATCTGCTGCCATTTGCGGCCGGGGACGGCGACGTCGAGGCGGTGCGCGGCGGTGGGTAGATCGGTCGCCGGGAGGCTGCCGAGTGCCGAAAGCTGTCGGGCTTGCTGGGCCAGTTGCGGGAACGGGGCGGGCAATGGGGCAGCGGTGGTGTCGGTTTCGGCGTCTGCCAGGGAGCATTGGCGCAGGTGGGCGGCAAGCTCGGGGTGGGCGGTTTCCCAGGCCAGCTGCAGGCTGGTGAAGGGGCGGGGTTTCCACAGCTGCTGGTGCTCGATCAGGAACTGGTCGAGGGCCTGGAAGCGGGTGCTTAGGTGGGGGCTGTGGAGGTGGTTGGGCATGGCAAGGATGTGTGGTGGGTTCGAGGGCCTCTTCGCGGGCACGCCCGCTCCCACAGGCATAGCGCCACATTCAAGGTTGGCGCTACACCTGTGGGAGCGGGCGTGCCCGCGAAGCAGTCAGTGAGGTCTCAGCGGCCCTGGCAGGCATCCACGCGCAACCAGCGCTCCAGCAGCTTGAAACCCTGCACCAGCACGAACGAGATCACCAGGTAGAACACCCCGGCGGCAAAGAAGATCTCTACCGGCAGGTAGGTGCGGGCGATGATGGTACGGGCCATGCCGGTCAATTCCAGCAGGGTCACGGTACTGGCCAGGGCGCTGGCCTTGAGCATCAGGATCACTTCGTTGCTGTACGCCGGCAGGCCGATGCGCGCGGCGCGTGGCAGCATGATGTAGAACAGCGTCTTGCCCCGCGACATGCCCAGCGCCCGCGCCGCCTCGATCTCACCCTTGGGGATCGACTGCAGCGCGCCGCGCAGGATCTCGGCGATGTAGGCAGCAGTGTGCAGGGTCATGGTCAGCACGGTGCACCAGAACGGGTCGCGCAGGTACGGCCACAGCGAACTCGAACGCACCGCGTCGAACTGCGCCAGGCCGTAGTAGACCAGGAACAGCTGCACCAGCAGCGGCGTGCCACGGAAGAAGAAGATGTAGCTGAACGGCACCGCGCGCACATACCAGTGGCGCGAGGAACGGGCGATGCCCAGCGGGATGGCCAGGATCAACCCGGCAACCACCGCGATGGCCACCAGCTCCAGGGTCAGGGTCGCACCCTGGGCCAGGCGTGGCAGCCATTTGATGATGACTTCCCAATTCATTATTCGGCCCTCGCAAAGCCGCGAGCGGCGCGTTTTTCCATGAAGTGCATTCCGGTCATCGCAATGATGGTGAGGCTCAGGTAGATGCAGGCCGCGACCATGTAGAAGGTGAACGGCTCTTTGGTCACGGTCACGCCGATTTGTGCGTGGCGCATGATTTCTTCCAGGCCGATTACCGATACCAGCGCGGTGTCCTTCATCAGGATCATGAACAGGTTGCCAAGGCCGGGCAGGGCGATGCGCCACATCTGAGGCAGGATGATCCGCGACAGGATACGGCCTTTGGACAGGCCAAGCGCCAGGCCGGCTTCACGGTGGCCCTTGGGGATCGCCAGGATGGCGCCACGGAACACTTCGGTGGCGTAGGCGCCGAAGCACAGGCCCAGGGCGATCACACCCGCAGCGAAGGCGCTGAGCTCCAGGCCCGGCATGTTCAGGGCTTCACCGAGGGCGTTCATCAAGCCGACGGTGCCGAAATAGATAAGCAGTACCCACAGCAGTTCGGGTACGCCGCGAACCAGGGTCGAATAGAAGCCACCAAGCCATTGCAGCGGCTTGATCGAGGAAGTCTTGGCCAGGGCGCCGAGCAGGCCCAGGACCAGGCCCAGCAGCAAGGCGCAAAGCGCCAGTTTTACGGTCATCAGGGTGCCGGCCATCATGGCCGGACCGAATCCGTGCAGGTCGATATTCATGGGCAGGTCATTCTAGGGACTGGCGCGCCGCAAGGGCGCGCCGGTCGGGGCGGATCATTCGATGCTGAACGGGAAGTACTTGTCGTTGATCTTCTTGTACGTGCCGTCGGCCTTGATTTCTGCCAGGGCCTTGTTCAGGTCGTCGCGCAGTTTGGTGTCACCCTTGCGCACGGCAATACCGATCTTGTCGCTGTCCATCACCGGCTCGCCCTTGAACTCGAAGTTCGAGCCGTCTTTGCTCTTCAGCCACTCGTACTGCACGTACTTGTCGGCCAGGATGCCGTCGATGCGACCGGAAACCAGGTCGAGGTAGGCGTTTTCCTGGGTGTCGTACAGCTTGATCTCTACGTCGTCACCGTAGTTGTCCTCCAGCCAGGTGCCAGCCAGGGTGGCGCGCTGGGTGCCGATCACCTTGCCCTTGAGCGAGGCCTTGTCGGTCTTGAAGTCGACGTTTTTCGGCGCGATGAACTGCAGCTTGTTGGAGTAGTACGGATCGGTGAAGTCCACGGCCTGCTTGCGCTCGTCGGTGATCGACAGCGACGACACCAGGAAGTCGAACTTCTTGGCGTTCAGGGCCGGGATGATGCCGTCCCAGTCGGAGGTCACGACCGAGCACTCGACTTTCATCTTGGCGCACAGGGCGTCACCGATGTCTTTGTCGAAGCCGACCACGTTACCGCTGGCATCCTTGTTGTTGAACGGTGGGTAGGCGGCTTCGATACCCATGCGCAGTTTTTCTGCGGCCAGGGCGTTGGCCGACATCACCAGCGTGGCAGCAGCTGCCAGGAGGAATTTCTTGTAAGTGTGCATGTATTGCTCCGTTAGCGGTGGCTGGACATGAATTGCTTGCAACGCGCCGAGGTCGGGTTTTCGAAGACCTGCTGCGGCGATCCCTGCTCTTCGACCAGGCCCTGGTGCAGGAAGACGACTTCACTGGACACATGGCGGGCAAAGCTCATCTCGTGCGTCACCAGCAGCATGGTACGGCCTTCTTCGGCCAATGCGCGGATAACGTTTAGCACTTCCTGGACCATTTCTGGGTCGAGCGCCGAAGTTGGCTCGTCGAACAGGATGACCTTGGGCTTCATGGCCAGGGTACGGGCAATGGCGGCTCGCTGTTGCTGGCCACCGGAAAGCTGGGCGGGGTAGCTGTGGCGCTTGTCGTAGATGCCCACCTTGTTCAGCAGGGCTTCGGCGGCTTCGATGGCCTCGGCCTTGCTCTGGCCGAGCACGCGGCGTGGCGCCTCGATGATGTTGTCGAGGATCGACATGTGCGGCCACAGGTTGAAGTTCTGGAAGACGAAGCCGATCTCGCTGCGCAGGCGGTTGATCTGGCGGTTGTCCGCGGCGAACAGGTCGCCGTTCTTGGCGGCCTTGAGCTTGAGGGCTTCACCGGCGACCAGGATTTCGCCCTGGTGCGGGTTTTCGAGCAGGTTGATGCAGCGCAGCAGGGTGGACTTGCCGGAGCCGGACGACCCCAGGATGGAGATCACGTCACCGTCGCGCGCGGTCAGCGAAATGCCCTTGAGAATTTCCTGCTCGCCGTAGCGTTTGTGCAGATTGCGGATTTCCAGCGCGGGCGTGGCCTGAGCCATGTGCGGTCCTCATGTGTACGGGTGCGTTCCCAGCTGTTGGCGGCCTTCCTGGCGTGCGCCACGCTAGCATAGCGGCATTATCACGGCCAACAGGGTCGCTGGGGACTCGGGGCGCTGGTGGGGCAGTTTGTCGCATCGTTGCAGCGCAACGTCGCGCGGATGTCCGCGAAGGCATCGCCCAGCACCAGAGCCTTGATGAAAAAAGGCGCGATGGTGCCAGCTTTGGCCCGCTCATGGAAGCGGTTTTAGACCTTTCGCGGGCATGCCCGCTCCCACAGGTTCTTTAAAATGCCCAAATGGTTGCACCCGACCTGTGTGAGTGAGTATGCCCGCGAACGGGGGCGGTCAGGTGCTGAGGTTGTACCTGCAGGTTGCACTTTTTGGCATTGCAGTGGTGCACGGGTGTTACCGGGGAGCACCTTTGGTGCGTTTGTAAGTGAGTATTTCAGTAATCCGATGATTTAGCGGCCTTTCGGTCAGGCATTGGCCGAAAGCCCTCCAAACCGCATACCAAAAGGCTCGCAGACTTTTCTGACGAATGCATTCAGCACATGGCGCGCTTATTGCCAGTAGGAAACTGCCGATTGCAGCGACGCCCAGGTCAACCCCAGGCGCGCTCCGTAACCGCAGTCGGAGTGGTCCACTCCTTACAAAGGTAGTTTTAATGAGCGGTAACAATTCCAATGACCTCGCTCAGGGGCTCAAACAACGGCATGTGACCATGCTGTCCATCGCTGGCGTCATCGGTGCCGGCCTGTTCGTTGGCTCCGGCCACGCCATCGCTGCTGCCGGCCCGGCCGTGCTGCTGGCTTACGCTGCCGCCGGTACGCTGGTCGTGCTGGTGATGCGCATGTTGGGCGAAATGGCGGTCGCCTCGCCTGACACAGGTTCGTTCTCGACATATGCCGACCGCGCCATCGGGCGTTGGGCCGGTTTCACCATTGGCTGGCTGTACTGGTGGTTCTGGGTACTGGTAATTCCGCTGGAGGCCAACGCCGCCGCGGCCATCCTGCATGCCTGGTTCCCTGCGGTCGACCTGTGGGCGTTCTCCCTGGTCATCACCCTGGCGCTGACCCTGACCAACCTGTGCAGCGTGAAGAACTACGGCGAGTTCGAGTTCTGGTTCGCCCTGCTCAAGGTGCTGGCGATCATCGGCTTCATCGCTGTGGGTTGTGCTGCCTTGTTCGGCTTCGTGCCGAACAGCCAGGTAAGCGGTGCCAGCCACCTGTTCGACACCCAGGGCTTCATGCCTAACGGCCTGGGCGCGGTGCTGGCAGCCATGCTGACCACCATGTTCTCGTTCATGGGTACCGAAATCGTTACCATCGCCGCTGCCGAGTCGAAGGACCCGGGCAAGCAGATCAGCCGCGCCACCAACTCGGTGATCTGGCGTATCTGCCTGTTCTACCTGGTGTCGATCTTCCTGGTCGTGGCACTGGTGCCGTGGAACGACCCGGCCCTGGCCGAGACCGGTTCCTACCAGACCGTGCTGAGCCGCATCGGCGTGCCGAATGCCAAACTGATCGTCGACATCGTCGTGCTGATCGCCGTGACCAGCTGCCTGAACTCGGCGCTGTACACCTCGTCGCGCATGCTGTTCTCGCTGAGCAAGCGTGGTGACGCCCCGGCCATTGCCCAGCGCACCACCAAGTCGGCTACCCCGCATGTGGCGGTTCTGCTGTCCACTGCAGCGGCGTTCCTCTGTGTGTTCGCCAACTTCGTGGCCCCGGCCCAGGTGTTCGAGTTCCTGCTGGCCAGCTCTGGTGCCATTGCGCTGCTGGTGTACCTGGTGATTGCCGTGTCGCAGTTGCGCATGCGTGCCCAGCGTGAAGCCCGCGGCGAGAAGATCACCTTCAAGATGTGGCTGTTCCCGGGCCTGACCTGGGCGACCATTGCCTTTATCATCGCCATTCTGGTGGTAATGGCGCTGCGTGAGGACCACCGCGCCGAAATCATCGCGACCGCACTGCTGAGCATTGGTGTGGTGGCGGCTGGCTTGCTGGTGCACCGCAAGCGTGAAGCTGCCGGGCGGGTGGCGCTGGATAACTGATCTGCGCTAGCTGAAATGAAAAGGCCGCGTCCTGTGAAGGGCGCGGCCTTTTTTGTGGACTGTACCGGCCTGTTCGCGGGTAAACCCGCTCCCACAGGTACACCACATATCTTAATTTCTGTGATATCCCTGTGGGAGCGGGTTTACCCGCGAATGGGCCGGGGCAGGTCACATGGCCCTGTCAACCAAACTGCTTCTGCTGCTGTTGCTGCTTGGCAACCAGTTCAGAAGCCGCCACATAAGCTGCCTGGAACTCATCGCTCTCCAGCCAGGCCATGGTGGCCTCTTCGTCGGCCCCGTCCAGCCATTTGCGGTAGGCATTGAACACCAGCACGATGTAGTCGGTGGCGTGTTCTTCCTTGTGTCCCTTGAGCACCAGGGCCAGCAGCGGGTCTACCAAGAACACCGAAATCATCGGCACCAGGCCGCCTTCCTGGGCTTCCTTCATTTTCTTGAACAGTGGCTCGTAGCTGCCCGATTCCATGGCCTTGTTATACACCTGCTCGATGCTGGCGCTGTCGCCTGCGCTGGCCTTGACTGCCTGGCCGCTGCGTACCATGCGGTTCTGCTTGGCCTTGCTGGCGGCGCGCTTGGCGCGTTTCTGTTGCTTGGTAGGGGTGGCCATGGGGTGAATCCTTGGTGGGGCGGAAATTGCGCGTATTGAAGCGCAGCAGGCACGCCGATTCAACTGGCCTGCGGCTCTGCCTCATCTTCCTCGAAACCTCGCGATGCGCGCCCGACCAGCAGCGCATCCGGTGCATGCGCCACGCTGTGGTCCTTGCCCGGGTAATCCAGCGAATGCAGGAAGTGCCGGATGCAGTTGATCCGCGCACGCTTCTTGTCATCGGACTTGATCACGGTCCATGGCGCATCGGCAGTATCGGTATGGAAGAACATCGCCTCCTTGGCAGCGGTGTAGTCGTCCCACTTGTCCAGCGACTTGATATCGATGGGTGACAGCTTCCAGTGCTTCAGTGGGTCGTCCCGGCGCGAGATGAAGCGGCGCAGCTGCTCTTCGCGGTTCACCGAGAACCAGTACTTGAACAGCAGGATGCCGCTGTTGCACAACATCCGCTCCAGCTCCGGGGCCTGGCGCATGAATTCCAGGTATTGCAGCGGCGAGCAGAAATCCATCACCTTTTCGACCCCGGCGCGGTTGTACCAGGAGCGGTCGAAGAACACCATTTCGCCCGCTGTGGGCAGGTGCTGGATGTAGCGCTGGAAGTACCACTGGCCTTTTTCCTGCTCGGAAGGCTTTTCCAGGGCAACGATGCGCGCACCGCGAGGGTTAAGGTGCTCCATGAAGCGCTTGATGGTGCCGCCCTTGCCTGCGGCATCGCGCCCTTCGAACAGGATCACCACGCGCTGGCCGGTTGCCTTAACCCAGCTCTGTACCTTCAGCAACTCGATCTGCAGTGCGTGCTTGGCCTTTTCGTAGTCCTGGCGACGCATGCGGGTGCGGTAGGGGTAGCTGGCCGGCAGGCGGGCCGAGGTGCTGTCTTCGTTGCTGCCCTTGGGGGCGGTGGCGACTTCCAGTGCTGCAGGTTGCTGGCTGATGCTGGTGATCGTCGGCTCCGGCTTGCGCTGGCGTGGGCGGCGCATGCGGGCTGTGGTGATGGCGGGCTCGCTGGGAGCGGGGAGCAGGAGGGGGGATTCTTCGCTCATGGAGGTCCTTGCGGATCGGGTCGGATGTCCATGCTCCATGCTATCGAGAGTTGGCGGCTGCCTCGTTGATGCGGGTCAATGGCTAATGGCCTGGCGCCACCGTGTCATCGGTTCCACCTGTTGTGGGCTGCAAGCGCCAAATAGGCTGCGTAAGCCTCGCACGGTGTGGGGCACTTGAACTGGAGGTTACGCATGAAGCACTACTTTTATCTCAACTTCATCAGCTATGACGAAGACGGCGAGGAGGTGGGTTACCGCTCGGGAACTCTGCCTGCTGACAGCTATCGGGTGACCGCTGCGGACATCAAGAAAATCGCCGATTCGGTCCCGGGCCAGACGCTGCATTTGTTGAGCGTCTCCTACTTGGGGCAGATGACGCAGAGTGAGTATGAGGGTTAAGCGTTTTTGTAGTGCGGCCCCCCCTTGATGAGGCGGGGGCTTTCCTGGAGGACAAAAAACACAGACAACAAAAAACCCACACTAGGCGGGTTTCTTGTTGTCGCTTCGGGTAACTTTGCAACCACCAGAAGCTTGAAGGTGGTGCCCAGAGACGGAGTCGAACCGCCGACACGAGGATTTTCAATCCTCTGCTCTACCGACTGAGCTATCTGGGCGACGAGGTGAATTAAATAGACTTTCAGACCGCTCGTCAACGACTTTTTGAAAAAATTTTAAATTAATTCCGTCGCTTACGTTCCGTGGGGTCATTCCGAGGGTGGAACGTAGCCTTCCGCCTGGGCGTATTCTTCGCCGGCGAAAAACTTGTCCATCTCACCCTGGAGGAATTTGCGGTCCTCGGCGTTCATCATGTTCAGGCGTTTTTCGTTGATCAGCATGGTCTGGTGCTTCTGCCAGTCGGCCCACGCTTTCTGCGAGATGTGTTCGAAGATGTCCTGGCCCTTGGCGCCGGGGTAGGGCGGGCGTTCCAGGCCTGGCAGTTCTTCTTTGTACTTGCGGCACATCACGGTGCGGGTCATCGGGCGTCTCCTGCAATCAGTTCGTCGGCCGCGCGTTTGAGCAGCTTTTTCACCGGGGCGGCGAGGCCCAGGCGCGGCGGGGTGGCGAGGTTATACCAGAGCCAGTCGGCCTCGGCCACGTGCTGGCCGACCGGGTCGACGCGCACCAGCCAGGGCTCGATCGCCAGCTGGAAGTGGCTGAAGGTATGGGTCAGGCCGTCCATGGCGCGGCTGTCAGCCAGGCGAAGGCCGTGTTGGTAGGCCAGGTCGTCGAGCTGGGCGATGTCGTCCAGTTCCGGCAGGCTCCACAAACCACCCCACAGGCCGCTGGACGGGCGTCGGTAAAGCAGGATGGCGCCTTCGTGGTTGGCCAGCAGCGGCATCAGTGTGCGGCGTTGCGGCAGTGCCTTGCGCGGCTTGGGCTCGGGGTAGCGGGTTTCCTCACCGTGCAGGTGCGCTTCGCAGCCTCGCTGCAGCGGGCAGATCAGGCAACTGGGCTTGCTGCGAGTGCACAGCGTGGCGCCCATGTCCATCATCGCCTGGGTGTAGTGGTTGGATCGCTGCTGCGGGGTAAAGCGTTCGGCCGTGGCCCACAGCTGGTTGGCCACCTTGGGCTCGCCGGGGTAGCCAGCCTGGGCGGTGTAGCGGGCCAGCACGCGCTTGACGTTGCCGTCGAGGATCGGTGCGCGGATGCCCATGCTGATGCTGGCGATGGCACCGGCGGTGGAGCGGCCGATGCCAGGCAGCTCGGTGAGCTGCTCGACACTGCGCGGGAATTCGCCGCCATGCTGTTCGACCACGATCTTAGCGGCCTTTTGCAGGTTGCGTGCCCGGGTGTAGTAGCCCAGGCCCGTCCACAGGTGCAGCACCTCGTCCTCCGGCGCCTCGGCCAGGGCCTGCACGGTCGGCAGGGCCTGCATGAAGCGGTCGAAGTAGTTGAGCACGGTGCTGACCTGGGTCTGCTGCAACATGATTTCCGACACCCACACCCGGTATGGGTTGATGCCCTGTTGCCAGGGCAGGTCGTGCCGGCCGTGTTCGTCATACCAATCCAGCACAGCGCTGGAGAACTGCTCGGGGCTCATCGCTTGAACAGCCCCTTGAGCGCGTCTTTCAATTCAGGGCTCACTTTGTCTCCGAGTTTTTCATCGATCTTGTCCTGCAGGCGGTTGCCGGCCAGCTTGGCGGCAACCTTGCCCAGGCCGTCCTGGTCCAGGCGACAGGCTTTGGCGCCCAGCTCAAGCGGGCCGCGGCAGCGCAGCGGTATTTCGACACCCACATAGCGTTCGTTGACCTGGCAGGCCGGGTCCGGCATGGCGCGCTGGTCGCCTTCGACGACCACGCCAACGTTGTAGTCCATGCCCAGTACACGCAGGTCGAGGTCACCATGGCCATTGACGGTCAAGCCCGGAATGCGCGCCTTGAGGTCCGGGTTGTTGGCAACGCCATTGCGCACCACCAGGCTGCCGCGCAGTTCCTGGAACGGGGTGTCCTTGCCGCGTGGCTCGCCGGTGAGCGATTTGCGGTTCAGCGTGGCGATGGCCTTGCACAGCTGCTGTTCCAGGTTGGCATTGACCAGCACGCCGTCGTTGATGACGAAGTTGGCGTTGCCGTTGAGGGTGTCGACCAGGGCCTTCTGGCTGTTGCCGGTGGCGGTCAGGTCGCTGGCCAGGGTCAGCAGGCCTTTGACCGGTGGCGTCTGTTCCTTGCCCTCGGTCTTGATGAAGTGTTCCACCGGCACCCGCTGGATGCTGGTATTGACGCCCAGTTGCGGCACGGCAGGGCGCACATCGACGGTGCCCTTGGCCTCGAAGGTGCCGTTGTACAGTTCACCGCGCAGGGTTTGCAGGGTCAGCAGGCCGCCCTGGCCGGTGGCCTTGAGCTGGGCCTCTTCGATCGGCAGTTTGTCCAGGGTCAGCGAGCCGAAGGCCAGGTCGGCCTGCAAGTCCAGGGCGCGTAGGCGGTCGACCGGCAGCAGCTTGTCGTCGCTCCAGGCGACCTGGGTCGGGGCGTTGGGAAGCGGCGTGGTGCCAGGGCCGGCGACCGCGCTGGCTTCCTGTTGCTTGATCTCGGCCTGGCGCGCGGCAGTGGCGCCCTTGGCCTCTTCACTCTCGGCCGGCAGGTAGCGGTCGGCGTTGAAGGTGTCGCCCTTGAGCTGCAGGCGCAGAGCCTGTTTGGCGAAGTCTTCGACGGCCACGCGGCCACTGAATGTGCTGTCATCCAGCTTCACCGCCAGGTCTTCCAGGGCCAGGCTGTTCGGCGTGCCCTGCAGGCGGGTGACCAGTTCCAGCTTGGCGAAGGCCGCCGGGTCGTTGGTGGCCGGCAGCGGGCGGCCGATGCTGTCGAGGAAGGTGCGCAGGTCGAACTGGGCGATGGACAGGCCACCGCTAAGCTGTGGCGCCTTGTCCAGGTCACGCAGGTTCAGTTCGCCCAGGGCGCGCAGCTGGTTGGCCGAGACTTTCAGGCCGTTCCACGAGGCGACATTGGCGGCCAGGTCGACCAGCACCTGGCCTTGGGCAGCGAAGGTCACGGTCTTGCCGCCGGTGGGCTCGCCCGAGGTTTCGCCCGACAGGCGCATGTCTTCGAAGTTGTAGCGCTTGAGCTTGCGGTCGAAGCGCAGCTCGCCGGCCAGTTCGGTGCGGGCCTTGATGTTCGGCTGGCTGGCACTTAGGAAGGCGCTGGCCTTGAGCGGAATGTTCGCCCCTTCGTGGACCGGACCGGTGCTCAGCTGGATACTTTCGGCGCTGTAGCTCTGGCCGGTCTTCGCATCGGTGTACTGCACGCGTGCGTTGTTCACGGTCAGGCTGTCGATGTCCAGCTTGACGGCGCGTTCGTTGCTGGCGACCGGTGCCGACGCCTGTTCAGCTGGTGCCTGGGCCGGAGCACTGGCCTGCGTATCGGCGCTGGTGCCGTTCTGCGCGGACAATGGCTTGCCGATGTCTTCCCAGTTGCCATGGCCCTGTTCGTCACGGGCCAGGGTCAGGTTCAGGCCCTCGACGCGCACGTCGCTCATTTGCACTTCGCGGCGCAGCAGTGGCAGCACACGCACCGACAGGCCGAGCATCTGCAGGTCGGCGAACGGCTCCTTGGGTTTGTTCAAGGTGGCAATGCTCGCTTCGTGCAACTCCAGGCCCAGCCACGGGAACAGGCTCCAGCCGATGTCCCCGTTGAGGGTCAGCTCGACGTGAGCCTTGTCACGTGCCAGCTGGCGAATCTCGTCTTTGTAGTCGTTGGGATCGAAGAGGTGGGTCAGGGCGAAGCCCAGCGCCACGATGATCAGCAGCAACCCGAGAAGCCCAAGTCCCAGGATTTTGCCGAACGCTTTCATGGGCGAGTCCTTGTAGTCCGTTTTTGAAATTCAGGCGCCAGAGTATAGCGCCGCAGTGGTTGCCCCTGCGTATTCGACCAGAGATACGAGACATTTCCTATGCGTGCATCAGATGGTACGGCTTTCGACAGCCATGATTTTGTCAGTTCCGAACGTGCGGCCTGAACTGGCCCTATCGCCGGCAAGCCAGCTCCCACAGGGATCGCGCTGTTCCCGAGGTAGGTGGGGTACTTGTGGGAGTTGGCTTGCCGGCGATAGGGCCGGTAAAGGCAACATGACCGTTTCAGCCGAGCAAAAATTAACGATATCAGATTGCTTTCACGCTGCTTGATGCTGCTACCCTTGCGCCGCTTTGCCTGCACCCTCCCTATAAGAAGGATCTGATCCATGAGCAGTACCGTCGCGGCGGGGACCTTGGCCAGTGCGCCAGGCTTCCTGTCGAAGGAGCGCATCATCGCCCGTCCGGGCTTCAACCGCTGGCTGGTCCCGCCGGCCGCCCTGGCCATACATCTGTGCATCGGCATGGCCTATGGCTTCTCGGTGTTCTGGCTGCCGCTGTCGCAAGCCCTTGGCATCACCGCTCCAGTTGCCTGCGCAGCGGACATGGGCTTCATGGCCCGTATGTTCAGCGCCGAATGCGATTGGCCGATTTCCATGCTGAGCTGGATCTACACCCTGTTCTTCGTCTTCCTCGGTTGCTCGGCGGCCGTGCTGGGTGGTTGGCTGGAGCACGCGGGCCCGCGCAAGGCCGGCCTGGTGTCGGCACTGTGCTGGTGCGGCGGCATGCTGATTTCAGCGATTGGCGTGAAAACCCACCAGCTGTGGCTGATGTGGCTGGGTTCCGGCGTAATCGGTGGTATCGGCCTGGGCCTGGGCTACATCTCGCCGGTTTCGACCCTGATCAAGTGGTTCCCGGACAAGCGCGGCATGGCCACCGGCATGGCGATCATGGGCTTCGGTGGCGGGGCCATGGTCGGTGCACCGCTGGCCACCGCGCTGATGGGCCATTTCGGCAATGCGCAGGAAGTGGGCGTGTGGCAGAGCTTCGTCGTCATGGCGGCGATCTACTTCGTGTTCATGACCGCCGGTGCCCTGGCGTATCGCGTACCGCCCACCGGCTGGAAGCCAGAAGGCTGGAGCGCCCCAGTGAAGAAAGCTGGCAATACCATGGTCACCGACCGCCACGTACACGTCAGCGTGGCCTGGAAGACCCCGCAGTTCGCGCTGATCTGGCTGGTGCTGTGCCTGAACGTGTCGGCCGGTATCGGCATCCTCGGCATGGCTTCGCCCTTGTTGCAGGAAGTGTTCGCCGGCAAGCTGCTGGGCAACGGGCTGAGCTTCAGTGAGCTGAACAGCGCCCAGCTGGCGCAGATTGCGGCGATCGCCGCCGGCTTCACCGGCCTGCTGAGCCTGTTCAACATCGGCGGGCGGTTCTTCTGGGCGTCGTTCTCGGACTACATTGGCCGCAAGAACACCTATTTCGCCTTCTTTGCCTTGGGCGTAGGCTTGTACAGCCTGGTGCCGAACATGGGGCACCTGGGTAACGTGGCGCTGTTCGTGGCGGCGTTCTGCATCATCCTGTCGATGTACGGTGGTGGGTTTGCCACGGTACCGGCCTACCTGGCCGACCTGTTCGGCACGCAGATGGTCGGCGCCATTCATGGCCGCCTGCTGACTGCCTGGGCAGCGGCGGGGGTTCTGGGGCCGGTGCTTATCACCTACCTGCGCGAGTACCAGTTGGCGGCAGGGGTGGAGCGTGCAGCTGCCTATGACATGACCTTGTACATCCTCGCCGGCCTGTTGGTGCTGGGCTTCGTCTGCAACATGCTGGTGCGGCCGGTGGCCGACAAGCATTTCATGAGCGATGCCGAACTGGCTGCCGAGCGGGCGTTGAGCCATGACAAGGGCGCCGACGGGGCGCGCTCGCTGGAGTGGAAGGCGGCGCCGGGTAGCCTGCCACTGGTGCTGCTGGCCTGGGCAGTGGTGGTCGTGCCGTTGGCCTGGGGCGTTTGGATTACCCTGCAGAAGACGGCTGTGCTGTTCCATTGATCAGTGGTAAAACCGGCTGACTTCGCTGGCTGTACCGGCCCTATCGCCGGCAAGCCAGCTCCCACAGGTACTGCGCAGGCCTTGAGGGCAGCGCGGTCCAAGTGGGAGCTGGCTTGCCGGCGATGGGCTGCAAAGCAGCCCCAGATCATCCCAGGTCACCGGGTTGTATAGACTTGTAACGGTATCCAGCCTGCGTAATTCCTCGTTTTGCCATATGTCATCCGCGTTTCAAGCCAGCGCGTTCTAGGCCTATAATGAAGCCCTTTTCGCCTAATGATTTTGCGGAGCTGGTGATGGTCGAACGTAAGGCTTCCGTCGAGCGCAATACCCTGGAAACCCAGGTCAAGTGCTCGATCAACCTCGATGGCAGTGGCAAGGCCCGATTCGATATCGGTGTGCCTTTCCTTGAACACATGCTGGACCAGATTGCTCGCCATGGGCTGATCGATCTGGATATCGAGTGCAAGGGTGACACGCATATCGACGATCACCATACCGTCGAAGACGTCGGCATCACCCTGGGCATGGCATTCGCCCAGGCCATCGGTGACAAGAAGGGCATCTTCCGCTACGGCCACGCTTATGTGCCTCTGGACGAAGCGCTGTCGCGCGTGGTCATCGACTTCTCCGGTCGCCCGGGCCTGCAGATGCACGTCCCGTATACCCGCGCCAGCGTCGGTGGCTTCGATGTCGACTTGTTCCAGGAGTTCTTCCAGGGCTTCGTCAACCACGCCCTGGTGACCCTGCACATCGACAACCTGCGTGGCCACAACACCCACCACCAGATCGAGACCGTGTTCAAGGCTTTCGGCCGCGCTCTGCGCATGGCCATTACCCTCGACGAGCGCATGGCCGGGCAGATGCCTTCCACCAAAGGGTGCCTGTAAATGCAGACGGTAGCCGTAATCGACTATGGCATGGGCAACCTGCACTCGGTGGCCAAGGCGCTCGAGCATGTAGGGGCCGGTAAGGTGCTGGTCACCAGCGATGCCACGGTCATCCGCGAAGCCGACCGCGTGGTATTCCCGGGCGTGGGCGCGATTCGCGACTGCATGGCCGAAATCCGCCGCCTGGGCTTCGACAGCCTGGTGCGCGAGGTCAGCCAGGATCGCCCGTTCCTCGGCATTTGCGTGGGTATGCAGGCGCTGCTCGACCACAGCGAAGAAAACGACGGTGTCGACTGCATCGGCATGTTCCCCGGCCAGGTGCGCTTCTTCGGCAAAGACCTGCAGGAAGACGGTGAGCACCTGAAGGTGCCGCACATGGGCTGGAACGAAGTCGGCCAGACCAACGACCACCCGCTTTGGCACGACATCCCCGACCGTGCGCGGTTCTACTTCGTGCACAGCTACTACATCAATGCCGGCAAGCCGGCCCAGGTGGTCGGCCGCGGCCATTACGGTGTCGATTTCGCCGCTGCGCTGGCCGATGGCTCGCGCTTTGCCGTGCAGTTCCACCCGGAGAAGAGCCATACCCATGGCCTGCAGCTGCTGCAGAACTTCGTTGCCTGGGACGGGCGCTGGTAAATGAGCAGGTCGAAGACCAAGGCCCCTGTCATCACCCTGGCCCCCGAGCAGGAGCGCGAAGCGCTGCACACGCTCAAGCGCTTCCTCGAAGACCGTTTCGAGCTGGAGCTGGGGTCGTTCGAAGTGGCCGAAGTCCTCGAGTTGTTCAGCAAAGAAATTGCACCCCATTACTACAACAGGGCGATTGCCGATGTTCAGCTGCACCTCAAGGAGCGGTTCGAGAGCATCGAAAGTGATCTGTGGGCGCTCGAGAAGCCCTGAAACCCCAAGAACAGACAGGTTCCCAAGATGCTGATTATCCCCGCTATCGATCTGAAGGACGGTGCCTGCGTGCGCCTGCGCCAGGGCCGCATGGAAGACTCCACGGTATTTTCCGACGACCCGGTGAGCATGGCCGCCAAGTGGGTCGAGGGTGGCTGCCGCCGCCTGCACCTGGTCGACCTCAACGGCGCCTTCGAAGGCCAGCCGGTCAACGGTGAAGTGGTCACCGCCATTGCCAAGCGCTACCCGACCCTGCCGATCCAGATCGGCGGAGGCATCCGCTCGCTGGAAACCATCGAGCATTACGTCAAGGCCGGCGTCAGCTACGTGATCATCGGCACCAAGGCGGTCAAGCAGCCGGAGTTCGTTGCCGAAGCGTGCAAGGCCTTCCCGGGCAAGGTCATCGTTGGCCTGGACGCCAAGGATGGCTTCGTCGCCACCGACGGCTGGGCTGAAGTGAGCTCGGTTCAGGTCATCGACCTGGCCAAGCGTTTCGAGGCCGATGGCGTCTCGGCGATCGTCTACACCGACATCGCCAAGGACGGCATGATGCAGGGCTGCAACGTGCCGTTCACCAAGGCACTGGCAGAAGCCACCTCGATCCCCGTGATCGCCTCGGGCGGCATCCACAACCTGGGCGACATCAAGGCCCTGCTGGACGCCAAGGCCCCGGGCATCATCGGCGCCATCACCGGCCGTGCCATCTACGAAGGCACTCTCGATGTCGCCGAGGCCCAGGCCTTCTGCGACAACTACCAAGGCTGAGGACTGAACCATGGCACTGGCCAAGCGCATCATCCCTTGCCTGGACGTGGACAACGGCCGGGTGGTCAAGGGCGTCAAGTTCGAGAACATCCGTGATGCCGGCGACCCGGTGGAAATCGCCCGTCGCTACGACGAGCAAGGTGCCGACGAAATCACCTTCCTCGACATCACCGCCAGCGTCGATGGCCGCGACACCACGCTGCATACCGTCGAGCGCATGGCCAGCCAGGTGTTCATCCCGCTGACCGTGGGCGGTGGCGTGCGCACTGTGCAGGACATCCGCAACCTGCTCAATGCCGGTGCCGACAAGGTCTCGATCAACACGGCCGCAGTGTTCAACCCGGAGTTTGTCGGCGAGGCAGCGGACCGTTTCGGTTCGCAGTGCATCGTTGTCGCCATCGACGCCAAGAAGGTGTCCGGGCCGGGTGAGCAACCGCGCTGGGAGATTTTCACCCACGGCGGGCGCAAACCGACCGGGCTGGATGCCGTTGAATGGGCGAAGAAGATGGAAGGCCTGGGGGCTGGCGAGATCCTGCTGACCAGCATGGACCAGGACGGCATGAAGAACGGCTTCGACCTGGGCGTTACCCGTGCGATCAGTGATGCGCTGGGTATTCCGGTGATTGCCTCGGGTGGGGTGGGTAACCTGCAGCACCTGGCTGACGGTATTCTGGAAGGGCACGCCAGTGCGGTTCTGGCGGCCAGCATCTTCCACTTTGGTGAGTACACAGTGCCGGAAGCCAAGGCCTACATGGCTTCGCGCGGGATCGTCGTTCGCTGATCGATTAATTGGGGCTGCTTTGCAGCCCATCGCCGGCAAGCCAGCTCCCACAGGGACCGCACAAGGCTCAGGGCCTGCGCTGCCAATGTAAGAGCTGGCTTGCCGGCGATGGGCCGCAACGCGGCCCCAATGGCATCAACCGTGATTCTTGCCGAGCAATGCGTGGTACAGCTCGGTATCCCCAAGAATCCCCACCACCTTGTCGTTGTCCTGCAACACCAGCTTGTTGCCGGTCTGGTAACGAATCTGTAGCGCCTCGCGCATGCCGATATCGGCATTGACCAACGTTGGGCGGCGGCCCAGCAGCTCAACATCCTGCCCAGGTGCCCAGTTCTGCAGGTCCAGCCCGTTCTGCCCTTGGCGTGCGCGCTTGATCGAGCCACCTTCGCCCAGGTCCAGCCACGAGTCGATACCCGGGTCCAGGCATACCGAACCATTCACCCGCTTGCAGTTGTCCAGGCTGCGCATCAGGCTGCGCCCGCACAGCACGTTCAGCGGGTTGGTGTGGGCGACGAAGGTACGTACATACTCGTCGGCCGGGTTGAGCACGATCTCTTCCGGCTTGCTGTACTGGATGATCCGGCCATCCTTCATGATGGCGATGCGGCTACCCAGCTTCAGCGCCTCGTCCAGGTCGTGGCTGACGAACACGATGGTCTTGCTCAGCTTCGCCTGCAGACCAAGCAACTCGTCCTGCAGGCCCTGGCGGATCAGCGGATCCAGTGCCGAAAACGGTTCGTCCATCAGCAGGATGTCGGCATCCATCGCCAGCGCCCGGGCCAGGCCCACGCGCTGCTGCATGCCACCAGACAGTTCGTCCGGTTTCTTGTTGCGCCACTGGGTCAGGCCCACCAGCTCGAGCTTCTCGTCGACCAGCTTGCGCCGTTCCTTCTCGGGGCGGCCCTGCATTTCCAGGCCAAAGCTGATGTTCTCGCGCACGGTCAGCCAAGGCATCAGGGCGAATTTCTGGAACACCATGGCAATGCGCTTGGTGCGCATCATCTTCAGCTCGGCGGGGGTGCAGTGGGCAATGTCGATATGCTTGCCTTCGTGCTCGACGAACAGCTTGCCGCGGCTGACGGTGTTCAGGCCGTTGATGCAGCGCAGCAAACTCGACTTGCCCGAACCGGACAGGCCCATCAGCACACAGATCTCGCCTTTCTGGATATCCAGGTTGGCCTTCTCGACACCCACCACCAGGCCGGTCTGCTTGAGGATCTGCTCGCGGGTCTGGCCCTGGTCGAGCAGGGCCAGCGCTTCGCGCGGCTTGTTGGAGAAGATGACGTCGACGTCTTCGAAACGAATGATGCTCATGCTTCACCCCTTACCGGCAGGTCCGGTTGCTTGCAGATACGGTCGAGCATGATCGCCAGCAGCACGATCGCCAGGCCCGCTTCGAAGCCCAGGGAAATATCGGCGGTGTTCAGTGCGTTGACCACAGGTTTGCCCAGGCCGTCAGCGCCGACCAGAGCGGCGATCACCACCATCGACAGCGACAGCATGATGCACTGGGTAACGCCGGCGGCGATGCTTGGCATCGCGTGCGGCAGTTCGATACGGGTGAGCAGCTGGCGTCGCGAGCAGCCAAACGCCTTGCCGGCGTCCATCAGCTCCTGCGGGACGTCGCAGATGCCCAGATAGGTGAGACGGATCGGCGCGGCGATGGCGAACACCACCGTCGAGATCAGCCCCGGCACCACACCCAGGCCGAACAGGGTCAGGGTGGGGATCAGGTAGACGAAGGTAGGTACCGTCTGCATCAGGTCGAGTACCGGGCGCATGGCGGTATAGAACATCGGTTTGTGCGCGGCGACGATGCCCAGTGGCACGCCGATGGCCACGCAAACCACTGTGGCGAAGGTGACCTGCGCCAGGGTTTCCATGGTTTCCTGCCAGTAACCCAGGTTGAGGATCAGCAGGAACGACAAGGCCACGAATGCGGTCAGCGCCCACTTGCGCTGAATGAAATGCGCCAAGGCGGCGAACAGAGCGATGAGCACGAACGGATTGAAGAAAGTCAGGGCGCTGGTGACGCCATGGATCATGAACTCCAGGCCTTGCGCGATGGCGTCGAAGTAATTCGCGCCGTTCTGGGTCAGCCACTCGACGAACGACGCGATGTACTGGCCCAGGGGTATTTTCTGATCGATAAGCATGATAGCGAGCTTCCACCTGCATAGATTGAAATCAACCCGGGGCAGGCATGGGCCTGCCCCGAGGTAGCGCTATTGCGTATTTCGTTATTGCGTCAGCTTGGCCTTGGCCGCCTCAAGGCCGGGTTTGCCATCCACGGTGGTTACGCCGGCCAGCCAGGCATCCAGTTTGCCAGGGTTGTCCTTGAGCCACTTCTTGGCCGCCGCCTCGGGTTTCATCTTGTCGTCCAGGACATAGCCCATCATGGTGCTTTCATCCTTGAGCTCGAACGACAGGTTCTTCAACAGCTGGCCAACGTTGCTGCATTCCTGCACATAGCCCTTGCGGGTGTTGGTCAATACGGTCGCCTTGCCAAAGTCGGGGCCGAAGAACTCGTCCCCGCCGGTCAGGTACTGCATCTTGAAGCGAGTGTTCATCGGGTGCGGTTCCCAGCCGAGGAACACGATGGCCTCGCCGCGCTTCTGCGCACGGTCAACCTGCGACAGCATGCCGGCCTCGCTGGACTGGACGATCTTGAAGCCGGCGTCCTTCAGGCCGAAGGCGTTCTTGTCGATCATGCTCTGGATGGTGCGGTTGCCATCGTTGCCGGGCTCGATGCCGTAGATCTTGCCGTCCAGCTCCTTCTTGAACTTGGGAATGTCGCTGAAATCCTTCAGGCCCTTGTCATACAGCGCCTGGGGTACGGCCAAGGTGTACTTGGCGTTTTCCAGGTTGGCGCGCACTGTTTCGACAGTGCCGGCGTCGCGGTACTGCTTGATGTCGTTCTCCATGGTCGGCATCCAGTTGCCGAGAAACACGTCCAGGTCCTTGCCGGTGGCCAGCGACTTGTAGGTCACCGGTACCGAGATCATGGTGGTGTGGGTCTTGTAACCCAGTGCTTCGAGCACAACGCTGGTGGTCGCGGTGGTTACAGTGATGTCGGTCCAGCCGACATCCGAGAACCGTACCGTCTGACATTGCTCGGGTTCGGCGGCCTGGGCCAGCAAAGGCGCGGACAGCAACGCAACCAGCAACAGCGAGGGTGAACCTTTCATGGATGGACTCCTGTGATTTTGTCTTCGGGTTCGCGTGGGTCGCCGGGCTTTCTCAGGGTCCGGTCGACCAGGCCTGCAGAGGGCAGGATGCGTGGCCGTGCTTTACGAGTCGCTTTCGATAATCCTCCAGCGCTGGGCAATCGCCTACTGGTGGGGTCGTAACCAGTACGGAACGGGTCGTATCCAGTATGGGCGATGTCGCTTATGGATTTTTCCACCCCCTCAGCCGCATTTTTACGTCACCAGGCCGCCGGAAAGCGGCGTGGCGAGGGCAGCTCCCCGGTAGAAAACAGCGCGGCGCTGCTGGACAAAAGTACGTCGGTTGCAGACGGCGAGGGGGTTGGTAAAAGCCCGATGATGCGTGCATTCAAGGCGGCCCGCTGCTTCAGCCTAGCAGCTGCCCCGCCCTGCGCATGGCGCGCAGAGACAAGCCCAGCAAGAGGTGATTCGACAATGGCCATCAGCGTGTTCGACCTGTTCAAGATCGGTGTCGGGCCCTCCAGCTCCCACACCGTCGGCCCCATGCGTGCTGGCGCCCTGTTCGTCCAGGGCCTGCGCGAACGCGGCGAGCTGGAACGTGTGAAGCGGATCGAAGTGCGCCTGTATGGCTCGCTGTCGGCCACGGGGGTGGGGCATGGCACCGACAATGCCACCATCATGGGCCTGATGGGTGAATGGCCGGACGCCATCGACCCGACCCAGATCGCGCCGCGTATCGCCGACCTGCGCGAAACCAACACCCTGCAGCTGGACAGCCGCCTGCCCATCGAATTCGTCTGGGCCCGCGACATGCTGCTGCTGGACGAGAACCTGCCGTACCACCCCAACGCGATGACCCTGATCGCCGAAGGCGAGCAGGGCGAGCTGCATCGCGACACCTATTACTCGGTGGGTGGCGGCTTCGTGGTTGATGCCGCTCAGGCCGCCAGTGGCGTACTGGATGCCGACCAGACGGTGCTGCCGTACGACTTCAACAGCGCCGCCGAACTGCTGCGCCTGTGCAAGCAAAACGACCTCAGCGTGTCGCAATTGATGATGGCCAACGAGAAGGTCTGGCGCAGCGAGGAAGAGATCCGCGCCGGCTTGCACAAGCTGTGGGAAGCCATGCAGGAATGCGTCAACAACGGCCTCAAGTACGAAGGCACGCTGCCCGGCGGGTTGAACGTGCGCCGCCGCGCCGCAAAGCTGCACCGCAGCCTGCAGGAAATCGGCAAGCCCAACGTGATCGGCTCGACCATGAGCGCCATGGAATGGGTCAACCTGTTCGCCTTGGCGGTCAACGAAGAAAACGCCGCCGGTGGGCGCATGGTGACCGCGCCGACCAACGGTGCGGCGGGCATCATCCCGGCGGTGCTGCACTATTACATGCGCTTCAGCGATGCGGTGGATGAATCCAGCGTGGTCGACTTCTTCCTCGGTGCTGCCGCGGTGGGCATCCTGTGCAAGAAGAATGCGTCGATCTCCGGTGCCGAAGTGGGCTGCCAGGGTGAAGTCGGCTCGGCTTGCGCCATGGCAGCAGCGGGCCTTGCCCAAGTACTGGGCGCGACCCCGCCTCAGGTGGAGAACGCTGCCGAAATTGCCCTGGAGCACAACCTGGGCCTGACCTGCGACCCGGTCGGCGGGTTGGTACAGGTGCCATGCATCGAGCGCAACGCGATTGCTGCGGTAAAGGCCATCAACGCGGTGCAGATGGCCCTGCGTGGTGATGGCGAGCACTTCATTTCCCTCGACCAGGTAATCCGCACCATGCGCGATACCGGGGCCGACATGCACGACAAGTACAAAGAGACCTCGCGCGGTGGTTTGGCAGTCAGCGCGATCGAGTGCTGATAGCTTTATCTGACATCAAGGGCCTCTTCGCGGGTGAACCCGCTCCCACAGGTACTGCGTTGCTCTCGCTCGCGGTGCTGTACATGTGGGAGCGGGTTTACCCGCGAAGACGCCCTTGAGTTTGAGGCAGGTGCAGCACCGCCCCCCAATGCCCCCTAATGGTGCAAGCGCGGCGCATACCGATCGTCGGGTGTCGTTATCAGTGTGGGCGTTGTCGGTGACACTCAATAGTGTCGTTTCTGGGCATCCTACACTGCGCGTGTCACCAAATTGCTCAGCCGTTACACGCACAGCGCCTAGCACGCCCGTTCTACGAAGATTGGCCAACTCGATCAAAGCACCTGATTTGTCTAACAAAGGCGTCGTTTTCAGGTTTTTTTGGATAGCCGTTCAATTTCAGGCACGGCGTTTGCGTTGAGATTGGCACCAAGGCCCCTGCACATGAAACCGGGGCCATACATAACAAGAAATCAGTGCTCGCCTGAGGCACACCCTGCATTTGTGTGAGGAGAAATCGCGATGACGTCGTACACCTCCGGGAACCCAACCCAGAACCGCACAGCCCCCCAGTCCATCGGGTTTCTCCTACTGGACAATTTCACCCTCATTTCCCTGGCATCGGCCGTGGAGCCGCTGCGCATGGCCAACCAGCTTTCCGGCCGCGAACTGTACCGCTGGCACACCCTCACCGCCGATGGTGGGCAGGTGTGGGCCAGCGATGGCTTGCAGATAACCCCTGACGCCGCCATGCACAGTGCGCCGCCCATCGATACCGTGATTGTCTGTGGCGGCGTGGGCATCCAGCGCAGCGTTACCCGCGAGCATGTCACCTGGTTGCAAACCCAGGCCCGTCAGTCGCGCCGTCTGGGCGCGGTATGTACCGGTAGCTGGGCCTTGGCCTGTGCGGGTCTGCTGGATGGTTTCGATTGCAGCGTGCACTGGGAATGCCTGGCGGCCATGCAGGAGGCCTACCCGCGGGTCAACATGAGTACCCGCCTGTTCACCCTCGACCGTAACCGCTTTACCAGCTCCGGCGGCACCGCGCCGCTGGACATGATGCTGCACCTGATCAGCCGCGACCACGGCCGTGAACTGTCGGCAGCGATTTCCGAAATGTTCGTCTACGAGCGCATCCGCAACGAGCAGGATCACCAGCGCGTGCCGCTCAAGCACATGCTTGGCACCAACCAGCCTAAGCTGCAGGAAATCGTCGCGTTGATGGAGGCCAACCTTGAAGAGCCGATCGACCTGGACGAACTGGCAGTGTACGTGTCGGTATCGCGCCGGCAGCTCGAGCGCCTGTTCCAGAAGTACCTGCACTGTTCGCCGTCGCGTTACTACCTGAAGCTGCGCCTGATCCGCGCCCGGCAGCTGCTGAAGCAGACGCCGATGTCGATCATCGAAGTGGCGTCGGTGTGCGGCTTCGTGTCTACCCCCCACTTCTCCAAGTGCTACCGCGAGTACTTCGGTATTCCGCCGCGTGACGAGCGCGTGGGCTCCAACACTGCGCAGCAGGTGGCGATGATGCCGATCCCGCAAGCCATGACCCTGTCGCCGCACAGCGGGCCGATGGCAGCCCTGAGCCAGGCGCGCAACGAGTCGACCTTTGCCAGTGTAAGGCTCTGAAACGGGACCGGCCTCTTCGCGGGTAAACCCGCTCCCACAGGTACTGGTGCGATACCTGTGGGAGCGGGTTTACCCGCGAAGAGGCCAGTACAGGAAAAATCAGTCAGGCGCGCTTGTTGAACTGCGCCAACGCCGGCAACAGCTGTTTGTCGATGGCCTGGCGCACCGCCGGCAGGATCGTCGCACTACCGGTATACATCTGCTCCACCATCCCCTTCAGCGCCCGTGCATTGGGCTCGGTCAGCCCACGCACTACCGCTTCGCACGCCTGCTCGGCAGTAGCGCCGGCCGGAATCTCGAACCCGCGCGCCCGCAGGTGGCCTGCCAGATCGTCCTGGTCAATCAAATCCGCATGCATCATGGCTGTTGTCCCTTTTATCGCTAAGAGAGTGCTGCTGTGATTTACGACCGATTCTGTGACGCTGGCGACATGCCCGCAACAACAGAATGGCGCCATGGCTGCTTTGGCTAAGAACAGGTCGTTCCCGGCTAATTCCACCTGCCGGGAAGTGCGCAAACTCAAGCCATCTACCGCAACGGAGGGTTTGGTCACCCTCGTTCGTGCACAGTGGATGTTGCTCGCTCTTGGCCCCGGATGCTCACGGCTTTCCGGGGTTATTTTTTGCCCGAAGCAACACCGCCGCCGCTGTTGGCACACTGTCTTACTCAATGCTTGAAGGCTTGCATGCCCTCTGTGGGAGCGGGTTCACCCGCGAATGCGTCGGTAGCTCATCATCGCATTCGCGGGTGAACCCGCTCCCACAGGGTACGCAGTTTTGTTCAGGGCCGGGTGTTCAAACCCATCATACGTCCGAGGAACTCGGCCGGTGGCAGATCCTGTTGTTCATCCACCAACCCCTGCAGCAATCCGGCACTACGCTCACTGAACGGTGCCGACTTCGGCCCCGCCAGGTCAACATGCAGCAGCATCTGCTCGCTGGCCGCCAGTGCCTCGTCGAGCCCCGCCCGGTGCAGGCTGTGGTAGACATGCAGGCGCTTGCGATCGAAGCCGATGATCTGCGTCTGCACCCACACCTCGGTACCCAGCTTCACTTCGTGCAGGTAGTTTATGTGCGCTTCCAGGGTGAACAGCGAGTTACCGCTCTGGCCGCGGCTGTCGGCATCCAGGCCGATGCGCTCCATCAGCGCGTCGGTGGCGTAGCTGAAGATCAGCAGGTAGTAGGCATCACGCAGGTGCCCGTTGTAGTCGACCCAGTCTTCCTGGACCGGGGTACGGTAGGTGATCAGTGCGGGCATCGCGGTCTCCTCAGTCGCCGAAAGCCATACCGTGCTTGGCCTTGCTGGTCTTCACCGCTTCCAGCACTGCCAACAGGGTGTCATCACGATAGCGCTCCAGCGCGGCGATGCTGTGGTCGCCCAGTTGTTCGGAGGTCCCTTCGACCACATCGTCGATCAGCTTGTCGGTCAGCTCTGGTGCCGGCAGATAAGTCCACGGCAGTTGCAGCGCCGGGCCGAACTGGGCCATGAAGTGACGCATGCCTGCGTCACCACCGGCCAGGGTGTAGGTGAGGAACGTGCCCATGAACGACCAGCGCAGGCCGGCGCCGAAGCGGATGGCATCGTCGATTTCGCCGGTGCTGGCCACGCCGTCGTTGACCAGGTGCAGGGCTTCGCGCCACAGGGCTTCGAGCAGGCGGTCGGCGATGAACCCGGGCACTTCCTTGCGTACGTGCAGCGGGCGCATGCCCAGGGCGGTGTAGATGGTTTTGGCAGCTTCGATGGCCTCGGGGGCGGTGCGGTTGCCACCGACGATTTCCACCAGCGGCAGCAGGTACACCGGGTTGAACGGGTGGCCGACCACGCAGCGCTCGGGGTGGGTGGCAGATTCGTAGAACTCGCTGGGCAGCAGGCCCGAGGTGCTGGAACCGATGATTGCATCGGGTTTTGCGGCAGCGCTGACCTTTGCGTGCAGGTCGAGCTTCAGGTCCAGGCGTTCAGGGGCGCTTTCCTGGATGAAATCGGCATCGCGAACGCATTCCTCGATAGTGTCGACGAACTTCAGGCGTTGTTGTGAAGCGCCTGGTGCCAGGCCTTGCTTTTCCAATGCCGGCCAGGCGTTGGCGATGCGCTTGCGCAAGGCCTGCTCGGCGCCTGGCGCCGGGTCCCAGGCGACCACGTCCAGGCCGTGGGCCAGGGCGCGCGCAACCCAGCCGCTGCCGATCACGCCACTACCCAGGGCGGCGAAGGTCTTGATCTCGGTGATGAAGGTCATGTTGGGCTCCTGAAAGTGTCAGCGGCGTTTGAGGTTCATCTTTTCCCGGCCTTCTGCCGGGGTCAGCACGCGGGCGCCAAGGCGCGAAATGATCTCCACCGCGCGCTCGACCAACTGGCCGTTGCTGGCCAACACGCCACGGTCCAGATACAGGTTGTCCTCCAGGCCCACCCGCACGTTGCCGCCCAGCAGCACGGCCTGTGCGGCCATCGGCATCTGCATGCGGCCGATTCCGAACCCGGCCCAGGTGACGTTGGCCGGCAAGTTGTCGACCATCGCCTTCATGGTGGTGGTATCAGCCGGCGCGCCCCACGGGATGCCCAGGCACAGCTGGAACAGCGGGTCGTCGAGCAGGCCTTCCTTCATCATTTGCTTGGCGAACCACAGGTGGCCGGTGTCGAAGATTTCCAGCTCGGCTTTTACCCCCAGCTCGGTTATGCGCTTGGCGCCAGCGCGCAGTTGCGCCGGGGTGGAGACGTAGATCGAGTTGCCGTCGCCGAAGTTGAGGGTGCCGCAGTCGAGGGTGCAGATCTCCGGCAGCAATGCTTCGACATGCGCCAGGCGCTCCAGGGGGCCGATCAGGTCGGTGCCCGGGCCGAATTCCAGTGGTGTTTCACCTGGGCCGATTTCCAGGTCGCCACCCATGCCCGCGGTAAGGTTGACGATGATGTCCACGTCGGCTTCGCGGATGCGTTCCATGACTTCGCGATACAGCGCCACATCACGGCTGAAACGGCCGGTTTGCGGGTCGCGCACGTGGCAGTGGACCACGGTGGCGCCGGCTTTGGCGGCCTCTACGGCAGACTCGGCGATCTGCTTGGGGGTCACTGGAACAAGGTGGCTTTTCGAGGCGGTGTCGCCGGCGCCGGTGAGGGCGCAGGTGATGATGACGTCGTGGTTCATGACGGGGTTCCTTGTGGTGTCTGGTGGCCTTTTCGCGGGTAAACCCGCTCCCACAGGGAACGATGTTGCCCCTGGCATGTGCATGACTTGTGGGAGCGGGTTTACCCGCGAATGGGCCGGATCAGTTGGCAGTGAGGTTTAGGTTGTCGGCAGCCGGCTTGCCATCGAAGGTGGTCACACCCTCGAGCCAGCGGGCCTTGTCCTCGGGGTGGTCCTTGAGCCACTGGCGGGCCGATTCCAGTGCATCCTTGTGGTCGAGCAGCGGCTGCATCATGCGGCTCTCGTCCTCGGCGCTGAAGTTCAGGTTCGCCAGCAGGCGGTGGGCATTGGGGCAGCGTTCGGCGTAGTCTGGCGCAGTCACCGTCCACACTGTCGCGCGGCCTTCGTCAGGGCCCAGGGCGTCCTGGCTGTCGCCCAGGTAGACCATGTCGATATTCACGTTCATCGGGTGCGGTGCCCAGCCAAAGAACACCACGGCCTCGTTGCGCCGCACTGCACGGTCGACGGCGGCGAGCATGCCGGCCTCGCTGGATTCGACCAGCTGGAACTTGCCCAGGCCGAACTGGTTCTTGGCTATCATCGCCTTGATCTGGGTGTTGGCGCCGGAACCCGGTTCGATGCCGTAGATTTTCCCGCCCAGTTCCTTTTCGAACTTGTGGATGTCGGCGAAGGTCTTCAGGCCCTTGTCGGCCAGGTACTTGGGTACTGCCAGGGTGGCGCGGGCGTCTTCCAGGCTGGGCTTGTCGAGCACCTTGACCTGCTTGGCGTCGACGAACGGGGTGATGGTCTGGGTCATGATCGGGTTCCAGTAACCCAGGAACATGTCCAGGCGTTTGTCGCGGATGCCGGCGAAGATGATCTGCTGCGAGGCGCTGGTCTGCTTGGTCTGGTAGCCAAGGCCATCGAGCAGCACCTGGGCCATGGCGCTGGTGGCGATGACATCGGTCCAGTTGACCACGCCCAGACGGACGTTCTTGCAGGCCGCAGGCTCGGCGGCGAATAGTGGGGAAGTGGCGATGCTGCTCAGGGTAAGGGTCAACAGGCTGCGGCGGATCAAGCTGTGCATGGTGGCTCTCCATCGGCAGTGCATATTGTTATTGGGGTTCGACCTCTCTGGGTCGTATGAAGAAGCTACGCTGCTGTCAGGGTGGAAAATCGCACCCTGGCGACCAACATTTGCACGGAGGCGACCACCTTTGCCGTGGAGCATGCAATGCCGCAAATCATTCACTTCCTGTTGTTGCCCGGGTTCTCGGCCATGGGTTTCATCAGTGCCCTGGAACCACTGCGGGTGGCCAACCGCTTCAAGGGCTCGTTGTATCGCTGGCAGGTGTTGAGCCTGGACGGAGGCGCAGTGCAGGCCAGCAATGGCATGTCGGTGAACGCCGATGCAGCGCTGGCGGCGGGCGGACCTGGCGGCATCCTGCTGATCGTCGCCGGCTTCGAGCCATTGGCCTGTTACGGGCCGGCGCTGCAGCAGGCGCTACGCCGCCTGGACCATGAGGGGGTTGTTCTGGGGGGCATCGATACCGGCGCGGTGGTGCTGGCCGAGGCCGGTCTGCTCGACGGCCATCGCGCCACCGTGCACTGGGAGGCGCTGGAGGCGTTCAAGGAGAACTATCCGAGCCTGCAGGCGACCCAGGAGCTGTTCGAAATCGATCGCCGGCGCATCACCTGCGCGGGTGGCACTGCCTCGATCGACCTGATGCTCGACCTGATTGCGCAATCCCACGGCAGCGAGCTGGCGGTGCAGGTATCGGAGCAGTTCGTGTTGGGCCGCATTCGGCCGCGGCAGGATCATCAGCGGATGCAGATTGCCTCTCGCTATGGCATCAGCAACCGCAAGCTGGTGCAGGTGATCGGCGAGATGGAAAAGCATACTGAGCCACCGTTGAGCACATTGGAGCTGGCCGCCCGTGCCATGATCACCAGGCGTCAACTGGAGCGCTTGTTTCGTCTGCACCTGAATGACACGCCCAGTGGGTTCTATCTTGACCTGCGTCTGGACAAGGCGCGTCAGCTGCTTTGCCAGACGCAGATGAGCATCACGCAGGTAAGTGTGGCATGCGGTTTCGAGTTGCCGTCGTACTTTACCCGCCGGTACAAAAGGCGCTTTGGACGCTGTCCTCGTGAAGAGCGTCAGGCGCTGAAGCCACAGCTGCCGGATCAGAACTGATCGAGGTCGGAATACGCCTGGAGGCGGTTTTCGATCTGTACTCGCCGCGCCTCGAAAGCCCGAGTGTCGAGTTTGGCGCCCATATGGTCCAGTAGCAGGGCCACGCGCGTCCGCGGAGCATCCGGGTCGGTCGCACAGCACAAGTGAAAGATGATCGCCAGGGGGCTGCCGTTGTCATCCAGGTCAAAGTCGATGCGCAGGTGCGAGCTGGCCGAGGTGCTGCGCAGCAGGGCGAGGTCTGGCTGTTTCAAGCCATTGAGTATGTCCTTGGCAACCCGCTCGAACTTGAGGTTGCGCCTCTGGGGCGCTGGAATCCAGCCGTTGAAGACGTCCTGAAACACGGCATCCGTGGGTACGCAGTTGATGCTTTTCGTCGTCCGTTCGAACAATTCGATACCGATGTCTTCCAGGCCCTGTAGAAAATGGTTGAACCAGCGCTGGCCGTCCTGTTGACGATCGTGAGCCTGGTTGGCCCCCAGTTGCGCCAGGCGCAGGCAGGCGTGAAGGTCCTCCCATGGTTGGGTGGCAGGTTTGGTGGGCATGCTTCTGGCCCTCGTCGCAAAGTAGGAAGGGGAGCCTGGCGCCGCTGGGCGGCGCCAGGTTCAGGTCAGATGTCCAGCGCCAGGATGTCGAACGCCTGGCTGGCCAGCTTCATCCTGACGGCATCGCGCATGGCGTCGAAGTGACGAACACTGAACGAGCCCTGCTGCGAGGCCCGGTAAACCCGGGTGTTCGACTTGTCGATGATGCGGCCAGCCGACCCTGCGGCTTTCTCGGCCTTGTCATAGCTCAGCTGAACGCTGGTCATGTGCATGATCGGCAGCCCTTGCGGTGTCATCTCGCAGGCCGAAATCTGAATGGTGCTGGATTTCCCCGAAACGCTCACGCTGCTTTCTTCAAGCAGTTGCTGCGCCTTCGGCGTTTGTACGATCGCTTCGAAGGAGCGTTGTACACAGCGGCTCAGGCGGTGGCTGGCGCCGATCTGGACGGTGACAATCTGGGGCACCAGGGTGGCCAGCGTGTGGGTGTCCTTGTCGATTGCTTCCTCGACATGGGCGGCGCCGGTCAGCGTCCAGCCGAATTTGCCCAGACCGTCGTTGTAGAAGTTGTACCACTCGCGCTGCTGGGTTTCCTTGTCGAACTTCTTGTTCGCCGACAGGTTCATCAGGCGCATGCCATCGAGCACATCTTCGGCAACACTGGCCGGTACATCCGGGGCAAAGATGCAGACGGTGTTGGCTACCATGACGGCGCGTTCTTCGCCTTCTTTCTTCAGGGCGGCAATGGCGCTGTTCATGTCGGTCTTGCTGATAGTAGAGGTCATGTCTTGGTTTCCGATCTAGTTCATCATCGGCACCTCGGGCGAGGCGCCGGGGACGCACTTTGGTTCGGATCGTCAAGACAGATAAGCCGACAGCCTTTCCTGCCCAGGAACTTCCTTACTGCTGGCCGATGGACTGCAGGTATTCCGAGCGGTCATCGCTGCGCTGTGCCACGCAGGTGTTCCACGCCGCTTCGAACGCTTTGCTGCCCGGCTTCTCGGCGTAGGTTTCTACCTTGCAGTCGGCATCGCGCAGCTGCGTCCACAGTTTCTCGGCGGCATCCATGCGCCCGGCCAGGGCATCGGCCTTGTCGCTTTCGTCGGCGTACTGGTCGCGAATGCGCTGGATAAGGTCGTCATACGCCGACTTCAGTTCACGCTCGGCCGTCTGCTTGTTGAATGCCGCGCAAGCATATGTCTGCTGGTCGGTCTCGACGTTGTCGCACGGGGTGCTTTCTTCTTCGCCGGCGTGGGCGCCCGATACGATAGCCAGCAATACCAGCCATGCCATTGATTTCATCCGTTTTCTCCTCAACAAGGCTGACGAATCGGCTGGATTCTCGCTCAGCTGTCGGCAAGACGATAGCTCCCTGAAGAAATGTTCATGAAACGGCCGGAAATGTCGTTATCGAGACTGTCTCTCATCGCCAGACGGCGCGCCAGAGGGCGCGATGTCGCGCATTGACGCTTTCGGCAAACCCCCTGTCGTTTTTGCATCGGGGCGCTGTTGGGCACAGGCATATGCTGGCCCCAAAGCGCCGGCAATAAGGTTTGGCGCAAACCCATTCAATAAAAGGGGACAGCCTGATGAGCCCAGCCGAACTTCACGCCGACAGCATCGTCATTGACGGCCTGATCATTGCCAAATGGAACCGCGAGCTGTTCGAGGACATGCGCAAAGGCGGGTTGACTGCGGCCAACTGCACGGTGTCGGTCTGGGAAGGTTTCAAGGCTACCGTCGACAACATCGCCGCCAGCCAGAAGCTGATCCGCGAAAACAGCGACCTGGTGATGCCGGTGCGCACCACTGCCGACATCCGCAAGGCCAAGGAGCTGGGCAAGACCGGTATCCTTTTCGGCTTCCAGAACGCCCATGCCTTCGAAGACCAGATCGCCTATGTCGACGTCTTCAAGCAGCTGGGCGTGGGCATCGTGCAGATGTGCTACAACACTCAGAACCTGGTCGGCACCGGCTGCTACGAGCGTGACGGCGGCCTGTCGGGCTTCGGCCGCGAGATCGTTGCCGAAATGAACCGCGTCGGCATCATGTGCGACCTGTCCCACGTCGGCTCCAAGACCTCCGAAGAAGTCATTCTCGAGTCGAAAAAGCCGGTCTGCTACTCGCACTGCCTGCCTTCGGGCCTGAAAGAGCACCCGCGCAACAAGTCGGACGAAGAGCTGAAGTTCATCGCCGACCATGGCGGTTTCGTCGGTGTGACCATGTTCGCGCCGTTCCTGGCCAAGGGCATCGACTCCACCATCGACGACTACGCCGAAGCCATCGAATACACCATGAACATCGTTGGTGAAGACGCCATCGGTATCGGTACCGACTTCACCCAGGGCCACGGCCAGGACTTCTTCGAGTACCTGACCCACGACAAGGGTTACGCCCGTCGCCTGACCAACTTCGGCAAGATCATCAACCCGCTGGGCATCCGCACTGTGGGCGAATTCCCCAACCTCACCGAAACCTTGCTCAAGCGCGGCCACTCCGAGCGCGTGGTGCGCAAGATCATGGGTGAGAACTGGGTCAACGTCCTCAAGGACGTGTGGGGCGAGTAAGCCGCTCTCCAAGCCTGAAAGCCCCTGCCAGCAACGCCGGGGCATCCCAATAAAAAATTTTATGGAGTTGAGTTTCCATGGCCAAGATCGCCCCGCAATTGCCAATCGAAGTAGACAGCGAGACCGGTGTCTGGACCAGCGACGCCTTGCCGATGCTGTATGTGCCGCGCCATTTCTTCGTCAACAACCACATGGGCATCGAAGAAGTCCTGGGCGCCGACAAGTATGCCGAGATCCTCTACAAGGCCGGCTACAAGTCCGCCTGGCACTGGTGTGAAAAAGAAGCTGAGTGCCATGGCCTGGAAGGCGTGGCGGTGTTCGAGCACTACATGAAGCGCCTGAGCCAGCGTGGCTGGGGCCTGTTCGAGATCCAGGACATCGACCTCGACAAGGGAACCTGCAGCGTCAAGCTCAAGCACTCCGCGTTCGTGTACGTCTATGGCAAGTGCGGCCGCAAGGTCGACTACATGTTCACCGGCTGGTTCGCCGGCGCCATGGACCAGATTCTCGCTGCCCGCGGCAGCTCGATTCGCACTGTGGCCGAACAGGTCTATGGCGGGTCGGAAGAAGGTCACGAAGATGGCCTGTTCGTCGTCAAGCCGTTGTAAGCCGGAGATAGCGTCATGGCATTCGAAGCAATGTTCCAGCCGATCCAGATCGGCAAACTGACCATCCGCAACCGTGTGCTCAGCACCGCGCACGCCGAGGTCTACGCCACTGACGGCGGCATGACGACCGACCGCTACGTGAAGTACTACGAAGAAAAGGCCAAGGGCGGTATCGGCCTGGCGATCTGCGGCGGCTCGTCGGTGGTGGCCATCGACAGCCCGCAGGAGTGGTGGTCGTCGGTCAACCTGTCGACCGACCGCATCATCCCGCACTTCCAGAACCTGGCTGACGCCATGCACAAGCATGGCGCCAAGATCATGATCCAGATTACCCACATGGGCCGTCGCTCGCGTTGGGACGGCTTCAACTGGCCGACCCTGATGTCGCCGTCGGGTATCCGTGAACCCGTGCACCGCGCCACCTGCAAGACCATCGAGGTGGAAGAGATCTGGCGCGTGATCGGCAACTACGCGCAAGCTGCCCGCCGCGCCAAGGAAGGTGGCCTGGACGGCGTGGAACTGTCGGCCGTGCACCAGCACATGATCGACCAGTTCTGGAGCCCGCGCGTCAACAAGCGTACCGACGAATGGGGCGGCACCTTCGAAGGCCGCATGAAGTTCGGCCTGGAAGTACTGAAGGCCGTACGCGCCGAAGTCGGTGACGATTTCTGCGTGGGCATGCGTATCTGTGGCGACGAGTTCCACCCCGATGGCCTCAGTCACGAGGACATGAAGCAGATCGCCGCCTACTACGACGCCACCGGCATGATCGATTTCATCGGCGTGGTCGGCTCGGGTTGCGACACCCATAACACCCTGGCCAACGTCATCCCCAACATGAGCTACCCGCCGGAGCCGTTCCTGCACCTGGCCGCCGGCATCAAGGAAGTGGTCAAGGTCCCGGTACTGCACGCGCAGAACATCAAGGACCCGAACCAGGCCACGCGCATCCTGGAAGGCGGCTATGTCGACATGGTCGGCATGACCCGCGCGCACATCGCCGACCCGCACCTGATCGCCAAGATCAAGATGGGCCAGGTCGACCAGATCAAGCAGTGCGTCGGTGCCAACTACTGCATCGACCGCCAGTATCAGGGCCTGGACGTGCTGTGCATCCAGAACGCCGCGACCTCCCGCGAATACATGGGGGTGCCGCACATCATCGAGAAGACCACCGGGCCCAAGCGCAAGGTCGTCATCGTCGGCGCCGGCCCTGCCGGTATGGAAGCGGCCCGCGTGGCTGCCGAGCGCGGCCACGACGTGACCGTGTTCGAGAAGAAGGACCAGATCGGCGGGCAGATCACCATCGCCGCCAAGGCGCCGCAGCGCGACCAGATCGCCGGTATCACTCGCTGGTACCAGCTGGAGTTCGCCCGCCTGAAGATTGACCTGCGCCTTGGCACCGCCGCTGACGTGGCGACCATCCAGGACCTGCGCCCGGACATCATCGTGCTGGCGGTGGGTGGGCATTCGTTCCTGGAGCAGAACGAGCACTGGGGCGCCGCCGAAGGGCTGGTGGTCAGCAGCTGGGATGTGCTCGACGGCAAGGTTGCGCCGGGCAAGAACGTGCTGGTGTACGACACCATCTGCGAGTTCACCGGCATGTCGGTGGCTGACTTCATCGCCGACAAGGGCAGCCAGGTGGAGATCGTCACCGACGACATCAAGCCGGGCGTGGCCATGGGCGGTACTACCTTCCCGACCTACTACCGCAGCATGTATCCGAAAGAAGTGATCATGACCGGCGACATGATGCTGGAAAAGGTCTACCGCGAAGGCGACAAGCTGGTGGCGGTGCTGGAAAACGAATACACCGGCGCCAAGGAAGAGCGTGTGGTCGACCAGGTGGTGGTGGAGAACGGCGTGCGTCCTGACGAGCAGCTGTACTACGCACTGAAGGAAGGTTCGCGCAACAAAGGCCAGATCGACGTGGAGGCGCTGTTCGCCATCAAGCCACAGCCGATCCTCAGCCAGCCGGGCGAAGGCTACCTGCTGTACCGCATCGGCGACTGCGTGGCCCAGCGCAACGTGCATGCGGCGATCTACGACGCCTTGCGCCTGTGCAAGGACTTCTGATCGAGAAAAATCGTCGCCACCGGGCGCGGTCCCTGTGGGAGCGGGTTCACCCGCGAAAGCGTCAGCACAAGCAACAAAGTTGTCTGATCTGACGCATTCGCGGGTAAACCCGCTCCCACAAGGGGCCAATCCCATCTTCAGAGTGGCGCAAGAATCCAGCTGTTGTGGGAGCCTCCCATGTTGAACACCCTTCTACCTATTCTGCTGTTCGCTGCCCTTGGCCTGGCAGTGCTCGGCGCCCTGCGCCGGGTGCGCATGTGGCGGCGTGGCCGGCCGTCCAAGGTCAACCTGATCGGCGGCCTGCTGGCCATGCCGCGCCGTTACCTGGTGGACCTGCACCATGTGGTCGAGCGCGACAAGTACATGTCCAAGACCCACGTGGCCACCGCTGGCGGCTTCGTGCTGTCGGCCGTGCTGGCGATCCTGGTGCACGGCTTCGGCCTGCAGAGCAAGATTCTCGGCTACGCGTTGCTGGTGGCTACCGTGATCATGTTCAGCGGCGCCATCTTCGTCTTCAAGCGCCGCCTCAACCCGCCTTCGCGCCTGTCCAAGGGCCCGTGGATGCGCCTGCCGAAGAGCCTGCTGGCGTTTGCCGTGAGCTTCTTCATCGCCACCTTGCCGGTCGCCGGCATCCTGCCGGCCAACACCGGTGGCTGGGTGATGGTGGGCATTCTCGGCCTGGGCGTGCTGTGGGGCGTGTCGGAGCTGTTCTTCGGCATGACCTGGGGCGGCCCGATGAAACACGCCTTCGCCGGTGCCCTGCACCTGGCCTGGCACCGCCGCGCCGAACGCTTCGGCGGCGGCCGCTCCACCGGCCTCAAGCCGCTGGACCTGGAAGACCCGAACGCGCCGCTGGGCGTGGAAAAGCCGGTGGACTTCACCTGGAACCAGCTGCTGGGCTTCGACGCCTGCGTGCAGTGCGGTAAATGCGAAGCTATGTGCCCGGCCTTTGCTGCCGGCCAGCCGCTGAACCCGAAAAAGCTCATCCAGGACATGGTCATCGGCCTGGCCGGTGGCACCGATGCGCAGTTCGCCGGCAGCCCATACCCGGGCAAACCGATCGGTGAGCATGGCGGCCACCCGCACCAGCCGATCGTCAATGGCCTGGTCGACGCCGAAACGCTGTGGTCGTGCACCACCTGCCGTGCCTGCGTCGAGGAATGCCCGATGATGATCGAGCACGTCGATGCCATCGTCGACATGCGCCGTCACCTCACCCTGGAAAAAGGCGCTACCCCGAACAAGGGTGCCGAAGTGCTGGACAACCTGATCGCTACCGACAACCCGGGCGGCTTCGCCCCCGGTGGCCGCATGAACTGGGCCGCCGACCTCAACCTGCAACTGCTGTCGGAGGTGAAAACCACCGAGGTGCTGTTCTGGGTCGGTGACGGTGCCTTCGACATGCGCAACCAGCGCACCCTGCGCTCGTTCGTCAAGGTGCTCAAGGCTTCGGGCGTGGACTTTGCCGTGCTCGGCCTGGAAGAGCGCGATAGCGGCGACGTGGCTCGCCGTCTGGGCGATGAGGCGACCTTCCAGCAATTGGCCAAACGCAATATCCAGACCCTGGCCAAATACAAGTTCCAGCGCATCGTCACCTGTGACCCGCACAGCTTCCATGTGCTGAAGAACGAGTACGGCGCCCTGGGCGGCGACTATCAGGTGCAGCACCACAGTACCTACATCGCCGAACTGATCGCGGCCAACAAGCTCAACCTTGGCCAGCACAAGGGGGGCAGCGTCACCTACCACGACCCGTGCTACCTGGGCCGTTACAACGGTGAGTACGAAGCTCCACGGGCTGTGCTCAAAGCCCTGGGTATCGAAGTGCGCGAGATGCAGCGCTCCGGCTTCCGTTCCCGCTGCTGCGGCGGTGGCGGCGGTGCGCCGATCACCGACATCCCGGGCAAGCAGCGTATCCCGGACATGCGCATGGACGACATCCGCGAGACCGAGGCCGAACTCGTAGCCGTGGGGTGCCCACAGTGCACCGCCATGCTCGAAGGCGTGGTCGAACCGCGCCCACAGATCAAGGACCTGGCCGAGCTGGTGGCCGACGTGCTGATCGAAGCGGACGCGCCCTCTGCCCCAAAGCCGCAAACGGCCAAACGTGAACCTGCGGAGGTGCACTGATGAGCGACATTATCCGCCGCGACCCACGCGCCGAGTGGATCGCCCGTAACCGTCTGCACCCGCTGCATGCAGCGATGCAGACGCAGCAGACCAGCTGGATGGGGCCCAACGGCCTCATCCGCAAGAACCCCCATGCGATTGCCGCAGGCTTCATCGGCCCGGCCGGCATCAAGCGCATCGACCGCAGCGGCGCCCAGCAGGGCACTGCCGTGGGCGGGCGACGCACGGCGGCGGTTGAGGTCAAGCTGCCGCTGCACCAGGTACCTGCGCCGGCGTTCTACATTGCCGTGGTGCCGGACATGGTCGGTGGCCGCCTGAGCAGCCACGACCGCGACCTGCTCGGCCTGGCCCACAGCCTGGCCGGCAGCGACGGTGCGGTGTTGGCAGTGGTGTTTGGCGAGCATAAGGAAAGCAACTTTTCCACAGCCGGGGTCGACCGCCTGCTGGTCATCGAAGGCGAGGCATTCGAAGGTTATGCACCGGAGCAACTGGTACAAGGCCTGCGGGCTGTGGATAACCAGTTCACCCCGCGCCACTGGCTGCTGCCCGACAGCCGCACCGGTGGTGGCGAACTGGGCCGGCGCCTGGGCGCGGCACTGGGCGAGCGCCCGGCGACGCGGGTATGGCAGGTCAAGGACGGCCAGTGCATCGGCCGTGCCGGTGCCGGCCAGCAGGATTTGCAGCGCGCCGTACCACGCTTGATCCTGGCGGCGGCCGAGTGCGCCGAGCCGGTCAGCGAAACCCGTCACGAAGCGCTGCCGGTGGAGTTGTCCACAAGCGTTGCGCGTAGCCTGTCGCGGATCGAAGACCTGGGCTCGGTGGCCGTGGACCCTGCCACCATTGCCATGGCCGAGGCCGAGTTCATCGTTTCGGGCGGCAACGGGGTCAAGGATTGGGACCTTTATCACAAGGCCACTGCGGCCCTTGGCGCCACCGAAGGCGCCTCGCGGGTGGCGGTGGACGACGGCTTCATGCCCCGTAACCGTCAGGTGGGTGCCACCGGTACCTGGGTTACCGCGCGGGTCTACGTGGCTGTGGGTATCTCGGGCGCGATCCAGCACCTGCAGGGCATCGGCGCCTGCGACAAAGTGGTGGCGATCAACATGGACCCGGGCTGCGACATGATCAAACGGGCCGACCTGTCGGTAATTGGCGACAGTTCGGCGATTCTCCAGGCACTGATCGAGGCTGTGGACAACTACCGCAGCGGCGGCCAGCGCGACGCGGCATAAGGGCACGAGCATGAGTACGAAAGTGATCAGCCTGGTTTCCATCGGTGCCCACCCCAGCTCCGGCCGCGCTCGCCGCGCCGAGCAGGATGCGCGCGCCGTGGAGCTGGGTTTGCAGCTGGCTGGGGATAACTTGCAGGTGGTGCATGCCGGCGACCCACGGGAAGAGGCGCTGCGCGCCTACCTGGGGATGGGCCTGGACCATCTGGATGTGCTGGAGCAGCCGGCCGGCGCGGATGTGCTGGGCGTGCTCGGGGATTACCTGCGCGACGCCGGGGCCCAGCTGGTGCTGACCGGCAGCCAGGCCGAGACCGGTGAGGGGTCGGGCATGTTGCCCTTCCTGCTGGCCGAAAAGCTCGGATGGCCGCTGATTGTCGGGTTGGCTGAAGTGGAGTCGATCGACAACGGCACCGCCCAGGTATTGCAGGCGCTGCCGCGCGGTCAACGGCGTCGGTTGAAGGTGCGCCTGCCGTTGCTGGCGACTGTGGATAACGCTGCGCCCAAGCCGCGCCAGAGCGCTTTCGGGCCGGCACGCCGGGGTGTGTTGGCGGCACGCAACGTAGCTATTGTCGAAGACGAATTGCTGACTGAAGCCGAATTGCAACCGGCCCGCCCACGGCCCAAGCGGCTGAAGGTTATCAAGGCCAAGAGCGGTGCTGACCGGATGAAGGCGGCGACGGCCAAGGCCAGTGGCGGCGGAGGCAAGGTGTTGAAGGACGTTTCGCCACAGGAAGGCGCCGAGGCCATCCTCAAGCTGTTGGTGGAAGAAGGCGTGCTGCGCTAGAGCCTCACGCGGTCCCGTTGTAGGAGCGGCCTTGTGTCGCGATGGGTTGCGCAGCAGCCCCGGCAATCTTGACTGGTAGTCGAGATCCTGGGGCCGCGCTGCGGCCCATCGCGACACAAGGCCGCTCCTACATTCCATACACAGTATCGAGCGAATGTTTTTGCCCACCAAATCTGTTCGCCAAGGTGTGGATAAAGTGTTGGCGCATGGTCACAGCCCTTGTATCACGTGGCCTCCAAGCGTTTGATCAAAAAACGATCAGTCTTATCCCTGCCTTCGCATACAACGCACGCCAGCACCCTCCTGATTTTGCCCACAATCGCTGTTAGCCGGTCTGTGGATAATCTGTTTGATAGCTTCTGTAGGCCTTGTATTTAAAGGTTTCGGTAGGTTTGTTCAAAAATGAGCAAATCCGGATGAGGTCTTCTTTATCTCCGATAATCAGGACCTTGGGGCGCTTATCCACAACCAGATCGAACAAAACGAATCAATTGCCCACAAACTCTGTTGGTGTCTCTGTGGAAAAAGTGTTCGCGGAGGCCGCCAAGCCTTTATCAGCAAGGCTTTCAAAGGTTTGGTCAGAAAACGTTCAATTCGCGATTTAAGCTAGCGGAAGAGCGCCGGGCAGTATTTTCCACAGGGCCTGTTCGCCGATCGATGCTCTGGCGCGACATCAAGAAAAACGTCAGCCCAAGACCTGGAACGATTTTCAGCGGGCGAATCAGGAAGGGAAAGCACAAGATGGCGCCGCGGAGCGGCTAAGAAAAGGGACGGGAAATGCCGGTTTGTAAGATCGAGGATGAAGCCAACGGAGATTGTCGCGCAGATCCGGAAGTACGGTGAGAAGACCAAGCCTGTGAGTTACCCACAGGCTTGGTTCGCGTGTATCACTGCGCCTGAACTTCCTTCAGATACGCCGCCGGCTCTGCCCCCAGATTGTTCAGCAAGCGCTGGCTGTACCAGTCAATGAAGTTGACCACGCCAAACTCGTAGGTTTTCGAGTAAGGCCCAGGCTGGTACGCAGTGGAGTTGATCCCGCGCTGGTTTTCTTCGGCCAGGCGACGGTCCTGATCGTTGGTCGCGTCCCAGACCTTGCGCATCTGCTCAGGGTCATAGTCCACGCCTTCCACGGCATCCTTGTGGACCAGCCACTTGGTGGTGACCATGGTTTCCTGGGCGCTGATCGGCCACACGGTGAACACGATCATGTGGTCGCCCATGCAGTGGTTCCAGGAGTGTGGCAGGTGCAGGATGCGCATAGAGCCCAGGTCGGGGTTCTTGATGCGGCCCATCAGCTTCTTGCATGCCTGCTTGCCATCCATGGTCATCGACACGGTCCCCTTGAGCAGCGGCATCCGCACGATACGGTTACGCAGGCCATGGCTCTTGTGCAGGTACGGGATCTTCTCGGCTTCCCAGGCAGCGGCGGAGGCGGCTACGTGGTCCTTGAAGGCCTGGTCGGCGCGTGGGTCGTTGGTGTCATCCCACTCCAGCAGGGTTTTCAGCAGCTCAGGGTGCGACCCGTTGCAGTGGTAGCACTCGCGGTTGTTTTCCAGCACCAGCTTCCAGTTGGCCTTTTCCATCAAGGTGGTTTGTACCGCCACCTTGGTGTTTTCCATGTCGTACGGTTCCATGTAGTGGTCCAGGGTGGCCAGGAACTCGTCGATGGCGGGCGGGTTTTCCGCCAGGCTGATAAAGATGTAGCCGCCTGCAACTTTCACATTCACAGGCTTGAGGCCGTACTGGTTCATGTCGAAGTCGGCGCCCATTTCGGTGCCGGCGAACAGCAAGCGGCCATCCAGCTCGTAGGTCCACTGGTGGTAGGGGCAGACCAGCTTGGCCACCTTGCCTTTTTCGCTGGTGCACAGACGCGAGCCGCGGTGGCGGCACACGTTATGGAAGGCATGCACTTTGCCCTCGGCGCCACGGATCACGATGATCGGGTTCTTGCCGATCTGCAGGGTCAGGAAATTGCCCTTTGTCGGAATCTCGCTTACCAGCCCCGCAATCAGCCACTCCTTGTGGAAGATCTCCTGCATGTCGATCTGGAACAGACGCTCGTCGGTGTAGAAAGGCTGGGGTAGCGAGTAGGTGCGCTCGCGGGTCTGCAGCATCTCGGCGGTGGCCTTGCGTGCAGGTTCCAGTGGATCGCCCAGGCTCAGGGTTGCGGTGACGTCCATCGTGTATTCCTCGGGGCCGTGTGCGGCCGGCAAAAGGTGGCTAATCGTTGTTGTGGTGCCGCAAGGCTGCTCATCAAGAAACAGCTGGTTGTTTTGCCGTGGAGTGTGCGTCCGAAGGCGTCATGAACCGTATCCATGGGCGACATGGCCGATTTGAATTACGACGCGCCAGCCCTTGTGGCGCGGGGCTGGTCGCGATAAGCACGCCGATGTCGCTGGCAGGAATGTACGTCGTCTTCAGCTTGCGCATTATCCAAGCCATAAAAAGGCCGATAGTCGGCTGCTGGAGATGAACATGTCCGATACCTTCCTTAATCCGGTCACCACCCAGACCTGGGCCAACGGCCGCCACATCGTGCGCTGTGTCAAGGTCATCCAGGAGACCTGGGACGTGCGCACCTTCTGCTTCATGGCCGACCAGCCGATCATGTTCTTCTTCAAGCCAGGGCAGTTCGTCACCCTGGAACTGGAGATCGAAGGCAAGCCGGTGATGCGCTCCTACACCATCTCCAGTTCACCGTCGGTACCCTACAGCTTCTCGATCACCGTCAAGCGCGTGCCGGGCGGCCTGGTGTCCAACTTCCTCCACGACACCATGCACGAAGGCGCCGAGCTGCCGGTGCACGGCCCGGTGGGGCTGTTCAACGCCATCGACTTCCCAGCGCAGAAAGTGCTGTACCTCTCGGGCGGTGTCGGGATCACCCCGGTCATGTCGATGGCGCGCTGGTTCTACGACACCAACGGCAATGTCGACATGGTATTCGTGCACAGCGCCCGTTCGCCGAAGGACATCATCTACCATCGCGAGCTGGAGCAGATGGCTTCGCGCATTCCCAATTTCAGCCTGCACATCATTTGTGAAAAGCATGGCCTGGGTGAGCCGTGGGCGGGTTATCGCGGTTACCTCAACCAGCGCCTGATGGAGCTGATCGCGCCGGACTACATGGACCGTGTGGTGTTCTGCTGCGGCCCGACGCCATACATGACTGCGGTCAAGCGCATGCTCGAAGCGGTCGGCTTCGACATGAAGAACTATCACGAGGAATCGTTCGGCGCGACGCCACCCGAGGCCAAGGCCGATGCGGTAGAGCATGCAGAGCAGGCTGCCGATGCACCGGAGCTGGATGCAGCCGACCTCAACCTGGTGGAGTTCATCGGCAGCGAGAAGAGCATCCGGATCGCCCCGGGCGAGACCGTGCACGCGGCGGCTGCCAAGGTTGGCCTGATGATCCCGAAAGCCTGCGGCATGGGCATTTGCGGTACCTGTAAGGTGCTCAAGCTGGGTGGCGAAGTGGAGATGGAGCACAACGGCGGCATTACCGAAGAGGACGAAGCCGAGGGCTACATCCTGTCGTGCTGCAGCGTGCCGAAAGGGGATGTACGGATCGATTACTGATCCGGGGATGCAGGGGGCTGCCTTGCAGCCCATCGCCGGCAAGCGCGGCTCCCACAGGTACTGCATAACCAGGAGAGTTGTGCGGTCGGTGTGGGAGCTGGCTTGCCGGCGATGGGCCGCAAGGCGGCCCCAGGTGTTTCAAGTGCGGAACCGCGCCACCAGCCCATTCAGATCCACGGCCAACCGCGACAACTCCGCACTCGCCGCGCTGGTCTGATGTGCCCCGGTAGCACTCTGCACCGATAGGTCATTGATGTTCACCAGGTTGCGGTCCACTTCACGCGCCACCTGCGCCTGCTCTTCCGCCGCGCTGGCAATCACCAGGTTGCGCTCGTTGATCTGCGCCACCGCCCCGGCGATGGTGTCCAGCGCCATGCCTGCGCCACGGGCAATGTTCAAGGTGGATTCGGCACGCTCGGTGCTGGTGCGCATCGACTCCACCGCTTCTTCCGTACCGCCTTGAATACTGCCGATCATCCGCTCGATCTCACTGGTCGACTGCTGGGTACGATGAGCCAGCGCCCGCACCTCATCAGCCACCACGGCAAAGCCACGGCCCGCCTCACCGGCACGTGCCGCCTCGATCGCGGCGTTCAGCGCCAGCAGGTTGGTCTGGTCGGCCAAGCCACGGATCACGTCCAGCACCTTGCCTATATCGCGCGACTGTTCGGCCAGGTGAGTGATCAGCTTGGCAGTGGCCTGCACGTCGCCACTCATGCGCTCGATGGCACCCACGGTCTCCATTACCAGGTCACGTCCATCACCGGTGGAGCGGCTGGCTTCACTGGACGCTTCCGAGGTGCTCACGGCATTGCGTGCGACTTCTTCCACAGCGCTGGTCATTTCAGTTACCGCAGTGGCAGCCTGCTCGATCTCGTTGTTCTGCTGCTGCAGGCCACGGGCACTTTCGTCGGTGACGGCATTCAGCTCTTCGGCCGCCGAGGCCAGCTGGGTGGCGGAGCCGGCGATCTGTTGCAGGGTGTCTCGCAGCTTGTCCTGCATGCGTGCCATGGCACGCAGCAGGCGGGCGGCTTCGTCGGTGCCTTCAGCGTGTATGACGTGGGTCAGGTCACCGTCGGCGACCTGTTCGGCGCTTTTGAGCGCTTCTTCGATCGGCTTGACGATGCTGCGGGTCAGCAGGAATGCGCAGACGAAAGTCAGCACAGTGGCGGCGACCAGCAGACCGATCACCAGGGCGAAGGCAGCGGCGTACTGGTTGGCGGCCTTCTCGTTGGTAGCGCGGGTCTGCTCGGTGTTGATGCGCACCAAGGTGTCCATGACCTTGTTGATCTGTTCGGAGTTGGCCAGCAGGTCGCGGTTGAGCAGGTCGCGCAGTTCGTCGAGGCGGTCGGCCTGGCTCAGGCTACGCATGCGTGACTCAAACTGGCGGTACTGGTTGAGCAACTGGCCGTACTGATCGAACGCAGCCTGTTCGTCGGCGGCTCCGATCATCGGCAGGTAGGCCTGGCGCGCACGGTCGATCTGGCTGTTGCGCTCGTCCAGCAGGCTCAGGGTTTCGCGCTGAGTTGCCGGTTCGCGGTTGAGCAGCAGGCGGTAGGAGAGGGTGCGCATGCGCAGGTTCAGGGCAGTGAGCTCGTCGAGGATCTTGATGCTGGGCACGCTGACCTGTTCGATGACGACGCCGGCCTGGCGGATGTTGCCCATCTGGATGAGGGAGAAGATGCCGAGGCCAAGCATCAGTAGGCCGATGAGTGCGAAGCCGAGCAGCGCGCGCGGGGCGATGTTCATATTGCGTAGAGACATGGAGAGAACGATCCAGGCAAGGGAAAAAAGGGGCGCAAAGTGCGACAAAACATGACTTGCCGGGCTATCGGTTGTGACTGCTCAGTCTTGAGTGCTGATGGCGAAAATTGTGAGGTTGCTAACCTTTTCCTGACCGGCGGTTGACCCAGGTCGGAACAAGGGGGTGGTTCCTCTGTCAATCTGCGGGTTAGACACCTTGTGAATCCGATATTTAATGGCGATGGGCCGCACTTTTCTTTATCGTGTGCGCCCCTCGCAACAACCTGAGATAGACCCATGCTGGAAGCTTCCCTGAACCAAATCGAGCAACTGGTCAGTGACCTGATGCAGAAGAACGCTCAACTCACCGAGCAGAACACCGCCCTCGGCCAGGAACTGGCCCAGGCCAAGGAAGAGAACGAAACCCTGCAGCTGTCGCTGATGGAGCAGGAAGAGAAGAACGGCAGCACCGCCGCACGCCTGCAGGCCCTGCTCGAGCGCGCCAATGCCGGCGTCGTAGGCGCATGACACTGCGAGCGCAGCCAATCAATGTCGTGTCGATCCTCGGCAACGACTATTCGATCAAGGCGCCTGAAGGCCAGGAAGCGACCCTGGCCCAGGCGGTGCAGATGCTCAACACCGCCTTGGCCCAGACCAAGCGTCAGTACCCGACCCTGATCGGCGACAAGCTGCTGGTGCTGGCAGCGCTGAATCTGTGTTCACGGCAGATCGAGCTGCAGGATGAGCACCGCAAGACGCTGGAGCGTACCCAGGCGCAGATCGACGCCACGGTGGACGCAATCGTGCGGACCATAGCCGAACAATAAGGTCTTGCGTCGCCCTCTGTGGGAGCGGGTTCACCCGCGAATGCGTCAGTGCATTCTGCATCGCATTCGCGGGTATGCGCGCCGCCACAGGACATCTGACTGCTTCAGATCACTGGATTAACTGGATACGCAAGTGTATACACTTTCCGCAAAACAATAATTATGCGGGGAGTAGGGCATGCGTATCTGGCGTAAGAGCATCCAGTGGCAGTTGATCACCAGCATGGGTGCCGCCCTGCTGGCGAGTATTCTGGTGGTGGTCATAATTTTCACGGTGGCGCTAAACCGCCTCACCGAACGCTACCTGGTCGATACCGCGCTGCCCGCCAGCATCGAGGCCATCCGCAACGACATCGAGCGCATGCTCGGCCAGCCGCTGGTGGCGGCGGCGGATATTGCTGGCAACACTCTGCTGCGTGACTGGCTTGCCGATGGTGAAGACCCCGCCCAGGCCGCTCCATTCATCGAATACCTGACCGCCGCCAAGCAGCGCAACCAGGCTTTTACCACGTTGTTCGTCTCGACCGAAACCGGCCACTACTACAACGAGAATGGCCTGGACCGTACCCTCAGCCGCAGCAACCCAAAGGACAAATGGTTCTACGGCTACATCGACAGCGGTGCCGAACGCCTGATCAACATCGACATCGACGGTGCCACCGGCGAGCTCGCGCTGTTCATCGACTATCGCGTTGAAAAGGATGGTCAACTGGTCGGTGTCGCCGGCATGGGCCTGCGCATGACAGAACTGTCGAAGCTGATCCATGACTTCAAATTTGGCGAGCACGGCAAGGTGTTCCTGGTGCGTAACGATGGCCTGATCCAGGTTCATCCGGACCCTGCCTTCAGCGGCAAACGCCAGCTCACCGAACAGCTCGGTGCGGACGCCGCCAAGGTGCTGATGACCGGCGGCGAAGGCCTGCGCAGCAGCCGCTTCAGCCGTGACGGCGAAAGCTACCTGGCGCTCGGCCTGCCCCTGCGCGACCTCAACTGGACCCTGGTGGCCGAGGTGCCCGAGGAGGAAATCTACGCACCAATGCACCAGGCGGTATGGCTGACCAGCCTGATCGGTGGTGCCGTGGCCCTGGTGTCGCTGCTGCTGGTAGTGCTGTTGGCGCGTGGCCTGGTGCGGCCGATCCGCCGTGTCACGGCGGCGCTGGTGCAGATTGGCAGTGGCGCGGGTGATCTCAGCCACCGGCTGGACGATTCACGCCTGGACGAACTGGGCGACCTGGCGCGTGGCTTCAACCGCTTCCTGGACAGCCAGCGCCGGTTGATCGGCGAGGTATTGCACACTTCCGAGCGGCTGCACCTGGCGGTCGAGCAGGTGACACAGGTGGTGGACAACACCGCCGAGCGTTCCGGGCGCCAGCAGGAAATGACCGAAATGGTCGCTACCGCCGTGCACGAAATGGGTTTGACAGTGCAGGACATTGCCCGCAATGCCGGTGATGCGGCCCAGGCCTCGCAGTCGGCGAGGGACGAAGCCCTGCAGGCGCGTGAAGTGGTGCAACGCTCGATCCGTGGTATCGAAGGGATGTCGGGTGATATCGGCAAGGCGGCCGATGCTGTCAGCCAGCTGGCCGATGAAGTAGCCTCGATCGACGAGGTTCTAGCAGTGATTCGTAGTATTTCCGAGCAAACCAACCTGCTGGCGCTGAATGCCGCCATCGAGGCGGCCAGGGCAGGGGAGATGGGGCGAGGGTTTGCCGTTGTGGCTGATGAAGTGCGTACCTTGGCCCGGCGCACGCAGCTTTCCACCGACGAAGTGCAGCAGATGATCCAGCGTCTGAAGCAGGGCGCGGGTTCGGCGGTGAGTTCGATGCAGGCGGGGCAGCAGGCGACGGGGAGTGGGGTGGAGTCGAGCCAGCGCACCGGGGCGTCACTGGGTGCGATCACTGACCAGGTGGAGCACATCAGCGACATGAACCATCAGGTAGCTACTGCGACCGAAGAGCAGTCGGCGGTGACCGAGGAGATCAATCGTACGGTGCAGGGGATTTCCGACCTGGCGCGGGAGACCGCAGCGGAGGTGCAGGGTTGTCGGCAGGAGTGCCAGGCGCTGCGAGGCTTGGCTGATGACCTGGCGCGGCAGATGGGTGGGTTCAGGCTTTAGATCAGTGTTGGCTTCTTCGCGGGTAAACCCGCTCCCACAGGTTCATCATTGCTCTTGAGGGCAGTGCTTACCTGTAGCTCCCACAGGTTCACCACAGGCATTGAAACCTGCGCGATCCCTGTGGGAGCGGGTTTACCCGCGAATGCGACCTGTCAGGCGCCGATGATGCTGCGGATATCCGCCGCCAGCTCGCGCACCCGCTCTTCCTCGGTATCCCACGAGCACATGAACCGCGCCCCGCCACTGCCAATGAAGGTATAGAACCGCCACCCTCTGCCGCGCAGCGCCTCGATCGCGTGTTCCGGCATTTGCAGGAACACCCCGTTGGCCTCCACCGGGAACATCAGCTCCACCCCCGGCAAGTCACTCACCAGCGAGGCGAGCAACTGCGCGCAATGGTTGGCATGCGCGCCATGGCGCAACCAGGCGCCATCTTCAAGCAGGCCCACCCAAGGCGCCGACAGGAAGCGCATCTTCGATGCCAGCTGCCCGGCTTGCTTGCAGCGGTAGTCGAAGTCCTCGGCCAGTTGGCGGTTGAAGAACAGGATCGCCTCGCCCACCGCCATGCCGTTCTTGGTGCCGCCAAAGCACAGTACATCGACGCCGGCCTTCCACGTCAGCTCAGCCGGGCTGCAGCCGAGGAACGAACAGGCATTGGTGAAGCGTGCGCCGTCCATGTGCAGGTTCAGCCCCAGCTCCTTGCAGGTGGCGCTGATTGCCTTGAGCTCGTCGGGGCGATAGACGGTGCCTACTTCGGTGGCTTGGGTAATGGTCACTACGCGTGGCTTGGGGTAGTGGATGTCCTGGCGCTTCAGCGCCACTTCGCGAATCGACTTTGGCGTCAGCTTGCCGTTGACGCTGGGCGCGGTAAGCAGCTTGGAGCCGTTGGAGAAAAACTCGGGCGCACCGCACTCGTCGGTTTCGACGTGGGCGGTCTCGGAGCAGATCACGCTGTGGTAGCTCTGGCATAGGGAGGCCAGGGCCAGCGAGTTGGCGGCAGTGCCGTTGAAAGCGAAAAACACTTCGCAATCGGTTTCGAAGAGGTTGCGGAAGTATTCGGCGGCGCGCTCGGTCCATTGGTCGTCGCCGTAGGCGCGATCGTGACCATGGTTGGCCTTCTCCATCGCTGCCCAGGCTTCGGGGCAGATGCCGGAATAGTTGTCGCTGGCGAATTGTTGGCTCTTGTCTGTCATGACACTACTGTCCTGTGAACGACGCAGAACAGCACTCTAAACCATCATTTGGTCGGTTGCCTATACAAGCTCTATGGTTCCAATGGGCTGCCTGGCATGCGCCAAGCAGAATGGGGTATGCCAGTAAGGCAGCGAGGCAGTTGCATAGTGCCGCACAAGCTCCCTACAACGTAAATTCAACTCTCAATCAAGTGGATTTCCCAGTAGATGTCTTCAATGATATCAGCGAGTTCATTATAATTTGCATAGATATAGCGAAAATCAATTTTATAATTCTTGCAATCAAATTTTAAGTTTCCGCTATTGGCTAATGCGGCGTAGCCGAGACCACTCTGGTCTTCAGAAAAATTTTTGATGAGATCGCCGTTCGCGTAAAGCAGAACGTGAGCATATATTTTTTCAGTAACGTTTTTCCGACGTGTGCGGCCTGGGCTCACGGCTCTTCTGGCTTGCTGGCGTTTCGGGTCGATTTTTTCTGGAAAGTCGTCCGTTTTCAATTCGGCGCCAGTGATACGTACCAGTTGCTGTTCATCAGACAGGTCTGATTCAAATAAACTGAGTTTTGCAGTTGATCTTCGCCAATCGAAAGACGCGATATCAAGTATATCTCCGGCGCGCAAATATATCAGTGAGCCATAGGCTTGAGGCTCTAGTGGGAATGTAAAAAGTCCGAAACTGGCTTTAACTTCCATAGCATTTCTCTTCATGCTTCGGCAGAAGTGGGCGCTGCCGATGACAAGATCTTCAGGCTCCCAGGTCAATATCGGCAACTGGTAGAAATGCCAGGTCTGGCTGTACCTGGCCAACGCTCAACCCCACAACGTGCAGCTGCCTCGAACACGACAATGTCGTAAACGCGCCATTGCAAGGCGTGCGCAGGCATCTGACCCGCCCCGGCCAGTCATAACATCGCCACAAAGGGCCACAGTGCCCCACGACAAAAAACGATCGCTGCCGGGAGATACACGATGTTCAGCAAGCAAGACCAGATCCAGGGTTACGACGATGCACTGCTGGCGGCGATGAATGCCGAAGAACAGCGCCAGGAAGACCACATCGAGCTGATCGCCTCGGAAAACTACACCTCCAAGCGCGTGATGCAGGCCCAAGGCAGCGGCCTGACCAACAAGTACGCCGAAGGCTACCCGGGCAAGCGCTACTACGGTGGCTGCGAGCACGTGGACAAGGTAGAAGCTCTGGCCATCGAGCGCGCCAAGCAGCTGTTCGGCGCCGACTACGCCAACGTCCAGCCGCACTCCGGCTCCTCGGCCAACGGTGCTGTCTACCTGGCCCTGCTGCAGGCTGGTGACACCATCCTCGGCATGAGCCTGGCCCACGGCGGCCACCTGACCCACGGCGCCAAGGTGTCGTCTTCGGGCAAGCTGTACAACGCTGTGCAATACGGCATCGACACCAACACCGGCCTGATCGACTATGACGAAGTCGAGCGCCTGGCTGTCGAACACAAGCCGAAAATGATCGTTGCCGGCTTCTCGGCCTACTCCAAGACCCTCGACTTCCCACGCTTCCGCGCCATCGCCGACAAGGTCGGTGCGCTGCTGTTCGTCGACATGGCCCACGTAGCCGGCCTGGTTGCCGCTGGCCTGTACCCGAACCCTATCCCGTTCGCCGATGTGGTTACCACTACCACCCACAAGACCCTGCGCGGCCCACGTGGCGGTCTGATCCTGGCCAAGTCGAACGAAGAGATCGAGAAGAAACTGAACGCCGCAGTGTTCCCTGGCGCCCAGGGCGGCCCGCTGATGCACGTGATCGCCGCCAAGGCCGTGTGCTTCAAGGAAGCACTGGAGCCTGAATTCAAAGCCTACCAGCAACAAGTGATCGAAAACGCCCAGGCCATGGCCCAGGTGTTCATCGACCGCGGCTACGATGTGGTTTCTGGCGGCACCGACAACCACCTGTTCCTGGTCAGCCTGATCCGCCAGGGTCTCACCGGCAAAGATGCCGACGCCGCCCTGGGCCGCGCGCACATCACCGTCAACAAGAACGCCGTGCCGAATGACCCGCAGTCGCCATTCGTCACCTCGGGCCTGCGTATCGGCACCCCGGCTGTCACCACCCGCGGCTTCAAGGTCGCTCAGTGCGTGGCCTTGGCCGGCTGGATCTGCGACATCCTCGACAACCTCGGTGACGCAGACGTCGAAGCCGATGTGGCGAAGAACGTCGCGGCCCTGTGCGCAGATTTCCCTGTTTACCGCTGAGTGGAGTCACACACCATGCAACGTTACTCGGGCTTCGGCCTTTTCAAGCACTCCCTCAGCCACCACGAGAACTGGCAGCGCATGTGGCGCACGCCAACCCCTAAAAAGGTTTACGACGTGGTTATCGTCGGCGGTGGCGGCCATGGCCTGGCCACGGCCTACTACCTGGCCAAGGAACACGGCATCACCAACGTTGCCGTGATCGAGAAGGGCTACCTGGGCGGCGGCAACACTGCCCGTAACACCACTATCGTGCGTTCCAACTACCTGTGGGATGAGTCGGCGCACCTGTACGAACACGCCATGAAGCTGTGGGAGGGCCTGTCCCAGGACCTCAACTACAACGTGATGTTCTCCCAGCGCGGCGTGTACAACCTGTGCCACACCCTGCAGGACATGCGTGACTCCGAGCGCCGGGTCAGCGCCAACCGCCTGAACGGCGTGGATGGCGAACTGCTCAACACCGCCCAGGTCGCGGCCGAGATCCCGTACCTGGACTGCTCGAAGAACACCCGCTACCCGATCCTCGGTGCCACCGTGCAGCGCCGTGGCGGCGTGGCGCGTCACGACGCCGTGGCCTGGGGCTTCGCCCGTGCCGCCGACGCCCTGGGCGTGGACCTGATCCAGCAGACCGAAGTGATCGGCTTCCGCAAGGAAAACGGCGCGGTCATCGGTGTGGAAACCAACAAAGGCTTCATCGGCGCCAAGCGCGTCGGCGTGGTCACCGCCGGTAACTCCGGGCACATGGCCAAGCTGGCCGGCTTCCGCCTGCCGCTGGAATCGCACCCGCTGCAGGCGCTGGTATCCGAGCCGATCAAGCCGATCATCGACAGCGTGATCATGTCCAACGCCGTGCACGGCTACATCAGCCAGTCCGACAAGGGCGACCTGGTGATCGGTGCCGGTATCGACGGCTGGGTCGGCTACGGCCAGCGCGGCTCTTACCCGGTGATCGAGCACACCCTGCAGGCCATCGTCGAGATGTTCCCCAACCTCTCGCGCGTGCGTATGAACCGCCAGTGGGGCGGCATCGTCGATACCTCGCCGGACGCTTGCCCGATCATCACCAAGACCCCGGTCAAGAACATGTTCTTCAACTGCGGTTGGGGTACTGGCGGCTTCAAGGCTACCCCAGGTTCGGGCAACGTCTTCGCCGCGAGCCTGGCCAAGGGCGAAATGCACCCACTGGCCGCGCCGTTCTCCATGGACCGTTTCTACAACGGCGCACTGATCGACGAACACGGCGCCGCCGCCGTCGCCCACTAACCGGAGACACCGTCATGTTGCATATTTTCTGTCCCCACTGCGGCGAGCTGCGCTCCGAAGAAGAGTTCCACGCCTCTGGCCAGGCGCACATCGCCCGCCCGCTGGACCCTAACGCCTGCTCTGACGAGGAATGGGGTACCTACATGTTCTACCGTGACAACCCACGCGGTATTCACCACGAACTGTGGGACCACGTTGCCGGCTGCCGCCAGTATTTCAACGTCACTCGCGACACCGTGACCTACGAGATTCTGGAAACCTACAAGATTGGCGAGAAGCCGCAAGTGACCGCCAGCGGCAAGCAGAACAGCGCCGCGTCGACCGTCAAAGGCCAAGGGGAAAAAGTATGAGCCAGACCTATCGCCTCGCCAGCGGCGGCCGTATCGACCGCAGCAAGGTCCTGAACTTCACTTTCAACGGCAAGACCTACCAAGGTTATGCCGGTGACAGCCTGGCCGCCGCGTTGCTGGCCAACGGCGTCGACATCGTCGGCCGCAGCTTCAAGTATTCGCGTCCACGCGGCATCATCGCCGCCGGTACCGAAGAGCCGAACGCCATCCTGCAGATCGGCTCCAGCGAAGCCACCCAGATCCCCAACGTGCGTGCCACTCAGCAGGCGCTGTACGCAGGTCTTGTAGCTACCAGCACCAACGGCTGGCCGAACGTCAACAACGACGTCATGGGCATCCTGGGCAAGGTAGGCGGCAGCATGATGCCGCCGGGCTTCTACTACAAAACCTTCATGTATCCGAAATCGTTCTGGATGACTTACGAGAAGTACATCCGCAAAGCCGCAGGCCTTGGCCGCGCGCCGCTGCAGAACGACCCGGACAGCTACGACTACATGAACCAGCACTGCGACGTGCTGGTCGTCGGCGCCGGCCCTGCTGGCCTGGCCGCTGCACTGGCCGCTGCCCGCAGCGGTGCCCGCGTGATCCTGGCTGACGAGCAGGAAGAGTTCGGCGGCAGCCTGCTCGACACCCGCGAAACCCTCGACGGCAAACCTGCTGCCGATTGGGTCAGCGCCGTGGTCAAAGAGCTGGAAAGCCTGCCGGAAGTGACCCTGCTGCCACGTGCCACGGTCAACGGCTACCACGACCATAACTTCCTGACCATCCACGAGCGCCTCACCGACCACCTCGGCGACCGCGCCCCGATCGGCCAGGTACGCCACCGCGTGCACCGTGTCCGCGCCAAGCGCGTGGTCCTGGCTGCGGGCGCCCACGAGCGCCCGCTGGTGTACGGCAACAACGACCTGCCGGGCAACATGCTGGCCGGTGCCGTGTCCACCTACGTGCGCCGCTACGGCGTGGCCCCGGGCCGCAAGCTGGTGCTGTCGACCAACAACGACCACGCCTACCGTGCCGCGCTGGACTGGCACGACGCCGGCCTGCAAGTGGTCGCCATTGCCGACGCTCGCCACAACCCGCGTGGCTCGCTGGTTGAAGAAGCACGTGCCAAAGGCATCCGCATCCTCACTTCCAGCGCCGTGATCGAGGCCAAGGGCAGCAAGCACGTCACCGGCGCCCGTGTGGCCGCCATCGATGTGCAGGCACACAAGGTCACCAGCCCTGGCGAAACCCTCGAATGCGACCTGATCGCTACCTCCGGTGGCTACAGCCCGATCGTGCACCTGGCTTCGCACCTGGGCGGTCGCCCGGTTTGGCGTGAAGACATCCTCGGCTTCGTGCCGGGCGATGCTCCGCAGAAACGCGAATGCGTGGGTGGCATCAATGGCGTCTACGCCCTGGGCGACGTGATCGCCGATGGCTTCGAAGGCGGCGTTCGCGCAGCCACCGAAGCGGGCTTCAAAGCCACGGTCGGCAGCCTGCCGAAAACCGTTGCGCGCAAGGAAGAGCCCACCGTGGCGCTGTTCCAGGTGCCGCACGACAAGGGCACTGCCCGCGCACCCAAGCAGTTCGTCGACCAGCAGAACGACGTCACCGCGGCCGCCATCGAACTGGCCACCCGTGAAGGCTTCGAGTCGGTCGAGCACGTAAAACGCTACACCGCGCTGGGCTTCGGTACCGACCAGGGCAAACTGGGCAACATCAACGGCCTGGCCATCGCCGCCCGTTCGATCGGTATTACCATTCCGGAAATGGGCACCACCATGTTCCGCCCCAACTACACGCCGGTGACCTTCGGCGCGGTAGCGGGCCGTCACTGTGGCCACCTGTTCGAACCGGTACGCTTCACTGCCCTGCATGCCTGGCACGTGAAGAACGGCGCCGAGTTCGAAGACGTCGGCCAGTGGAAGCGCCCGTGGTATTTCCCGAAAGCCGGTGAAGACATCCATGCTGCCGTGGCTCGCGAATGCAAGGCCGTGCGTGACAGCGTTGGCCTGCTGGACGCCTCGACCCTGGGCAAGATCGACATCCAGGGTCCGGATGCCCGTGAGTTCCTGAACCGCATCTACACCAACGCCTGGACCAAGCTCGACGTGGGCAAGGCCCGCTACGGCCTGATGTGCAAGGAAGACGGCATGGTCTTCGACGACGGTGTAACCGCCTGCGTCGGCGACAACCACTTCATCATGACCACCACCACCGGCGGCGCTGCACGCGTGCTGCAGTGGATGGAGCTGTATCACCAGACCGAATGGCCGGAACTGAAGGTTTACTTCACCTCGGTCACCGACCACTGGGCCACCATGACCCTGTCCGGCCCCAACAGCCGCAAGCTGCTCAGCGAGCTGACCGACATCGACATGGACAAGGAAGCCTTCCCGTTCATGACCTGGAAGGAAGGCAACGTCGGCGGCGTACCGGCCCGGGTGTTCCGTATTTCGTTCACCGGCGAGCTGTCGTACGAAGTGAACGTGCAAGCCAACTACGCCATGGGCGTGCTGGAACAGATCGTCGAGGCGGGCAAGAAGTACAACCTGACCCCGTACGGCACCGAGACCATGCACGTACTGCGTGCCGAGAAGGGCTTCATCATTGTTGGCCAGGATACCGACGGCTCGATGACCCCGGACGACCTGAACATGAGCTGGTGCGTAGGCCGCAACAAGCCGTACTCGTGGATCGGCCTGCGTGGCATGAACCGCGAAGACTGCGTGCGTGAGAACCGCAAACAGCTGGTAGGCCTGAAGCCGATCGATCCGACCAAGTGGCTGCCCGAAGGCGCCCAGCTGGTGTTCGATCCGAAGCAGCCGATCCCGATGGATATGGTTGGCCACGTCACCTCCAGCTATGCGTCCAACTCCCTGGGCTACTCGTTCGCCATGGGTGTGGTCAAAGGCGGCCTCAAGCGCATGGGCGAGCGCGTCTACTCGCCGCAGGCAGATGGCAGCGTGATCGAGGCGGAGATCGTGTCTTCGGTGTTCTTCGATCCGAAGGGTGAGCGGCAGAACGTTTGACTCCGGGCCCTGTGGGGGCAGGCCAGGCCTCATCGCCGGCAAGCCGGCTCCCACAGGATCGATGCAGCTTTGAAGGTTGGCGAGGTCCCTGTGGGAGCTGGCTTGCCGGCGATGAGGGCGGTAGCCCCAACACACAAGCTGCGTCGCATCGACGAACAAGAATTCAAGGCAGGTAAGAAATGAGTGCTATCAACGTCTTCCAGCAAAACCCCGGCGCCGAGGCCAAGGCCCAGTCGCCACTGCACCACGCCGACCTGGCCAGCCTGGTTGGCAAAGGCCGCAAGAACGCAGGTGTGACCCTGCGTGAACGCAAGTTCCTCGGCCACCTGACCATCCGTGGCGACGGCCACGACCCGGAATTCGCCGCCGGCGTGCACAAGGCCCTGAGCCTGGAGCTGCCAGTGGCACTGACGGTAGTCGCCAACAACGAAATGTCGCTGCAATGGGTCGGCCCCGACGAGTGGCTGCTGATCGTGCCTGGCGGCCAGGAACTGGCGGTCGAGCAGAAACTGCGTGCTGCCCTCGAAGGCCAGCACATCCAGGTGGTCAATGTCAGCGGCGGGCAGAGCCTGCTGGAGCTGCGCGGCCCGAACGTGCGCGAAGTGCTGATGAAATCCACCAGCTATGATGTTCACCCGAACAACTTCCCGGTGGGCAAGGCTGTCGGCACCGTGTTCGCCAAGTCGCAACTGGTGATCCGCCGCACCGCCGAAGACACCTGGGAGCTGGTGATTCGCCGCAGCTTCGCCGACTACTGGTGGCTGTGGCTGCAGGACGCTTCGGCCGAGTACGGTCTGAGCATCGAGGCTTAAGGAGAACAGAACATGAGTCGGGCACCGGATACCTGGATTCTCACCGCCGACTGCCCGAGCATGCTCGGCACCGTCGACGTGGTGACGCGTTACCTCTTCGAGCAGCGCTGCTACGTGACGGAGCACCACTCCTTCGATGACCGGCTGTCGGGGCGTTTCTTCATTCGCGTGGAGTTCCGCCAGCCGGACGATTTCGACGAAGCCGGCTTCCGCGCCGGCCTCGCCGAGCGCAGCGATGCGTTCGGCATGGCCTTCGAGCTGACCGCACCGAATCACCGCCCCAAGGTGGTGATCATGGTGTCCAAGGCCGACCATTGCCTTAACGATCTGCTGTATCGCCAGCGTATCGGTCAGCTGGCCATGGACGTGGTCGCGGTGGTGTCCAATCACCCCGATCTCGAACCCCTGGCACACTGGCACAAGATCCCTTATTACCACTTTGCCCTGGACCCGAAGGACAAGCCTGGGCAAGAGCGCAAGGTACTTCAGGTGATCGAGGAAACCGGTGCCGAGCTGGTGATACTTGCACGCTACATGCAGGTTCTGTCGCCAGAGCTGTGCCGGCGCCTGGATGGCTGGGCGATCAACATTCACCACTCGTTGCTGCCAGGGTTCAAGGGCGCCAAGCCTTACCACCAGGCATACAACAAAGGCGTGAAGATGGTCGGCGCTACGGCGCACTACATCAACAACGACCTGGACGAAGGCCCGATCATCGCCCAGGGCGTGGAGGTGGTCGACCACAGTCATTACCCGGAAGATCTGATTGCCAAAGGGCGTGACATCGAGTGCCTGACCTTGGCGCGGGCAGTGGGGTATCACATCGAGCGGCGCGTGTTCCTCAACGCCAACCGGACTGTGGTGCTGTAAAACGCATGGCGATCAGGAGGCGATGGTGTTCAGGTAACCCTGAATCGCCTCCTTCAGTGCGTTCAGGTATTGGCTTCGAAGCGGCTCATCCACTTTTTTCTTGCCGGCCCAGCTGTCCGCCCAAGTGCTCCACTCTACCTCCCAAAGTTCATCGCTATCCCCGTCGAACTCATATTTCCAGCCCTGCTCCACGCTCGCCTCGACGCTCTGGAACAACCATTCTGTTGTCATGAAGACACCCCCGCCTCGATGCAAGCCATATTCGATTTCCAGATCGATTCCGTGCTTGGCGGCGGCTTTTTCCCAGTGGTCATTGATATTCATGCAGTGCTCTCCGTGTGGTTCGTTCTGATGACGCTATGGCATAAAACCAAGTGTCGACTGGAGCCCTGCGGTACATATCTATCGAGCGCTTGTGTCAGCTGGCATAGGCGGACCCGGTGCTGCCGCGAAACGGCAACTGCCTGTCGTTTTCAGTCAGTGCACTCAGGGTTCGAGGGTCCACAATTCCGTGCATTCCAGTAACTCAAGCCGCCCGGGACGGCGGCGCGTTCCACCACCGCTGCATAAATATAAATCAAGCGAGGTAAGAGCATGTCTGGCAATCGTGGAGTGGTGTATCTCGGCGCGGGCAAGGTCGAGGTACAGAAGATCGACTACCCGAAAATGCAAGACCCACGCGGCAAGAAGATCGAGCACGGCGTGATCCTCAAGGTGGTTTCCACCAACATCTGCGGCTCCGACCAGCACATGGTCCGCGGCCGCACCACTGCCCAGGTCGGCCTGGTCCTGGGCCACGAAATCACCGGTGAGATCGTCGAGAAGGGCCGTGACGTCGAACGCATGCAGATCGGCGACCTCGTCTCGGTGCCATTCAACGTCGCCTGTGGCCGCTGCCGCTCCTGCAAGGAAATGCACACCGGTGTCTGCCTCACCGTCAACCCTGCCCGCGCCGGCGGCGCCTACGGTTACGTCGACATGGGCGACTGGACCGGCGGCCAGGCCGAGTACGTGCTGGTGCCGTATGCTGACTTCAACCTGCTGAAACTGCCTGAGCGCGACAAGGCCATGGAGAAAATTCGTGACCTGACCTGCCTGTCCGACATCCTGCCTACCGGCTACCACGGTGCCGTGACTGCCGGCGTTGGCCCAGGCAGCACCGTCTATGTCGCCGGTGCCGGCCCCGTCGGCCTGGCTGCCGCTGCCTCGGCACGCCTGCTGGGCGCTGCCTGCGTCATCGTCGGCGACCTCAACCCGGCCCGCCTGGCCCATGCCAAGTCCCAGGGCTTCGAAGTGGTCGACTTGTCCAAGGACACCCCGCTGCACGAGCAGATCGTCGATATCCTCGGCGAGCCGGAAGTGGACTGCGCCATCGACGCCGTTGGCTTCGAGGCCCGCGGGCATGGCCACGAAGGTGCCAAGCATGAAGCCCCGGCCACGGTGCTGAACTCGTTGATGCAGGTTACCCGCGTTGCCGGCAACATCGGTATCCCGGGCCTGTACGTGACCGAAGATCCGGGTGCGGTGGATGCTGCCGCCAAGATCGGTGCCTTGAGCATTCGCTTCGGCCTGGGCTGGGCCAAGTCGCACAGCTTCCACACCGGCCAGACCCCGACCATGAAGTACAACCGCCAGTTGATGCAGGCGATCATGTGGGACCGTATCAACATCGCCGAAGTGGTTGGCGTGCAGGTGATCAACCTGGATCAGGCGCCGGAAGGTTATGGCGAGTTCGATGCAGGTGTGCCGAAGAAATTCGTGATCGACCCGCACAAGATGTGGGGCGCAGCCTGATAGCGTGATGTAACAAAGAGCCCCTCAATATGAGGGGCTTTTTTTTTGGGGCTGAGTGGAGAACCTGTGAACCTGCTTCGACCTAGCATTTTTTACATGGGCAGGTATCCAGGTCAAAAGCACTGAGGCGGTCAGCAAAAGTGGTCGACAGTCGGGGCGGAACAAAGCTGCGAGATCCCAGTCAAAACTCGCGTTTCCCAGGCCATCCTGGCCCACGAGGTCCCTCCCGATGAAAGCATTCACCCTGGCAACTCTGATGACCCTGGCCGCAAGCCCGGTGTTCGCCTTCAACCTCAGCGACGCCGCCAACGCCGTGTCGGCCATGCAGAACCAGAATCAGAGCCAGCAAGGCCAGGTGCAGGCACCCGAGGCGCAGGCAAACCTGCTCAATACCTTGGGCAGCCAATTGAATATCACCCCAGAACAAGCCGTGGGTGGTGCAGGGGCCATGCTGGGGCTGGCGCGCAACAACCTGAGCAGCGACGACTACGGCCAATTGACCAAGGCCGTACCGGGGCTGGACCTGCTTGCCGGGGCCAATGCACTGGGTGGCTTGAGTGGCCTGGGTGAGTTGCTGGGCAAGAACAGCGAGAGCCAGTCGGCCTTGAGCAATGCGCTGGGCAACAATGTGGAAAACCGCAGCGACCTGGACAATGCGTTCAAGGCGCTGGGGATGGATACCGGGATGATCGGGCAGTTTGCGCCGTTGCTGCTTCAGTACCTGGGGCAGCAGGGGATTGCCGGGTCGCTGTTGCAGAACCTGGGGAGTTTGTGGACCACTCCTGCTCCATTGACCCGACCTTCGGTCTGATCATTTTGTAACACCAGTACCGGCCTCATCGCAGGCAAGCCAGCTCCCCCACGGTTACAGCACCAGCCCTGAAGGCAACGAGAACCTTGTGGGAGCTGGCTTGCCGGCGATGAGGCCAGTACAGCCAGCGCAATTTTCAGGTCATGCAGCTTCTGAGAAGTCCACCAGCCGCACCGGGCGGCGGAAGCCGGCGGTCAGTACCGCGAGGTACGCAAGACCCACCGCAAACCAGCACAGGCCAATAACCAAGGTCAGCGCCGACAGGCTGGTCCACAGCCACAGTGTCAGCCCCAACCCCACCAGCGGAACCAGGCCATAGCTCAGCAGCCCTTTGAGGCTGAGCTGCGTGGCATCGTCCACCAGATGGGTTTTTACCACCGCAAGGTTCACCGCCGAAAACGCCACCAGTGCACCAAAGCTGATCAGCGAGGCAAGGGTCGCCAGGTCTATTACCAACGCCAGCAACGAGAACGCCGAAACCAGCAGAATTGCGAACACTGGCGTGCCAAAGCGCGGTGACAGGTAGCCGAAAGTACGCTGCGGCAGCACCTTGTCACGGCCCATGGTGAACAGAATGCGCGAAACCGCCGCCTGCGAGGCCAGTGCCGAGCCCAGGCTGCCAGCCACATAGGCCGCAGTGAAGAAGTTGGCCAGGAACTGACCGCCCGCCTTGAACATCACCTCGTTGGCCGCCGCATCGGCATTGGCAAAGGTGGTGCCCGGCAGCACCAATTGGCTGACGTAGGCCAGCACGGTGAACAGCAAACCGGCGAACAAGGTGGTGAGGATGATGGCCCGGGGCACATCGCGGCGGGCATCGCGGCATTCTTCGGCCAAGGTAGAGACAGCGTCAAAGCCGAGGAACGACAGGCACAGCACCGCCGCACCAGCCATGAGCGCGCCGAAGCCCGGCTGCGAACCGTCGCCCAGCAGTGGCGAAAGCAGGTCGAGCGGCTGGCCGGCCAGGGACTGGCAGGACAGGGCGACGAACACCACGATGAAGACGATCTGTGCGCCGACGATCAGGTTGCTGGTCTTGGCCACAGAGTGAATGCCGACCACGTTGAGCGCCGTGACCAGGGCAATGGAGGCCAGTGCGATCGACCACGCGGGTATGGCGGGGAAGGCTATGTTGAGGAACAGGCCGATCAGCAGGTAGTTGATCATCGGCAGGAACAGGTAGTCGAGCAGCAGCGACCAGCCAGCCAGGAAGCCAACGTTCGGCCCAAAGGCCATGTTGGTATAGGAGTACGCCGAGCCCGCGACCGGGAAGCGTTTGACCATGAAACTGTAGGATGTGGCGGTGAACAGCATGGCCACCAGCGTGACCATGTAGGCGCCAGCCGTGCGGCCACCAGTAAGTTCGGTGACGATGCCGTAAGTGGTGAAGATGGTCAGCGGGACCATGTACACCAGGCCGAAGAACACCAGGGCGGGCAGGCCGAGGACACGGCGGAGCTGGACGGGGGTGGAGCTGGGTGGGTTGGCCATCATTCGATCCAGAGCATTTTTGTAGTTGTGCTTTGGCCGATTTTTATCCACCTAGGTGCGGTGTGACAAAGAAGTAATCCTAATGCTGATTATTAGCCAGGTTTTTAATCGGATTCTTGTAATGCCTGTACCGGCCTCTTCGCGGGCTCGCCCGCTACCACAGGACCTGCACAGAATTCGAAAACTGTGGAGATCCTGTGGGAGCGGGCGAGCCCGCGAAGAGGCCGGTACAGGCGGTAAATATCTCAGCCCATTTCGGCCCGCAGCTGCTCGATCCGCAAGTCCTTCTCCACCCACAACTGGTTCACCCAAGCCTGCACGGTCTGCCTGAACCCAGGATCATTCTCGTAATCCCCCGCCCACAGCATCGGGTCCAGTTCACGCACGCGAATGTCGATAATCACCCGGCTGATGCTGCCATTGAGCAAATCCCAGAAACCCGGCGCCTTGTTGCCGGGATAGACGATGGTCACATCCAGCAAGGCATCCAGTTGCTCGCCCAATGCCGCCAACACGAACGCCACACCACCAGCCTTGGGCTTGAGCAGGTAGCGATACGGCGATTGCTGCTGCTGACGCTTGGCTTCGGTGAAGCGCGTGCCTTCCAGGTAGTTCACCACGGTCACGGGCTGGCGCTTGAACAGTTCACAAGCAGCCTTGGTGATTTCCAGGTCCTTGCCTTTCAGCTCGGGGTGCTTCTCCAGGAAGGCCTTGCTGTAGCGCTTCATGAACGGGTAATCCAGCCCCCACCAGGCAAGGCCCAGCAGTGGTACCCAGATCAGTTCCTTCTTCAGGAAGAACTTGAAAAACGGTGTACGGCGGTTGAGGCTCTCGATCAGCGCCGGAATGTCGACCCAGGACTGGTGGTTGCTGACGGCCAGGTACGAAGTGTCCTTGCGCAGGTTCTCGACGCCGCGGATATCCCACTGGGTAGGAATGCACAGTGCAAAGATGGCTTTGTCGATCTCCGACCAAGTCTCGGCCACCCACATCACCGCCCATGAGGCATAGTCACGCCCACGCCCCGGCAGCACCAGTTTGAGCAGGGCGAAGACCAGCAGCGGGCAGATCAACACCAAGGTGTTGAGCAGCAGCAGGGTGGTAGTGAGGATGCCGGTCAGCAGGCGACGCATAAAGAGACTCTTGTTGTGGGAGATAAACGGTTGGCAATGATAAGCAGGGCAGTGGCCTACGCCAAATTTCCAGTGCCCTGCGGCGAGGACAAATGTTTCACATTATGTTGGTTAGGCTTGTGACAGCGAACCTATCCTGCCAGTGCAGTCTAAGCACTGACCCTCTTCAAGGAAGCTTGCCTGTGAAACCTCTGCTTGCCCTGTTGTCGTTGTTGGCGCTGCCGGTCATGGCCGCCGAGCCCACAATCTATGGCCGTTACGAGAACATAGCCCTGCCCGAACTGGGCGAAACCCTGAAAGCCAAGATGGATACCGGTGCCTTCACCGCGTCGCTGTCGGCCAAGGATATCGAGCTGTTCACCCGTGATGGCGACGAGTGGGTACGCTTCCGCCTGGCTACCAAGGACTCGGACGGCAAGGTTTACGAGCACAAGGTCTCGCGCATCAGCAAGATCAAGGGCCGTGCCGATGAAGAGGAGGAAGGCGATGCGCCGGAAATCTCCAAGCGCCCGGTGGTCGACCTGGAGCTGTGCCTGGGGGACGTGAAGCGCACCGTCGAGGTCAACCTGGTGGACCGCAGCAGCTTCAACTACCCGCTGCTGGTGGGCTCCAAGGCTTTGCGCGAGTTCAAGGCGGCGGTCAACCCGGCCAAGAAGTTCACCGCTGGCAAGCCAGGCTGCTGATCGCAAACCACCTGTACCGGCATCTTCGCGGGCTTGCCCGCTAAGAGGCCGGTAAGTTAAAAGTCCAGTCTGCCCCCAGTTAGGCCGGACGCCATGCCCCACATCCTCATCGTCGAAGACGAAGCCGCCATCGCCGACACCCTGGTCTACGCCCTGCAGGCCGACGGCCATAGCACCGAATGGGTAACCCTGGGCAGCGCCGCCCTCGACCAGCAGCGCCAGCGCCCGGCCGACCTGGTCATCCTCGATATCGGCCTGCCTGATATCAGTGGCTTCGAAACCTGCCGCCAGCTGCGCCGATTCAGCGAGGTACCGGTAATGTTCCTCAGCGCCCGCGACGGCGAAATCGACCGGGTAGTGGGCCTGGAAATCGGTGCAGACGACTATGTGGTCAAACCCTTCAGCCCGCGTGAAGTGGCGGCGCGGGTACGGGCGATCCTCAAGCGCATGGGCCCCAGGGTCGAGCCCGCTGTCGAGGCCACGCTGTTCCAGCTCGACACCTTGCGCATGCAGATTACCTACCGCGGCCAGCCACTCCCCCTTACCCGCCATGAATTCCGCCTGCTGCAATGCCTGCTCGAGCAACCGCACCGGGTATTCAGCCGCGAACAGCTGCTGGACGCCGTGGGCGTGGCCTCTGACGTGGGCTACGAGCGCACCATCGACAGCCATATCAAGTGCCTGCGCGCCAAGCTGCGCCAGGTGGCCAGTGATGCCGAACCGATCCAGACCCACCGTGGCCTCGGCTACAGCTACAGCCCGGACCATGCCTGATGCGCCTGGGCATCCGGATCTTCCTGGTGTACTTCCTGTTCGTCGGGCTGGCGGGCTACTTTCTGCTCAACACGGTGCGCGAACAGATCCGTCCGGTGGTGCGCCAGTCCTCGGAAGAAACGCTGGTAGACACCGCCAACCTGCTGGCCGAGATCCTGCACGATGACGTCAAGGCCGGCACCCTGAACCAGAGCCGCTTGCCCGAAGTGCTCAAGGCCTATGGCTCGCGCAGCCCGGGTGCGCAGATCTGGGGCCTGGCCAAGAACCAGGTCAGCCACCGCATCTATGTCACCGATGCCAAGGGCACCGTGCTGCTGGACTCCAGCGGCGAGGACCTTGGCAAGGACTACTCGAAGTGGAATGACGTGTACCTGACCTTGCGTGGACAGTACGGCGCCCGCTCCACCCGCAGTGACCCCGACGATGAAAGCACCTCGGTGATGCACGTGGGCGCGCCGATCATCGACGATGGCAAGATCATCGGCGTGGTCACCGTGGCCAAGCCCAACAGCTCGCTGCAACCGTACATCGACCGCTCCGAACGGCGCTTGCTTACCCTGGGCCTGGGGCTGATCGGCCTGGGCCTGCTGATCGGTGCCGCGTTGTCGTGGTGGCTGGCGCGCTCGCTGCGCCGGCTGGCCCGCTACGCCCAGGCGGTCAGCGAGGGCGAGCGCGCCGCCCTGCCGCACTACAAGGGTGGCGAACTGGCGCACCTGGCCCAGGCGGTCGAGCGCATGCGCACGCAACTTGAGGGCAAGGCCTATGTCGAGCGGTATGTGCATACCCTGACACACGAGCTGAAAAGCCCGCTGGCGGCCATTCGTGGCGCTTCCGAGCTGTTGCAGGGCGATGACATGCCGGCTGACCAGCGGGCGCGCTTTGCCGGCAACATCGAGCGCGAGAGCGAGCGTTTGCAGCAGATGATCGAACGCCTGCTCAACCTGGCCCGGGTCGAGCAGATGCAGGCGCTGGAGGATGAGCAGCAGGTGGCGCTGGCGGCGTTGGTGGACGAGTTGCTGTTGGCCCATGCGGCGCGTATCGAAGGTGCCGATTTGCAGGTGCGCCAGCGGGTGCCGGCTGGTTTGCGCTTGTTGTGTGACCCATTTCTGATGCGCCAGGCGCTGGCCAACCTGCTCGACAACGCGTTGGACTTCACCCCGGAGGGAGGCGCGCTGTTGTTCGACCTGGAACGCGATGGCGAACGGGTGGCGCTGAGCGTGTTCAACCAGGGGCAGGCGATACCGGCCTATGCCATTGGGCGGGTGAGCGAGCGGTTCTACTCGCTGCCGCGGCCGGGGAGTGGGCGCAAGAGCACCGGGTTGGGGCTTAATTTTGTGGCCGAGGTGATGCAGCTGCATGGCGGGGCGTTGGCTGTGGATAACGTCGATGGTGGGGTGCGGGTAAGGTTGTGGCTGCCGGTGCGGCGTATCAGCTGACATTGCCGGGGCTGCGCAGCAGCCCCAAAAACACACAATCTCCACACCATCTCCCCGAAGCCTCCACGCAAGGCGCAGACACTGCGCCCACTGCCACAGGAGGCCCCATGAACAAGACCCTCGGTTTCAAACTCGGCATGATCGCTGTATTGATCTTGCTACTGCTCGTCCCGCTACTGCTGATCAGCGGCCTGATCGGTGAACGCCAGGCCCTGCGCGACAGTGTGCTGCGTGATATCGCCCAGAGCGCCAGCTTCGACCAGCAACTCAGCGGCCCGCTGCTGGTGGTGCCCTACCGCAAGTACGAGCGCCGCTGGATCGAAAAGGACGGCGAGCGCACCCAGGAAACCAGCACCATTGCCGGGCACCTGTACTTCCTGCCGGAAATCTTCGACGCTGACCTGGGCGTGGACACCGAACTGCGCGCTCGTGGCATCTACCAGGCCCGGCTGTTCCACGCCAAGGGCCGTATCAGTGGCCGCTTCAAACTCCCGGAACGCTGGGGCATCGACAAGGATTTCGACGACTACCGCTTCGACAAGCCGTTCCTGGTGGTGGGCATCAGCGATATCCGCGGCATCGAGAACGGCCTGGAGCTGAGCATGGGCGAGCAGAAAGTGCCGTTCGAAGCCGGTACCCGGCTCGACTGGATGCGCGGCGGCGTGCACGCCAGCCTGCCGGGGCTGGACGGCCTGCAGGCGCGTGAATTCAGCTACGGTTTCGATCTCGCACTGCAAGGCACCGGCCAGCTGCACGTAGTGCCGGTGGGCCGCAGCAGCGCCGTGGACCTGCGCGCCAACTGGCCACATCCGAGCTTCGTCGGCAACTACCTGCCCAGTCGCCGCAACATCGACGCCCAGGGCTTCACTGCCCACTGGCAGACTTCGTTCTTTGCCACCAACCTCGAAGACGCCCTGCACCAGTGCGCCACCGCCGGGCAGTGTGCGGACTTCAGCGAGCGCAGCTTCGGTGTCAGCTTCGTCGATCCGGTGGACCAATACCTGAAGAGCGAGCGGGCGATCAAGTACGCCTTGCTGTTCATCGCCCTGACCTTCGCCGGCTTCTTCCTGTTCGAAGTACTGAAGAACCTCAGCGTGCACCCGGTGCAGTACATCCTGGTGGGGGTGGCGCTGGCGTTCTTCTACCTGCTGTTGCTGTCGTTGTCCGAGCACATCGGCTTTGGTTTGGCGTATGGGCTGTCAGCTTCGGCGTGTGTGCTGCTGATCGGCTTCTACCTGAGCCATGTGTTGCGCAGCCTGGGGCGTGGGGTGGGCTTTGCGGTGGGGTTGGCGGCGTTGTATGCGCTGCTCTACGGGCTGCTGAGTGCCGAGGACTATGCGCTGTTGATGGGCTCGTTGCTGTGCTTTGGCCTGCTGGGGGTATTCATGGTGCTGACCCGACGGCTGGACTGGGCTCGGGTGGGGAGGGCGGCATGAGGGAGGACAGAGAGATCGGGCGGTGGCTGGCCTTGAGGATCGGGTTGCTGTTTCCTGTGATACCGAAGTGAGGCGGGGGCTGCTTTGCAGCCCAATCGCCGGCAAGCCAGCTCCCACAGGTACAGCACTGGATTCAAGAGCTGTGAATACCTGTGGGAGCTGGCTTGCCGGCGATAGCGGCCCGTCAGGCTGTCGGTGCTGTTGCCACCATCGAAGGCCGCTTGGCCACCTCGGCATACCACGCCGCCAAGCCAGGCTGGTGTTCACGCCAGCCAAACTCGGGCTGGCGCAAATCCAGATACCCCAGCGCACAGGCCACGCCGATCGCTGCCAGGTCGAACCCGGACATCAACTCGGGCAAATGCTCCTGCTCCAGGTTGGCCAGGCTACGGCGGATCTTGTCGCCCTGTGCCTGCAGCCAACCCTCCCAGCGCTTGTCTTCAGGGCGCAGGAAGGTCTCATAGCGGCTCGACACCGCCGCATCCATGATGGCATCGGCCTGCGACACCAGCGTCATGCGCCGCCAACGCGCCGAGCCTTCACGCGGCAGCAGCGGCAGGCCGACGTGCTGCAGGTCGAGGTACTCGCAGATCACCCGGCTGTCATGCAGCACGGTGCCGTCTTCCAGGCGCAGGGCCGGGATCTTGCCGATCGGGTTGTCCTGGTTGAGCTGTAGGTCGCCGCTGACCGGGCTGATATTCACCGGCTGCAGCTGCACGCGCTCAAGCTGGCCGGTCTCGTGCAACACCACCATGACCTTGCGCACGAAAGGCGACAACGGCGAGTGGAACAAAGTCATCGTGCTCATGCTTCAGTTACCCTGCAGGCTCGGTGGCAGGCACACGCCGGTACCGCCGATACCGCAGTAGCCGTCCGGGTTCTTGGCCAGGTACTGCTGGTGGTAGGCCTCGGCGAAGTACACGGTCGGTGCCTGGTCGATTTCAGTGGTGATCTCACCGAAGCCGGCCTTGCTCAGTTCGGCCTGGAAGGCGTCGCGGCTGGCCTTGGCCTGTTCCAGCTGTTCAGGGCTGGTGCAGTAGATGGCCGAGCGGTACTGGGTACCGATGTCGTTGCCCTGGCGCATGCCCTGGGTCGGGTTGTGCAGTTCCCAGAACATCGCCAGCAGCTCGCGGTAGCTGACCCTGTCCTTGTCGAACACCACCAGCACCACTTCGGTGTGGCCGGTCAGGCCCGAGCACACTTCTTCATAGGTAGGGTTGGGGGTGAAGCCGCCAGCGTAGCCGACCACTGTGCTGACCACGCCTTCACGCTGCCAGAAGCGGCGCTCGGCGCCCCAGAAGCAGCCCAGGCCGAAGATGGCGAAGTCGATGGCGCCTTCGAAGAACGGGCCGAGCAGCGGCGTGTCTTTGAACACGTAGTGGAACTCGGGCAGCTTCATTGGCGTTTCGCGGCCAGGCAGGGCCTGCTCCGCGGTTGGCATGACGTTTTTGTTCACCAGGATTTCCGAACGCAGGACCATGGCGGTTCCTCTGTGTTTATTCAGTTGGATAGGTGGTGGAGCCATCGACGGCAAGCCAGCTCCCACATGGATACCAAGGTTTTGGGATATGAGCGGTCCCTGTGGGAGCTGGCTTGCCGGCGATAGGGCCCTAATGGTTTCTATAGTGCCCGAGGTTTGCGCGGCTGTCAGGCCAGAGGACCGCGCGGGTAACGCTTCAGCCGTTCAGCCAGCTCGCGCCCCGGAATCGGCCGGTCGAACAGGTAGCCCTGGCCCACGTCGCAGCGGTGCCGGCGCAGGAACGCCAGCTGCTCCGGCGTCTCGATACCCTCGGCCACCACCTTCAGCTTGAGGTTGTGAGCCATGGCCACCACCGCCGAGGTGATTTCCATGTCGTCCTGGTTGTCCGGGATCTCGTTGATGAAGCTGCGGTCGATCTTGAGGATGTCGATCGGAAATTTCTTCAGGTAGCTCAGCGACGAATAACCGGTGCCGAAATCGTCCATGGCCAGGGTCAGGCCCAGTGCCTTCAGCTCATCCAGCTGGCGGTGGGTGTCTTCGGTGGCCTCCAGCAGCAGGCCTTCGGTCAGCTCAAGCTCCAGCAGGTGCGGGGGCAGGGCTTCTTCCTCGAGGATGGTGCTGATCGACGCCACCAGGTCCGGGTCGGAGAACTGCTTTGGCGACAGGTTGATGGCCACATGCAGGTTGCCCATGCCGGCCTGGCGCAGTTGCTGGCTCATGCGGCACGATTGGCGCACCACCCATTTGCCGATGGGGATGATCAGGCCGGTTTCTTCCGCCACGCTGATGAACTGGTCCGGGCGGATCATGCCGCGCTCGGGGTGGTTCCAGCGCAGCAGTGCTTCCAGCCCCAGCAGGCGGCCGCTGCGCAGGCACAGCTTGGGCTGGTAGAACACCTCCAGTTCGTTCTGGGTCAGGGCGCGACGCAGGTTGTTCTCGACGAACAGCTTGTAGCTGGCTTCGGCATTGAGCACTTCGGTAAACACCTGCACCTGGTGCTTGCCGTTGGCCTTGGCCTTGTGCAGCGCCAGGCCGGCGTTCTTCATCAGGCTGGCCGGGTCGGCACCATGAAGTGGCGCACAGGCCAGGCCCACCGAGGCGGTGACGTTGATCAACTGGTTGTCGACGAACATCGGCTTGTCGAGGGTGCGCAGCAATTGCTGAGCCACGCCCTGGCCATCTTCCAGGCTGGTGTCGTCGAGCAGTACGGCGAACTCGTTACTGGCAAAGCGCGCCAGGATACCGCCGGCGTGCAGGCTGTTGCGCAGGCGCCGGGCCAGGCTGATCAGCAGCTTGTCGCCGGTCTGGTGGCCGAGGCTGTCGTTGATGCGCTTGAAGTTGTCGATATCCACCAGCAGCAGGCACATCGAGTATTCGCCATCACGGGCAAAGCGCTCGTCCAGGCTGCGGATGAACGCCGGGCGGTTGCCCAGGTTGGTCAGGTTGTCGGTGTAGGCCAGGCGCTCGATGCGCTGCTGGGCCAGCTTGGTCTGGGTGACGTCTTCGTAGATGCCGATGTAGTGAGTCAGCTCACGGTTATCGCCGTATACCTTGGAAATCGACAGCTGGCCCCAGTAGGGCTCGAGGTTCTTGCGTCGGCTCTTGAACTCGCCCTGCCAGCTGTTGCCCATGGCCAGGCTCGACGGCGAGTCGAACAGCAGCTCGCTCAGGTTTTCCAGCGCCGGCAGCTCGCCCAGGTGGCGGCCTTGCACTTCCTCGGTGCTGTACTGGGTGATGGCGGTAAAGCTGGGGTTGACGTACTCCACCACACCGTCGCGGTTGACCAGCAGGAAGGCGCTGGCGCTTTGCTCGACCGCACGCTGGAACAGGTGCAGGGCGCTGGCGGCGGTGCGCCGGTTGTGGTTGGTGATGACTTGGGCGAACTGGTCGGCCAGTTCGCCGGCAAAGGCGATTTCGTCCGACTGCCAAGCCCGTGTCTGGCCGGTCTGTTCCAGGCACAGCACGCCGACTACCTGGCCATCGACACGGATACTGGCATCGAGCATGGCCTTGTTTTCCGGGCACATGCTTTGCGCCAGGGCGCGAGTGCGCGGGTCGTGGCCGGCATTGTGGGCGTCGATGGCGCGGCTGGCGTGCAGCGCGTCGAGGTAATCGGGGAAGTGGCTGGCATCGATTGCTTCGGGCTGGCGGTGCTCTTGCGCATCCCGGTACCAGGCGATGATGGGCTCCAGGCGCTGGTCTTCCAGGTGCCAGATGCTGGCGCTGTCCACCTTGTAGATCTCGCAGGCGCTCTGGGTTATCAGCTGGGCGGCTTCCCGCAGCGAGTTCCCGGCGCTGTAGCGCTGGCGGGCCAGGCGCAGAATCAGGTCCTGCTGCCCGCGTACCCGTTCCAGGTGCTCGAGTTGTTCCTGCTGCGCCCGCTGGTTCAGTTGCAGGGCCAATTGCAGGCGGTTGTTACGCGATTCCAGGTCGCTGGCACCGGCCTCGCCAGTATCTTCGGCCTGGTCGTCGAGCACGCTCAGGTAGCCGCGCAACAGGTGGCGGTTGTGCTGCTTGTAGGCTTCCCCAGCCTCCAGCAGGCGTAGCGATGCAGTTGGCGTGTGCAAGGTGTAGCGCACGCGGTAGTAGCCGCGCTGGGCCAGTTGCAGCTGGATCTCGTCGTGCAGCCGATAGCGGGCTTCGGGTTCCATCAGGCTGGCATAGGGTGCGTCTACCAGAGCGCACAGGTCGCCGGCGTGCAGGCCGAACTGGCGCTCGCAGGCCGGGTCGAGGTAGAGCATGGTCCAGCTGGCTTCGTTGAGCCTTTCGAAACGCAGCATGCCGAGCCGCGAGGGCACGGGTAACTGCGTGACGACCTCGGCCGCCACACGGCTGGCGGCATCGGGTTGGCTTTTCATCGAAGACTCGCTTGAAGAGGGAACGCGGCCTTGGGGGCGGCAGGTCTGGCAAGGTTGCATCATGTCCCGGAGGCTGGCAAGCAGCCAGGCGTGATGCTGTGGACGGGTTATCGGCTGGTGGGTGGGAATCTGTAGTCTGGCTGATATTTCCGGGGCCGCTTTGTGGCCTGTGGGAGCGGGTTTATCGAGGCGTCGAACCGCCGCGAACAATCCAACACAGTACATGGCACCGGCTGCGCCGGTGTTCGCGGGTGAACCCGCTCCCACAGAGGGTGCAGCCCGCCCGGAAAATCCGGGTAAAAAAAAGCCCCGCCAATCGACGGGGTTGAGGTACGAGCGTGGCAGCTCGAAAAGGGTACTGCCCCTCGCGGGGAGGGGCAGCGGGCTGCCTTACAGCAGCATGGTGCGGATATCGCCCAGCACGTCGCCCAGGCGCTTGGTGAAGCGCGCGGCGGCAGCGCCGTTGATCACACGGTGATCGTAGGACAGCGACAGCGGCAGCATCAGCTTCGGCTGGAAGGCCTTGCCATCCCAGACCGGCTGCATGGTCGCCTTGGAGACGCCCAGAATAGCCACTTCCGGCGCGTTGACGATCGGCGTGAAGCCGGTGCCGCCAATGTGGCCGAGGCTGGAGATGGTGAAGCAGGCGCCTTGCATCTCGTCGGCCGACAGCTTCTTGGTGCGGGCTTTTTCGGCCAGCGCAGCCGCTTCGGCAGCCAGTTGCAGCAGGCTCTTCTGGTCGACGTTCTTGATCACAGGGACCAGCAGGCCGTCCGGGGTGTCCACGGCAAAGCCGATGTGCACGTACTTCTTGCGGATGATGGCCTTGCCGCTTGGCGCCAGCGAGCTGTTGAAGTCCGGCAGTTCCTTGAGCAGGAAGGCGCAGGCCTTGAGCAGCAGTGGCAGCACGGTCAGCTTCACGCCAGCTTTCTCGGCCACGGCCTTCTGCGCAACGCGGAAGGCCTCCAGCTCGGTGATGTCGGCGGAGTCGAACTGCGTCACGTGCGGCACGTTCAGCCAGCTGCGGTGCAGGTTGGCAGCACCGACCTGCATCAGGCGGGTCAGGGCGACTTCTTCCACTTCACCAAACTTGCTGAAGTCCACGGCAGGGATCGGTGGGATGCCTGCGCCACCGGTTGCGCCAGCGGCTGCCGGTGCTTCCTTGGCCTTCTGCATCATCGCCTTGACGTAGACCTGCACGTCTTCTTTCAGGATGCGGCCGTGCGGACCGGTCGCGGCAACCGCGCCCAGGTCGACGCCAAATTCCCGGGCCAGCTGACGAACCGCCGGGCCTGCGTGAACCTTGGCGTTGCTGCCGGCAGCCGGTGCGGTAGCAACCGGTGCAGGGGCAGCAGCCGGGGCTGCAGCGGCAGGTGCGGCGGCCGGAGCCGCCTCAGCCTTGGCCGGGGCAGCAGCAGCGGCAGGTGCAGGAGCTGCAGCCGGGGCAGCGCCCGCGACTTTCAGCTTGAAGATCAGGTCGCCAGTGCCGACTTCGTCTTCCAGCTTGCACAGGACCTCTTCGACCACGCCGGCAGCCGGCGACGGGATTTCCATGGAGGCCTTGTCGGACTCCAGGGTAATCAGCGACTGGTCGGCTTCGACGGTGTCGCCGACCTTGACCAGCACTTCGATGATCTTGGCCTTGCCCGACGAGCCGATGTCCGGCACGTGGATGTCCTGCACGCTGGCGGCAGCCGGGGCTGCTGCCGGAGCAGGGGCCGGGGCGGCTTCGGCGGCCGGAGCCGGCGCAGCAGCCTGGGCCGGTGCTGCGGCCGGGGCCTCAGGGGCCGCAGCAGCGGCGCCCTCGGCTTCCAGAACCAGCAGCTCGTCGCCTTCTTTCAGGCGGTCGCCCAGCTTGACCTTCAGTTCCTTGATGACGCCGGCTTTCGGGGCCGGGATCTCCATGGAGGCCTTGTCGGACTCCAGGGTCAGCAGGCTCTGGTCAGCCTCGATACGATCACCGACCTTGACGAACAGCTCGATGATTTCACCTTCACCGCTGCCGATGTCAGGTACGCGAATGAGTTCGCTCACTTAAAAATACTCCTCAGCAGTCCAGTGGGTTGCGCTTGTCCGGGTCGATACCGAACTTGACGATAGCGTCTGCAACAACCTTTGGTTCGATCTCGCCGCGGTCAGCCAGGGCTTCCAGGGCAGCCAGCACCACGAAGTGGCGGTCGACTTCGAAGAAGTGACGCAGTTTCTTGCGGCTGTCGCTGCGACCGTAACCGTCGGTACCCAGGACCTTGAACTCTTTGCTCGGTACCCACTGGCGAATCTGCTCGGCGAACAGCTTCATGTAGTCGGTGGAGGCGATGACCGGGCCCTTGCGACCGTTCAGGCACTGCTCGACGTAGGTCTGCTGTGGCTTCTGGCCAGGCTTCAGGCGGTTGGCGCGTTCCACGGCCAGGCCGTCGCGACGCAGTTCGTTGAAGCTGGTTACGCTCCACACGTCGGCACCGACGTTGAACTCTTCACGCAGTATCTTCGCTGCTTCGCGGACTTCGCGCAGGATGGTGCCGGAGCCCATCAGCTGTACGTGGTGCGCGGCTTCGCGGGTGTCTTCTTCCAGCAGGTACATGCCCTTGATGATGCCTTCCTCGACACCGGCCGGCATGGCTGGCTGCTGGTAGGATTCGTTCATCACGGTGATGTAGTAGAAGATGTCCTGTTGCTCTTCGGTCATCTTCTTCATGCCGTCCTGGATGATCACCGCCAGCTCGTAGCCGTAGGTCGGATCGTAGGTGCGGCAGTTCGGGATGGTGCCCGCCATCATGTGGCTGTGACCGTCTTCGTGCTGCAGGCCTTCACCGTTCAGGGTGGTACGGCCGGCAGTACCGCCGATCAGGAAGCCACGGGTGCGGCTGTCGCCAGCAGCCCAGGCCAGGTCGCCAATACGCTGGAAGCCGAACATCGAGTAGAAGATGTAGAACGGCAGCATCGGCTGGTTGTGGCAGCTGTACGAGGTACCGGCAGCGATGAACGACGACATGGCGCCGGCTTCGTTGATGCCTTCCTCGAGGATCTGGCCCTTCTTGTCTTCGCGGTAGAACATCACCTGGTCTTTATCGACTGGCTCGTAGAGCTGGCCGACCGACGAGTAGATGCCCAGCTGGCGGAACATGCCTTCCATACCGAAGGTACGAGCTTCGTCCGGGATGATCGGAACGATGCGCTGGCCGATTTCCTTGTCCTTGACCAGCTGCGCCAGAATACGCACGAAGGCCATGGTGGTGGAGATTTCGCGGTCGCCCGAGCCGTCCAGGATCGCTTTCAGCGTTTCCAGTGGCGGGGTCGGTACGCTGAAGCTCTTGGCGCGGCGCTGTGGCACGAAACCGCCCAGGGCAGCACGGCGTTCGGCCAGGTACTTGGCTTCGGCAGAACCTTCTTCCGGCTTGAAGAACGGCAGGTTCTCCAGATCGGCATCCTTGACCGGGATGTCGAAGCGGTCACGGAAGTGACGCAGGCTGTCGACGTCGACCTTCTTGGTGTTGTGCGCGGTGTTCTTGGCTTCGCCGGCACCGGTACCGTAACCCTTGATGGTCTTGGCCAGGATGACGGTAGGCTGGTCCTTGTGGTTGACCGCCTGGTGGTACGCCGCGTAGACCTTGTACGGGTCGTGGCCGCCACGGTTGAGCTTCCAGATCTCTTCGTCGGACAGGTCTTCGACCATGGCCTTGAGCTCTGGGGTGTTGAAGAAGTTCTCACGAACGTACGCGCCGTCTTTGGCTTTGTAGTTCTGGTACTCGCCGTCGATGACTTCGTCCATGCGGCGCTGCAGGGCACCATTGGTGTCCTTGGCGAACAGTGGGTCCCAGAAACGGCCCCAGACAACCTTGTTGACGTTCCAGCCACCGCCACGGAACACGCCTTCGAGTTCCTGGATGATCTTGCCGTTGCCGCGAACCGGGCCGTCGAGGCGCTGCAGGTTGCAGTTGATGACGAAGATCAGGTTGTCCAGCTTCTCGCGGCCGGCCAGGGCGATTGCACCCAGGGATTCCGGCTCGTCGCACTCGCCGTCGCCCATGAAGCACCAGACCTTCTGCTTGCCGGCCGGGATGAAGCCGCGGGCTTCCAGGTACTTCATGAAGCGTGCCTGGTAGATGGCCTGGATCGGGCCCAGACCCATCGAAACGGTCGGGAACTGCCAGAAGTCAGGCATCAGCCATGGGTGTGGGTACGAAGACAGGCCGTTGCCGTCCACTTCCTGACGGAAGTTGTTCATCTGGTCTTCGCTGATGCGGCCTTCCATGAACGCACGGGCATAGACGCCTGGCGAAGCGTGGCCCTGGAAGAAGATCAGGTCGCCGCCGTGTTCTTCGGTCGGAGCCTGGAAGAAGTAGTTGAAGCCGATGTCGTACAGGGTGGCGCTGGAGGCGAAGCTGGAGATGTGTCCGCCCAGGTCCGAGTCTTTCAGGTTGGTACGCATGACCATGGCCAGGGCGTTCCAACGCACCATCGAGCGAATGCGGCGTTCCATGAACAGGTCGCCAGGCATGCGTGCTTCGTGGGTGACAGGGATGGTGTTGCGGTATGGCGTGGTGATCGCATACGGCAGCTGGGAGCCACTACGGGTGGCCAGCTCGCCCATACGGGTCATCAGGTAATGAGCGCGGTCTTCGCCTTCTTTGTCGAGGACCGACTCCAGGGCATCCAGCCATTCCTGGGTTTCGATTGGATCGAGGTCTTGCATGGCTTGCTCCAGGGCGGAAAGGCAACCAGAATCGATTGCCTGAAGTTGCGACTGGCCTTATGGGCAGACGTCGTGAATTCTTGGATTACCGGGGTGTCCTCCGGCGCCGTGTAGTTTTACTACATTTGCTTTCGCATTTCATGCTTTTACACGACACGAGTAGTAGTAAAACTACATTTGTGCGACGTTTCGTCGCATGCTGGCTTGTGAGGAAAAACGTTCATGTTGGTTGGCATTGTGTCGCGAACGGGTAATTCTTGATGTTTGGTGCCAATTTTACGTTTTTTTCAGCTATTTCCAACTTTTGTACGACAGTCCAACCGTGGTCCGGCTTCCCCTTGGCCGCTTATTCCCCTCTATTTCACGCCGATCAAGGATAGACCATGCGCCTACCTTTGCCGTCCGATCTGCCCGCTACCCTGCAGCCACTGGTCGCACGCAACCAGCAATTCATCAGCGATGCGGTGGCTCACCACCCGGAACTCGACCTCAAGGCCTGGAGCCCGCTGCACCGGCAACAGTTCGACCAGGTAGCCGCCGCCAGCGACTTCGTGCTCGGCCTGGTCCGGCGCGAGCCGGCCATGCTGTTCGGCCTGCTGGCCAGTGGCGAGCTGGATCGGTGTTACGCCGCGGGTGAACTGCGCGGGCACATCGCTGCAGCTGCTCAGGCGGCGCAGAGCGAGGACGAGCTGGCGCGCAACCTGCGCCGCGAGCGCAACCGCCAACAGCTGCGCATCATCTGGCGCGACATCACGCGCCAGGCCGCATTGGGCGAAACCTGCCGCGATCTGTCCGACCTGGCCGACGCCGCCATCGACGAAGCCTACCAATGGCTGTACCCGCGCCACTGCCAGCAGTTCGGCACGCCTGTCGGCAACCGCAGCGGCCAGCCACAGCACATGGTGGTGCTGGGCATGGGCAAGCTGGGCGCGGTAGAACTGAACCTGTCGTCGGACATCGACCTGATCTTCGCCTTCCCCGAAGGCGGTGAAACCGAAGGTGTGAAGCGCTCGCTGGACAACCAAGAGTTCTTCACCCGCCTGGGCCAGCGCCTGATCAAGGCGCTGGACCCGGTCACCGTCGACGGTTTCGTTTTCCGCGTGGACATGCGCCTGCGCCCGTATGGCTCGGCCGGCGCGCTGGTGCTCAGCTTCAATGCCCTGGAGCAGTACTACCAGGACCAGGGCCGTGACTGGGAACGCTATGCGATGATCAAGGCGCGGGTGGTGGCCGGCGACCAGGCGGCCGGCGCGCAGCTGCAGGAGATGCTGCGGCCGTTCGTGTACCGCCGCTACCTGGACTTTTCCGCGATCGAAGCGCTGCGCACCATGAAGCAGCTGATCCAGCAGGAAGTGCGACGCAAGGGCATGGCCGACAACATCAAACTGGGTGCTGGTGGCATTCGCGAGGTGGAATTCATCGCCCAGGCCTTCCAGCTGATCCACGGCGGGCGCGACCTCAGCCTGCAACAGCGGCCGTTGCTGAAAGTACTGGCCACCCTCGAGGGCCAGGGCTATCTGCCGCCAGCCGTGGTCGCCGAGCTGCGCGAGGGTTATGAGTTCCTGCGCTATACCGAACATGCCATCCAGGCCATTGCCGACCGCCAGACGCAAATGCTGCCGGACAGCGAGACCGACAAGGCGCGGGTGGCCTACATGCTCGGTTACGCCGACTGGCAAAGCTTCCATGACCAGCTGACACACTGGCGTGGCCGCATTGACTGGCACTTCCGCCAGGTGATCGCCGACCCGGATGATGAAGATGGCGAGGGCGAGCTGGTGGTGGGTGGCGAATGGTCGCCGCTTTGGGAGCAGGCGCAGGATGAAGATGCCGCTGGCCGTCAGCTGCAGGAGGCCGGTTTCCAACAGCCCGCCGAAGCCCTGCGGCGCCTGGCCGCGCTGCGCTCCAGCCCACAGCTGCGTTCGATGCAGCGGATTGGCCGTGAACGCCTGGATGCCTTTATCCCGCGGTTGCTGGCCCAGGCTGTGGAACATGACAACCCCGACCTGGTGCTCGAGCGCGTGCTGCCGCTGGTCGAGGCCGTGGCACGGCGTTCTGCCTACCTGGTGCTGCTCACCGAAAACCCTGGCGCCTTGCGTCGCCTGCTGACCCTGTGCGCCGCCAGCCCCTGGATTGCCGAGCAGATTGCCCGCTACCCGCTGCTGCTCGACGAACTGCTCAATGAAGGCCGCCTGTTCAGCCCGCCACTGGCGCCGGAGCTGGCCAGCGAACTGCGCGAACGCCTGACGCGCATCCCCGAGGACGATCTGGAACAGCAAATGGAGGCGCTGCGCCACTTCAAGCTGGCCCACAGCCTGCGTGTGGCCGCCTCGGAAATCAGCGGCAACCTGCCGCTGATGAAAGTCAGCGACTACCTGACCTGGCTGGCCGAGGCCATCCTCGACCAGGTGCTGGCCCTGGCCTGGCGCCAGACCGTGGCCCGCCATGGCCAGCCCAAGCGCACCGACGGCAGCCTGTGCGACCCGGGTTTCATCATCATCGGCTACGGCAAGGTAGGAGGCCTGGAGCTGGGTCACGGCTCGGACCTGGACCTGGTATTCATCCATGACGGCGACCCGCAGGCGGAAACCGACGGTGCCAAGCCGATCGACAGTGCGCAGTTCTTCACCCGCCTGGGCCAGCGCATCATTCATCTGCTGACCACCCAGACCAACTCGGGCCAGCTGTATGACGTGGACATGCGCCTGCGCCCGTCGGGTGCCTCGGGGCTGCTGGTGAGTTCGCTGGGAGCGTTCGAGCGCTACCAGCAGAACGAGGCCTGGACCTGGGAGCATCAGGCCCTGGTGCGGGCCCGGGTGCTGGTGGGCTGCAAGCAGGTGGGCACGGCGTTCGAAGGCGTGCGCGCCAAGGTGCTGGGCAAGGCCCGCGACCTGGAAAAACTGCGCAGCGAAGTGAGCGAAATGCGCGCCAAGATGCGCGACAACCTCGGCACCAAGGCCACCGCAGCCGGTACCGCGGCCAACGCCTTCGAGGCCGGCGTGCCGTTCGATATCAAGCAGGATGCCGGCGGTATCGTCGATATCGAATTTATGGTGCAATACGCCGCTTTGGCCTGGTCCCACGACCACCCGGCCATACTCCGATGGACCGATAACATCCGCATTCTGGAAGAGCTGGAGCAGGCGGGTTTGATGCCGGCCAGTGACGCGGTGCTGTTGCGTGAAGTGTACAAGGCTTTCCGCTCGGCCTCGCACCGCCAGGCCCTGCAGAAGCAGGCCGGGGTGATCGATGCGGCGCAGTTTGCCGATGAGCGCCGCGAAGTGCGGCGGATCTGGGGTGAATTGGGCCTTGCCTGAAGGCCGCTCCCACAGGGGCTGCAATCAGCGACGGATATGCCTGAGTGGTACACTGTCCGCCACATAGCCTGAATATAAAGAGGGGAGGCCAGGCTGTACCGCAGCCTGTAGCCTCCCCGAGCGTTTCTGGACTAAGCATGAGAATACTGATCATTGGCCCCAGCTGGGTCGGCGACATGGTGATGGCGCAGACCCTGTTCCAGAGCCTGAAACAGCAGCACCCCGACTGCGTGATCGATGTGCTGGCCCCCGAGTGGAGCCGGCCGATCCTCGAGCGCATGCCCGAGGTCCGTCAGGCCCTGAGCTTCCCGCTCGGCCACGGTGCACTGGAACTGGCCACGCGGCGACGCATCGGCAAGTCCCTGGCCGGCCAGTACGACCAGGCCATCCTGCTACCCAACTCGCTCAAGTCGGCGCTGGTGCCATTCTTTGCCGGTATCCCCAAGCGCACCGGCTGGCGTGGCGAAATGCGCTTCGGCCTGCTCAACGACGTGCGCAAGCTGGACAAGGCCCGCTACCCGCTGATGATCGAGCGCTTCATGGCCCTGGCCTACGCGCCCGGCGCCGAGCTGCCGCAGCCGTACCCGCGCCCCAGCCTGCAGATCGAAGCGCAAAGCCGCGATACGGCGCTGGCCAAGTTCGGCCTGGAGCTGGACCGCCCGGTGTTGGCGCTGTGCCCTGGTGCCGAGTTCGGCGAGGCCAAGCGCTGGCCGGCCGAGCACTACGCCACCGTGGCCGATGCGATGATCCGCCAGGGCTGGCAGGTGTGGCTGTTCGGCTCGAAGAACGATCACCCGGTCGGTGAGCAGATCCGCGACCGGCTGATCCCGGGCCTGCGTGAAGAATCGTCCAACCTGGCCGGCGAAACCTCGCTTGCCGAGGCCATCGACCTGATGTCCTGCGCCCATGCCGTGGTGTCCAACGACTCGGGCCTGATGCATGTGGCCGCCGCGCTGAACCGCCCGCTGGTGGCGGTGTACGGCTCGACCTCGCCAGGCTTCACCCCGCCGCTGGCCGAGCACGTGGAAGTGGTGCGCACCGGCATCGAGTGCAGCCCGTGCTTCGACCGCACCTGCCGCTTCGGCCACTACAACTGCCTGCGCCTGCTCGAACCGGGCAAAGTCATTGCTGCCCTGCACAGCCTGACCGGGCCGGACCTGATCGATACCGTGGCCGAGGTCGACTAAGTGCGGGTACTGATCATCAAGACTTCGTCGCTGGGTGATGTGATCCACACCTTGCCGGCGCTTACCGATGCCGCCCACGCCATCCCGGGCATCCGCTTCGACTGGGTGGTGGAAGAAGGCTTCGCCGAAATCCCCAGCTGGCACCCGGCGGTCGACCAGGTGATCCCGGTGGCCATTCGCCGCTGGCGCAAGAACCTCTGGCAAACCATCAAGAGCGGCGAGTGGAAGGCGTTCAAGCAACGTGTACGCGAGCGCAAGTACGACCTGGTGATCGACGCCCAGGGCCTGGTCAAGTCGGCCTGGCTGACCCGCTACGTGAAGGCTCCGGTGGCCGGCCTGGACCGCTACTCGGCCCGCGAAGGCTGGGCCAGCCGCTTCTATGACCGGCGCCTGTCGGTTGCCACCGGCCAGCACGCGGTGGAGCGGGTGCGCCAGCTGTTCGCAATGGCCCTGGCCTACGACCTGCCGGAAGGCATCGGCAACTACGGCCTCGACCTCGAGCGCCTGCAACTGCCGCCGGCCGCCCCCTATGTGGTGTTCCTGCATGGCACCACCTGGGCGACCAAGCACTGGCCCGAAGCCTACTGGCGCGAACTGGCCGAGCGCATGGGCCGGCGCAAGCTGGAGGTGCGCCTGCCGTGGGGCAACCCGGCCGAGAAGGCGCGGGCCGAGCGCATCGCCCAGGGCTTGAACAACTGCCAGGTACTCCCCAAATTGAACCTTGCCGGCGTCGCACGCGTGTTGGCGGCGGCAAAAGCCTGTGTGGCGGTCGATACGGGCCTCGGTCACCTGGCGGCGGCACTCGATGTGCCCACCATTTCGCTGTTCGGCCCGACCAACCCGGGCCTGACCGGCGCCTACGGACGGACCCAGATTCACCAGGCCAGTGACTGGCCCTGCGCGCCCTGCCTGCAGAAGAAGTGCACCTACAAACCGAGCGCCGACGACCTGCGCCGGTTCGATCTGAAACGCGAGTGGCCGCTGTGCTTCACTCGCCTGAATCCCGAGCATGTAGCGAGCCGCTTGAGCGCGTTGCTGCTGGCTGAGGATGTCCGTTGATGCAACTGGCTTTCGTGCTTTACAAATATTTCCCCTTCGGCGGGCTGCAGCGTGACTTCATGCGCATTGCCCTGGAATGCCAGAAGCGGGGCCATCAGATCCGTGTGTACACGCTGATCTGGGAGGGTGACATTCCGCCGGGCTTCGAAGTGCTGGTGGCGCCGGTGAAGGCGATTTTCAACCATCGCCGCAATGAAAAGCTCAGCGCCTGGATGGCCGCCGACCTGGCCAGGCGCCCGGTCGACCGCCTGATCGGCTTCAACAAGATGCCAGGGCTGGACGTGTACTACGCCGCCGACGGCTGCTTCGAGGACAAGGCGCAAACCCTGCGCGGCGGCTTGTACCGCCGCTGGGGCCGCTACCGGCACTTTGCCGAGTACGAACGAGCGGTGTTCGCCAAGGACGCCCATACCGAAGTGCTGATGATTTCCGAAGTGCAGCAGCCGCTGTTCATCAAGCACTACGGTACCCCGGTGGAGCGGTTCCACCTGCTGCCGCCGGGCATTTCCCAGGACCGCCGCGCGCCGGCCAACGCCGACGAGATCCGCGCAGAGTTCCGCAAGGAATTCAACCTGGGCGATGACGACCTGCTGCTGGTGCAGATTGGCTCGGGCTTCAAGACCAAGGGCGTCGACCGCAGCCTCAAGGCCCTGGCTGCACTGCCGTCGGCCCTGCGCAAGCGCACCAGGCTGATGGTGATCGGCCAGGATGACCCCAAGGTGTTCCAGCTGCAAAGCGCTACCCTGGGCCTGGGCGAGCAGGTGCAGTTCCTCAAGGGCCGCAGCGACATCCCGCGTTTCCTGCTGGGCGCCGACCTGCTGATCCACCCGGCGTACAACGAGAACACTGGCACGGTGCTGCTCGAGGCGCTGGTGGCCGGCCTGCCGGTGCTGGTCTCCAAGGTGTGCGGCTACGCCCACTACATTGCCGAGGCCGACAGCGGCCTGGTGCTGGATGAGCCATTCGAGCAGGAACAGCTCAATGGCTACCTGCAGCGCATGCTGGAAGACCAACAGGCCCGCGCCAGCTGGTCGCGCAACGGCCTGGCGTTTGCTGAAACCGCCGATCTGTACAGCATGCCGCAGCATGCCGCCGATGTGATCCTGGGGCAGGAGTCCGCATGAAGCTGATACTGGCCGAACCGTTCAAGCGTCTTTGGGCCGGGCGTGATGCCTTCGATGCCGTGGAGGCGCTGCAAGGCGAGGTCTATCGCGAACTGGAAGGGCGCCGCACGCTGCGCACCGAGGTCGCTGGCGAGGGCTTCTTCGTGAAGATCCACCGCGGCATTGGCTGGGGCGAGATCTTCAAGAACCTGCTTACCGCCAAGCTACCGGTGCTCGGTGCCGGCCAGGAATGGCAGGCCATCCAGCGACTGCACCAGGTTGGCGTGCCGACCATGACTGCCGTCGCCTATGGCGAGCGTGGCAGCAACCCGGCCGCGCAGCACTCGTTCATCATCACCGAAGAACTGGCGCCGACCATCAGCCTGGAAGACTTCAGCATCGACTGGGTCAGGCAGCCGCCCGAGCCGCGCTTGAAACGCGCGCTGATCGCCGAAGTGGCGAAGATGACCGGCGGCATGCACCGCGCGGGGGTCAACCACCGCGACTGTTACATCTGCCACTTCCTGCTGCACACCGACCGCCCGGTGACGGCGGACGACTTCAAACTGTCGGTGATCGACCTGCACCGAGCGCAGACCCGGGCGAAAATCAGCCGTCGCTGGCGCGACAAGGACCTGGCCGCGCTGTACTTCTCGGCGCTGGACATCGGCCTGACCCAGCGCGACAAGCTGCGCTTTCTGCGTGGTTACTTCCAACGCCCGCTGCGGCAGATCCTGAAGGATGAAGCCGCGCTGCTCGCGTGGCTGGAGCGCAAGGCGCAGAAACTCTACGACCGTAAGCAACGTTATGGGGATGCACTCTGATGGCGGGGTGGACACTGGCGCCGGGCTACGAACACCTGGCGGCGGACTTCGGCAGCCTCGATGCGGTATTTGCCCTGCAAGGCGAGCGCCTGACCCGCGACCCGCTCAGCGAGGTGGTACGTATCACTCGTGACGGGGTCAATTACTACATCAAGCGTTACACCGGTGCTGGCAAGCACATGCGCCGTTACCTGGGCCGGCCGCGGATCAAAGCCGAATGGCAGAACCTCAAGCAGTTCGACAAGTGGGGCATCCCCACTGCCGAAGTAGTGGCCTGGGGCCTGGAGCGCCATGGTCTGGCCTTTGCCCGGGGGGCCATGATCACCCGCGAACTGCCGCGCACAGAAGACCTGTCGGCGCTGGCCGAGCGCAACGATGCCCGCCTGGCCGATCGCGCCTGGGTCGGGCATGTCAGCAGCCAGCTGGCGCGCCACACCCGGGTCATGCACCAGCACCACTTCGCCCACAACGACCTGAAATGGCGCAACCTGCTGGTCGACGACCAGGGCACGCTATTCTTCATCGACTGCCCCACCGGCGATTTCTGGCGCGGCTTCATGTGGCGGCACCGGATGATCAAGGACCTGGCGTGCCTGGACAAAGTGGCCAAATACCACCTGTCGGCAACCCAGCGCCTGCGTTTCTACCTGCAATACCGTGGCCGCGACCGGCTGAATGTGCGTGACAAGAAGCGCATTCGCCAGGTGGTGAGCTTTTTCGAGGGAAGGGAATGACCGATTACCTGGCCAGCGCGGACCTCGCGCTGCTCAAACGCCATGGCCTGGACGACTTCGAGGCGCTGTGGGCACTGCAGCTGGATGCCGTGGACGAACCGAACACCGGCCGCGGTGGCTGGAGCAGCGTGTTCCGCCTGGAGCTCGAAGGCAAGGGCTACTATCTCAAGCGCCAGAGCGATTACCTGACCCGTACCCTGCACCGGCCATTTGGCGAGCCAACCTTCGCCCGCGAGTTCCGCAACATCAGCCGTTACCAGAAGCTGCAGATTCCGGCCTTGCAGGCGGTGTTCTATGGCGAGCGAAAGAAAGGCGGCACGCATCGGGCGATCCTGATGACTCGCGCCCTGGACGAGTGGGCCGACCTCGACAGCCTGCTGGCCCGCTGGCCACAACTGAGCGATGCTGAACGCAATGGCGTCCTGCAGGCCTGCGGCCAGCTGGCGCGCACCCTGCACAGCGCCGGCCAGGTGCATGGTTGTTTCTACCCCAAGCACATCTTCCTGCGCCAGCGCCGCGAAGGCTGGGACGCGCAACTGATCGACCTGGAGAAGACCCGCCCCCTGCTGTTCGGCATGCGTGACCGTCTCAAGGACCTGGAGCCGCTGCTGCGTCGCGCCCCGGTCTGGAGCGAGCGTGATGTACGTACCTTGCTGGCCAGCTACCTGGCGCAGCCTGCCGATGGCACGCTGGTCGATACATGGCTGCAACGCCTGACGCAACGCCGTCGTGAAAAAGAGGCCCGCTGATGCGTTTGTCTGAATTGAAAGAGGCCGGGCGCAACCCCTCGTTGCCCCTGAGCATCACCCTGGCCGATGCCGCCGGCACGGCTGACCTGCAATTGCTCAGCCTGCTGCGCGTGCTGCCGGGCCAGCGCTATGTGGGCGCCGGCGTGTGGCGCGGTACCCCGGTGCTGGCCAAGCTGCTGGTCGGTGGTAACGCTGCGCGGCATTTCCAGCGCGAACTGCAAGGCGTGAAGCTGCTGGCCGAGCAGGGCCTGACCACGCCGAAGCTGCTGGCCGACGGCCTCAAGGAAGGCGAGGGTGGTTGGCTGCTGTTCGAATTCCTCGACAGCGCCGAAAGCCTGGCCGATGCCTGGGCGGCAGTGGAAAGCTTGCCGGTGCTGGCCGACGAGCAGCACCTGGTGCTGGGCGAGGCGCTCACCGCAGTGGCGCACATGCACGCCCGGGGCCTGTGGCAGGAAGACCTGCACCTGGACAACCTGCTGCGCCACGGCGGCAAGCTGTACCTGATCGATGGCGCCGGCATCAAGGCCGAAACGCCTGGCCAGCAGCTGTCGCGCCCACGTGTGCTGGAAAACCTTGGGGTGTTCTTCGCCCAGCTACCCAAGCGTCTGGAGCCGTTCATCGAAGAACTGCTGGTGCACTACCTGCTGGCCAACGCCGAGCATGCACTGCCGATGGAAGCCTTGCAGAAGCAGGTGGACAAGGTGCGCAGCTGGCGCCAGAAGGATTACCTGGAAAAGGCTGGCCGTGAATGCAGCCTGTTCAGTGTCGAGCGCAGCCTTTCGGGTCTGCGGGCGGTCCGCCGCGACGAGGTCGAAGCCATGCTGCCGGTGCTGGAGCAGGCTGACGCGTTGATCGACCAAGGCCACCTGTACAAGACCGGTGGTGCGGCCAGTGTGGCGCGCATCGAGGTTGGCGGCCGCACGCTGGTGCTCAAACGCTACAACATCAAGAACACCGCGCACTGGTTCAAGCGCTTCTGGCGCCCGAGCCGGGCCTGGCATTCCTGGATCGAAGGCCACCGCCTTGAATTCCTCGACATTGCCACGCCGCGTCCACTCGCGGTGCTGGAGCAGCGAGTGATGGGGCTGCGAAGCCGTGCCTACCTGGTCACCGAGTATGTCGATGGCCCGGACCTGGCCGAATGCTTCGCGCCCTACGTGGATAACGGCGATGCGCCCGAGGAGCAGGTGGATGCCTTGGTGCATGTGATGCAGCAACTGATTCGCGAGCGTATCAGCCACGGCGACTTCAAGGGCCACAACCTGTTCTGGCACAACGGCCAGTGGTCGTTGATCGACCTGGACGCCATGTGCCAACACGCCACTCAGCTCAGCTTCGCCCCCGCCTACGCCCGTGATCGGGCGCGGCTGCTGCGCAACTGGCCGAGTGGCAGTGCGTTGCATCAGCGGCTTGACCGGCTGCTGCCCAAGCTGGCCGAGTAAACCGCCGGCAGTGCCAGCCAGTCGCTGCTGCGGCCTGGCTGGCGCACTCGGATGCGCCACTGGCCTTCCAGCTGGCGTAGCACGGCCCAGGCGTGGACTGCACCCAGGGCCTTCTCGGGCAGTTGCAAATGGTAATGATCGGCAAGCAGGTGCCGACGGACCGGCAACTGATGGGTGCCTAACTGCAGATAGAGTTGCCCCCCGGCATCGTACAGGTTGGTCTCACCTGCCACCGCTTCGCCCTCAACCGCAGGTTGAAGGCGTACGTCTTCCAACAGCTGGGCTACGTCAGGTAACCCGTCATGCCATAGCACGATGGAATCGACTACCCAGTTGCCATTGCGCAGACGCTTGATAGGCAACTGTACATAAGCGTCCGGTTGCCTGGGGTCGAGCACACGCCAGCGATGGCCGTCGAAGTGGACGTTGTACATACGCCCCTGGCTGTCCTTCACGAAGTATCGAACCGGGCCAAGCGTATTGATCTGCTCGTACACTTCCTCGCCGTGGACCCCGTCGATCCGGTAGCGCAGTTTGCTCACGTCCACGGCCGCTTCGTGGGTTGTCGGCAGGGGCCGCGGGGGTTGAGGTGGCAGGCCGCGCATCGCCCTGCGCATGAGGGGCGAGCTAGCGAAACTGGTCAGCCCATCGGTAGCATGGCTGAAGGCAGCTATGGCGTGATGAAGCATCGCCTCGTGGTCTTGCTTGTTCATCGCCTCGAAACCGTCCCAGACCGAGATCGACATTCGCCCGAAGGCCAAGGACGAGAGGGCCGGAGCTGGCAGCACCAGGCTGATCATGTCGAGGGTCAGGTGCAGTGTTGCCAGCCCGATTTCGCCAAGCAGTTCGCTGTGGCTGCGACTGTTGGCATCGGCTTCGGCGATCATGGCCTGGACTTGCGCTCGGTAAAGGGCTTCGAACAGGTTCCCTTCGATCTTTGGCCATTGCACGTGCGGCCCCAGGCGCCCCTTGCGTATCAACCGGTCAAGCCGCATGCCATCGGCCAATGGTGCCCGCTGAACCAGGTAACGGCGCAGGGCGGGGGTGCGGCGTAACATTTTCAGCAGGGCGCGGGTGTTCGGGTATTCACGCCAGGCGCGCCGGTCGGGAGCGTCTGGTGTGTACAACACAAGAGGTTGAATAGCCTCATTCTGGGCTTTGATCAGCAGTACCCCTTGCAGCGTATGCCCGTCCGCGGTCAATTGATGAACCATGACGCGTTGCTCGTCGATGGCGGGTCGCCAGCGATTGTCGGAGTGGTTGATAACTGCCTTGATCCATCGATAACCGCGTTCTTGGGTACCCTCGAGTAAATGCCTGGCGTAACGGGCCTTGGCCGCTTCGGCGTGCATGCGTGTGCGGGTTATGTTGCCGTGGGCCTGCATGCGCCAACGCGCAGCGGAGGATTCAAGCAGGTGGGTGCGCAGAAAGCTGATGTAGCCACTGCCGGCGTCGAGTTTGCGTACAAGGCGCTTCGCCCCCTCGGGGGATAGCGAGTCGAGTGGGCTGCCATCCTCGTGGTGGACTCGAGCAGTCAGCCAGTAGTCGAGGTCGAACCAGGCAATATTGAGCAACGCCAGTTCGTCGAGGCGGTAGGTGATGGGGACCAGTTCGACGGTATCACCCACATGTCGACGATTGACAACCGCAACATACCCGGAAGGTGCCAGTGGGTTCACCAACGGGCCCTTGCGGCGTGCCAGGGTGACGGATACGCAGATTTTCTCGGCGGGCAACTCGATGGCGAACTCACGGCGTAGCGCCTCGCCCAGGCGTTCACGTACCCATGCGAGCAGGTGGTGGCGAGTACGGAATTGCTCCAGCGTGAGCAAGCCAGGCGCAGCTGCCTGGGCGATGGCCCCGGCGAGCTCCTGGATCGTTTGCATGATGTGCGTCAGGCTTTGCGTGGAACTCTCACGCAGCCATGCGGGCAGGTGTTTTTCCAGCAGCAGTGCATAACGGGTGGACAGCGCATATTGGCTGCCCATGAGGTCGATCAGTGACTGCTGTTTGGCTATGGCGGTTTTCAGTGCCGGCAGATCCGGGGTCTGGCCAAGCGTCCAGGCGGCGTGCCAGGCGATGGTAAGCCGTTGATGCTGGGCGTCGAGCACATCAGTTACCTGTTGTTCGACCAGATCGCCGGTAAACCACTCGTAGCGCAGCCGGTCGGCACACCTTACCAGCTGCTGGTCCTCCAGGCGGGGTAGCAGTTGCAACAGTGGGCGGCTTTGCAGCGGGTCGTCCAGGCGCTCACATAGTTCGGTATGTAATTCGGCCAGATTGGCGAACCCTTCGACGCCGTGGGAAACGCTGCACAACAGTGCTATGCCGGAGGCTGTAACCGGCTCGGCGTCCACCCCTTGCGGCGCGTCTGCCACAAGCACCAGCACGCCGGGTAACGGCAACCGGCCATGAGGGCTCGAACGGTTGAAAACCGGACGATAAACCTGGGCCCGGTGGGTGTCTGGCAAGTGGTTGCGCTGCCAGGGTAACGGCAGCTCCAGAGAGGTGCGCAGCAGGCTGATGTGGCTGTAGTCCAGGGTCTGGTCGGCGAGGCGCAGTTCCAGTTCGGCCAGAAGTTGTTCATGACGCAGTTGGCGCAGCTGCTTGAACCGGCTCTGGCCTTCTTCGACAGGGTCGTTCCAGAACGCTGCCAGGTCACCAAAAAAGCGTTGACGCATGGCGGCCGGTTCCGTTTCGCCCACCAGTTCGGGTTTGCCTCGCTCAAGGGCGATGAGCTGTTGATCTAGCGCTTCGAGGCGCTGCAAAGGTGTCATGGTGTGGCTCCTTGGAAGATGGCAGCCAACCATGTCGCGGCAAAAGAGGGTACAGGTATTACCCGGTTACTGCCGTGAACGAGGGTAGAAACCTTGCAGGCCGAGGGCAGCCGATACCCCTAGGCCGAGCCAGGCCAGGCTGTCCCAGACCCCGTCCCCCAGCAAGGCGGCAAACAGCCCCACGGTAGTGAGCAGGGCCATGACCGTTGGCCAGATGAAGATGCGCCAGGTCGGCTGTGACTTGTGACTCATGGCCGCGCCTCCCGCTTCGTGCGCTGTTTGCCCCACCACAGGTATAACCCGCTGCCGAGCACAATGATGGTCAGCACATCGAGGATCGCCCACAGAATCTGCATAGGCCGACCACCGTAGTCACCGAAGTGCAGCGGTTGCGACAGGCCCATGGCATCCATGTACCACGGGCGTTCGCCCACTGCGGTCACCGCCAGCGTTTGCGCATCGATCAGCACAGGCGTGAGCAGGTGCGAGGTCAGGTGCGTGCCGCCCTTCATGAACACCGCATAGTGGTGCTCACTGGAAAAGCGTGTGCCGGGGAAGGCGATGAAGTCCGGGCGCATGCCGGGGGCGGCTTGTTCGGCGATGGTCAGCAGGCGGGTGGCCGGGGCGCGTTCGGTGAGCGGTGGGGCATCACGGTATGGGGCAACCATGGCGGCCAGGGTGTCGTTGCGCCAGGCGGCGATAACCAGGTCCGACAGCGCGCTGATCACGCCAGTCACGCCTACCGTCAGAGCCCAGGCCAATGTGACCACACCGATCAGGTTGTGCAGGTCGAGCCAGCGCAGGCGTCGGGATTTGCCGTGGCGCACCGTGCCGAAGTCCAGGCGGCGCATGAACGGTGCATAGAGCACGGTGCCGGAGATGATCGCCACGACGAACAGCACGCCCATGAAGGCCAGTAGCAGCTTGCCGGGCAGGCCGGCGAACATGTCCACGTGCAGGCGCAGCATGGTCATCATGAAGCCGCCGTTGGCGGCCGGCATGGCCACGGCTTCGCCGGTGCGGGCGTCGAGCATGAAGGTGTGCGACGAATTGGGTTCGGTGCCGGCAGTGGCGGCGGTTATGGCCACTACGCCGTTGGCTTCGTCCTCGTTGTAACCGAAGTACTGCATGACTTCGCCGGGCCGGTGCTGCTCGGCCTTGATCACCAACTGCTGCAGGTCGAGGTGTGGCGTATCGGCTGGCATTTCCCGCAGTTCGGGGGCATCGCCGAGCAGGTGTTCGAGTTCGTGGTGGAAGATCAGCGGCAGGCCGGTGACTGCCAGCAACAGCAGGAACAGGGTGCAGACCAGGCTGCTCCAGGTGTGGATCACCGACCAGCGGCGGATGGTTGGGCTTTTCATCACGGTACCGAATTTTGCCTGTTGGAAGCTGGGGCTGCTGCGCAGCCCTTTCGCCGCGCAAGGCTGCTCCTACAGGGACCGTGCTGGCCGTTGTAGGAGCAGCCTTGTGCTGCGAATGGCCCGGCTTACTCAGAACTTGTAATTGACACTGGCCACCACGTTGCGCTCGTCGCCGTAGTAGCAGTAGTACCCGTCACAGGTAGACAAGTAGTCCTTGTTGAACAGGTTCTTCGCATCCACGGCTACGGTCACTCCGTTGAGGGTGCTGTTCAGGCGGCCCAGGTCGTAGTGCACCGATGCGTCGTAGACGGTGTAGGACCCCACATGGCCCCAATCGGTGTTGGTGGTATTACCGTAGGTGTCGCCCACGTAGCGCACGCCAACGCCGACCCCAAACCCATCCAGTGGTCCGCTGTGCCAGGTGTAGTCAGCCCAGGCAGTGGCCTGGTTGCGCGGCACCTGCGCCATGCGCTTGCCTTTCTCGTCACTGGTGCCTTTGATGATTTCGCTGTCGTTGTAGGTGTACGAGCCCACCAGTTTGAGGTTCTCGGTCACATCCGAAGTAGCCTCCAACTCCAGGCCTTTGACACGCACTTCGCCAACCTGACGGGTCACACCACCCTCGGTTACCGACATGTTCTCCTGCGTCAGGTCGAACACAGCAGCGGTGAACAGGCTATTGCTGCCTGGAGGCTGGTATTTGATGCCCAGTTCGTATTGCTTGCCTTCGGTCGGTTTGAAGGCATCGGTGCTGTTGACGGTGGAGCCGGTGGCAGCCTGGAACGACTCGGCATAGGAGATGTAAGGCGTCAGGCCGTTATCGAATACATAGCTGAGTGCTGCGTTACCACTGAACTTCTTGTCGCGCTGAGTATTGGTGGCGTCGCCTTGGTTGTGAAAGGTGGTGCCGGTGTGCACCCAGTCCTCACGACCACCGAGGGTCAGGCGCCAGTTGTCCAGGGCCATCTGGTCCTGGATATACAGGCCGGTCTGCTGGGTTTTCTGGTCGTAGTCGTACATGTCGAAGTACTGAACGTTCGAAAAATCCTGACCGTAGATTGGGTTGTGGATATTGCTTGGTGGCACACCAGCCGAGCCCCAGCGCCAGCGGGCGTTGCTGTCCGAGCGCTGGTGGTCTAGCCCAAGCAGCAGGGTATGGGCAACCTGGCCGGTCTGGAAGTCGGCCTGGAAGTTGTTGTCCAGGGCGAACTGGGAGATGTCCTCCTCGACGATACCGGCGGTGCGTTGCACGGTGCCATCGGCGCTTACAGCTTCGTCCGGGCCGGCTGGCCAGATCGAACCACCGGCGGTAATGCTCTTGAAGTCCAGTTCGTTACGCGCGTAGCGCAAGTTCTGACGGAACTGCCAGGTGTCGTTCAGGCGTGTTTCGAACGCATAACCCAGGTGGTAGTAGGTTCGGTCGTAGGATTCCCAATCCGGGTCGCCCAGGTTCTTGTGGTGCGAAATCTTGCCTGCGGGGCTATCCAGCTTGGTGCCCTGCAGTGGCAGGAACTGGCCGGTGATGCCGGTATCATCGCGGGTATATTGGCTGATGAAAGTCAGCCTGGTGTCGTCGTTGATGTTCCAGGTCAGGCTGGGCGCGATGTTGTAGCGCTTGTCCGGGATGTGGTCGACTGGCGAACCGCTGTCACGCACGGTGCCGCTCACTCGGTACAGGAACTGGCCTGCATCGTCGAGCTTGCCGGTGCTGTCGAAGTTGATCTGCTTGTGGTTGTTGCTGCCAACCTGGGCTTCGATTTCGTGGCTGCTTTCCAATTGCGGCCGACGGCTGGTCATGTCCAGCAGGCCGCCTGGTGGGGTCTGGCCGTAGACCGAAGAGGCCGGGCCGCGCAGCACGGCGATGCGCTCCAGGTTCCAGGGTTCGATCTTGGGGGTGGCGTAGTTGCCCTTGGGCAATGGCAAGCCATCGAGGAACTGGGTAGGTACAAAGCCACGTACCAGCAACCAGTCGCTGCGCGAGTCGGACCCATAGCCGCTGCTCTGCACGCCAGCGGTGTAGCGAAGGGCATCGTTCAGGTTGAGCACCGGCCGGTCTTCCATCTGCTTACGGGTGATCACGCTCACCGAGCGGGGCAGTTCAGCGATGGCTGTGTCGGTCTTGGTGCCTGCTGCTGTCCGGGTCGCGGTGTAACCCTCTACCGGCCCCCAGGCGCTTTCATAGTTGGAAGTCGCATTGATCGCAGTCTCCGGCAACGCCAGTGTCCCTTCCGGCGTAGCCACCAGGCTGTAGCTGCCCACGCTGCTTTGCTGCAACTGCAGGCCGGTGCCGCGCAGGGCGGCCTGCAGGGCACCGAGGCCATCATACTGCCCGCTCACCGGGGCCGAGGTGCGGCCGCTGACCAGTGCCGGGTCGATGGCCAGGGTGATGCCGGACTGGCTGGCGATCTGGTTGAGGGTGGTGGCCAGCGGGGCGCTGGGCAGGTCGTAGGCACGCTGAGCGGATTGCTCGGCGGCGAACAGGGCAGGGCTGGCCAATGGCGCGGCCACGGCGATGGCCAGGGCCATCAGGCTGGGGCGCAGGATACGATCAACAGCACGGGACATGCAGCGGCTCCTCGACGGATAAGTGCTTACTGCTTCCTTGCCGAGCGAGATTTCAAAAGTGACAGGGTAAATCTGAAAAAAATTGAGAATTATTTGAAGTTGGTTTTTGCCTGTACCGGCCCTTTCGCGGGTAAACCCGCTTCCACAGGGATCGCGGGGGCTTCGAGGCTGATGCAATCCTGTGGGAGCGGGTTTACCCGCGAAGAGGCCGGTGCAGGCCTACTTGGGACCGACGGTCACCCACCACTGGGTATGCCGCTCGACCTTCACCGGCAGCGCCGGCACCAGCGACGACAGCGCCAGATCGGTGTCGGTCAGCGGGAAGCTGCCGGTCACCCGCAGGTTGGCGACCTTGTCGTCTACTCCGAGGTAACCGCTGCGGTACTGGCCGAGCGCGGCCAGCAGGTCAGCCAGGCGTACGTTGTCCACCACCAGCATGCCGCGGGTCCAGGCGTCGGCACCGCCTGGCACCGTGCCGATTCGGCCAAGGCCGTTGGCGTTCATCAGCACCTGCTGACCTTCGCGCAGCACCTGTTCGTCGCCACTGTTCAGCGGCATGGCGGCTACCGAGGCTTGCAGCACTTCCAGGCGCGTGCCGTCGTCCTCGCGGCGCACCAGGAAGCGCGTGCCCAGTGGGCGAAGGCGGCCATCTTCGGTGCGCACCAGCAGCGGGCGCGGGTCCTGATGGCCGGTTTCGACGGAAATCTCGCCCTGATGCAGCACGATCACCCGTTGCTCGCCGGCGTAGTCGATGTCCACGGCAGTGTGGCTGTTCAGGCTCAGCAAGGTGCCGTCTTCCAGGCGCAGGGTACGCAGTTCGCCGGTGGCGGTACGCTGGTCGGCCAGCCAGTAGCTCGGTGCCAGCGATGGTGCGCCGACCCAGGCCAGCAGCGAGCCCAAAAGAAACATGCCGGCCAGCCCGCCGCCGACCTTGCCGATGCGTTGGCGCAGGCCGGCGCGCGATTGCAGCAGGGCCTGGCGTGCCGGGCCGGCAGCGGCGCTCACGCGCTGGTCCATGGCGCCGAGCTGGCGCCAGGCGCGGGCGTGCTCCTCGCTGGCGGCATGCCAGCGCATGAATTCGCTGCGCTCGTCAGGTGTGCCGCTGCCGTTGTCGAGGCTGAGTTTCCAGGCAATGGCGGCTTCCAGAACCCGGGACGAAACCGGTGCACTGCTCACGTCGGCTCCCCGTACAGGGCCACGTAGCACTGGCGCATGCCCTGGGCAATGTACTGGCGCACCCGCGACACCGAAACCCCCATGCGCTCGGCGATTTCGGCATGGCTCATACCGTCCAGGCGATTGTGCAGGAACGCTGCGCGGGCCTTGCTCGACAGCTTGCCGAGCAGGCGGTCGATGGCCTTGAGGTCCTCAAGGATCAGATGTTGCACTTCCGGGGAAGGTTGTTCGGCTTCCGGCATCAGGGCCAGTTCGGCCAGGTAGGCCTGTTCCAGCGCTGCGCGGCGGAAGTGGTCGAACATCAGGCCCTTGGCCACGGCGGCCAGGAACGCGCGGGGTTCGCGGGGCGTATCCAGTTGCGCACGGCCAAGCAGGCGCACGAAGGTGTCCTGGCTCAGGTCTTCGGCACGTTGGCGGCAGGCCATGCTGCGTTGCAGCCAGGCGAGCAGCCAGCCGCGGTGGTCGCGGTACAGCGCACCGACCAGATCGGCGTGTGGGCTCTGTGCAGAAGACAAGCAGCGTCCCCCCGGAACGAATGCATTAACTAACGATAATTATTCGCGATTGTTGCAGAGGGGAGGGGGTGGGTGCAATGGACGCTTATCGGATGGCCATCATGGAAAAGGCAAGTGGCCAATCGCCGGCAAGCCAGCTCCCACAGGAAACGCATTGATTCTGGAACTTGTGCAGTACCTGTGGGAGCTGGCTTGCCGGCGATTGGGCCTGTCAGGTCAATACAAATCTATAGGCCGTGGTTGTGCACCTTGCGCCTGCGCCACCCGCGCAAGCGCTGCTCCAGCTGCAGCGGGCTGTCCAGCTGCTGGCGCCGGGCCTGGCTGAACAGGATCAGCGCCAGCTCGGCCGTAACCAGGGCATCGGCGCTGGCGTGATGGCGCTCCTCGACCTGCAGGCCAAACCGCGCCACCCAGTCATCCAGCCCGGCCTCGCGCAGCACTGTGTCGGGGTTGAGCATCGGCGCCAGCTCGGCAACATCCAGAAAGGGTGACTGCAAGCGATAACCCAGGCTTTCCTTCAGCGCGCGGGCCAGCATGCGCTGGTCGAACGGCGCATGGAATGCCAGCACCGGGCTATTGCCTATGAAGTCGAGCAGGTCGAGCAAGGCCTCGGCCGGGTCGCAACCAGCAGCCAGGGCACTTGGGCCCAGGCCGTGGATCAGCACGCTGGCGTTGGTCTTCTGCAGAGGCCGGTGCAGGGTGCGTTCGAACTGCTGGGCAAAATCGATGGCGCCATCTTCGATGGCCACGGCACCCACCGACAGCACTTGGTCACGGTTGGGGTTGAGGCCGCTGGTCTCCAGGTCGAGCACTACCCAGCGCTGCTCGCGCAGGGTACACACCCCCAGTGGCACGGCCTTGGGCAGCCGGGCCAGGTGCTGGCGCGTGGCATGGTCCAGTTCGGGCGCACTGGGGCGCAGCCAGGCGAACAGGCTCATAGCTGGTACCGCAAGGCCAGGCTGCTTTGCAGGCGCTGGGCCTGGCGCAGGGACTCGCGCAGGATGCGCCGGTCCAGGTGGTTGAGGCTGTCCGGGTCCAGGCGGTTGGAATAGGGCAGGTTGTCGCGGGTCTGGCGCTGGTGCTGCTGCATGCGGGTTTGCTGGATGAAGTGGTAGGCCTCTTCATACGCTGCGCCGTCCAGTGCCTCGATCACGCCCTTGGCCACCAGCTGGCGCAGGCGTTCCAGGGTATTGCAGGCACCGATGCCGTTGGCCAGGGCCAGCAGCCGGGCACCATCTACGAAGGGCGTCAGGCCTTGGACCTTGAGGTCGAGAGTGGCGGCCTTGTCGTTGCCCTGGCGGGTCAGCACGAACTCGCGCAGGCGGCCCACCGGTGGGCGCTGGCGCAGGGCGTTGTCAGCCATCATGCGCTGGAAGATGCGGTTGTCGGCCACCTGGTCCAGCAGGCCTTGGCGCAGCTGCTCGCAACCTTGCTCGTCGCCCCACACCACGCGCAGGTCGAAATAGATGCTCGAGCCCAGCAGGTTCTCCGGGCTGGCTTCACGGACAAAACCGGCAAAACGCCGCGCCCATTCACTGCGCGACAGGCATAGCTCGGGGTTGCCGGCCATGACGTTGCCCTTGCACAGGGTGAAGCCACACTGGGCCAGGCACTGGTTGATGTATTGCGCCAGCGGCAGCAGGCGCGTGCGGATAGCGTCGGCTTCGGCGCTGTCGGCGGCTTCGAAGAGGATGCCGTTGTCCTGGTCGGTATGCAGGGTTTGTTCACGTCGTCCTTCGCTGCCAAAGCACAGCCAGCTGAACGGCACGCCCGGGTCACCGCGCTCGGCCAGCGCCAGTTCGATCACCCGGCACACGGTGTGGTCGTTGAGCAGGGTGATGATCTGGGTGATCTGCGTGGAGGACGCGCCATGGGCCAGCATGCGCTCGACCAGTTGGCTGATTTCGCCGCGCAGCGAGACCAGGGTATCCAGACGTGGCGCATGGCGGATGGTGCGTGCCAGGTGCACCAGGTCGACCCGCTGCAGGGAGAACAGGTCGCGCTCCGAAACCACACCGCACAGGCGCCGGTTTTCCACCAGGCATACGTGGGCGATATGCCGTTCGGTCATGGCCATGGCTGCGTCGAAGGCGCTGGCCTGGGGGCTGAGGTAGAACGGCTGCTTAGTCATGTGGCGGACGATGGGCGCGCCCAGATCAGCATCGGCGGCGGCTACCACCTGGCGAAGGTCGCGCAGGGTGAAGATACCGGTGGGGTAGCGCTGCTGGTCGACCACCACGATGCTGCCAACCTGCTGCTCGTGCATCAGCCGCACGGCGTCGCGCAGGGGCGTGTCGGGGCTGCAGACCACCGGGTGGCGCATGGCCAGTTCACCCAGTGGCGTGTTCAGCGAATACTGGGTGCCGAGGGTTTCCACCGCGCGCTGGCGTACCTGCTGGTTTACCTGGTCCAGCAGGCTGCTGACTCCGCGCAGGGCAAAATCCCGAAACACTTCCGACATCGAGAACACGCGGATGAACGCAGCCTTGTTCAGCTGCAAGCAGAAGGTGTCCTCACCGGCCAGGTGCTCGGTACGGGTCGCTCGCTCGCCGAGCAGGGCAGCCAGCGGGAAGCATTCGCCGCTGGTGATTTCGAAGGTGGTCTCCACACCAGGTTTGACCAGATGCTGGCGCTCACCCACCACGCGGCCCTGCTTGACGATGTAGAAGTGCTCGACCGGCCCATCGGCAGGTTTGACGATGCTTTCGCCGCCGGCATAGAAGCGCAGCTGGCACTGTTCGACCAGGTAGGCCAGGTGGCTGTGTTCCATCTGGTTGAACGGCGGAAAACGCTGCAGGAACTGCAGGGTGCCCTGGATGTTCTGTAGCACTGCTGTCCTGCCCGCCTGGCTGTAGGCGTCCTTTTTGCTCATGAAACTGACCGTATCGCTATGCCGAACTATATATATCTATATATAGGTGCCGGCCATGTTGTTCTCTGCCTCCATGGTCGGCTTGCGGCGGGGTGGTGCCCATTGGACGTAAGTCTATGAGCGCCCCTGTCAAAGACCCGACGAAAGGCAAGCCGGGTTACGCAAGTTCTGCGGTCCTAATGCTGAAGCGGAATTTTTTTGACGAGATGAGCATGCCAGAGCAACACGACATCCTGAGCGACGCCGAGCGCGAGGCATTGGCCGTGGCCGTGGTGAGTGCGCCTGTGGCAGCCAAACCGCTGGTGCTGGTAGTGGATGACAATGCGGTGAACCGTGAGGCGTTGATCCTGTACCTGAAAAGCCGGGGGATCGACTGCGTCGGAGCGGATGGGGCTGAGGAGGCCAGGCTGTACCTGCACTACCAGCCGCGGATTTGCTTGATGATCACGGATTTGCGCATGCAGCCCGAGGATGGCCTGGACCTGATCCGCACGGTTCGCGAATCAGAGCGGGCAGCGTTGTCGATCATCGTGGTGTCGGGCGACACCGATGTGGAAGAGGCGGTGGATGTGATGCACCTGGGAGTGGTGGATTTTCTGCTGAAGCCGGTCGATCTGGGCAGGCTGCTGGAGCTGGTGAAGAAAGAACTGAAAATCGAGTAGAGCAAGAGTGGGGCTGCTTTGCAGCCCTTTCGCGACACAAGGCCGCTCCTACAAGTACCGCGCCAGACCTCAGCCTTGCGCGGGACTTGTAGGAGCGGCCTTGTGTCGCGAAAGGGCCGCAAAGCGGCCCCTTGTCGCAGATGTCTCTTACAACCCGTTACGCGCCTTGAACTCGCGACGACGGCGGTGCAGTACCGGCTCGGTATAACCGTTCGGCTGCTTGCCACCTTCCACCACCAGCTCTACCGCAGCCTGGAACGCGACGTTGTCGTCGAAGTTCGGTGCCATCGGGCGGTACAGAGGGTCGCCGGCGTTCTGCTGGTCGACCACCACGGCCATGCGCTTCAGGCTTTCCAGCACCTGCTCCTGGCTGACCACGCCATGGCGCAGCCAGTTGGCCAGCAGCTGGGCCGAGATGCGCAGGGTGGCGCGGTCTTCCATCAGGCCGACGTTGTTGATGTCCGGCACCTTCGAGCAACCCACACCCTGGTCGATCCAGCGCACCACGTAGCCGAGAATGCCCTGGGCGTTGTTGTCCAGCTCGTTGCGGATCTCTTCGGCCGACCAGTTGGTGTCGGCGGCCAGCGGGATGGCCAGGATGTCGTCCACCGATGCCGGGGTACGCGAAGCCAGTTCACGCTGACGCGCCTGTACGTCCACCTTGTGGTAGTGCAGGGCATGCAGGGTGGCGGCGGTCGGCGACGGCACCCAGGCGGTGTTGGCACCGGCCAGCGGGTGGGCGATCTTCTGTTCGAGCATGGCCGCCATCAGGTCGGGCATGGCCCACATGCCCTTGCCGATCTGCGCACGGCCTTGAAGGCCGGTGGCCAGGCCGACATCAACGTTGTTGTTCTCGTAGGCACCGATCCACTTCTCGTTCTTCATGGCGCCCTTGCGCACCACGGCGCCGGCTTCCATCGAGGTGTGGATTTCATCGCCGGTGCGGTCGAGGAAGCCGGTGTTGATGAACACCACGCGCTCGGCTGCGGCCTTGATGCACGACTTGAGGTTGACCGTGGTACGGCGCTCCTCGTCCATGATGCCGACCTTGACAGTGTTGCGCTTCATGCCCAGCAGGTCTTCGACCTGGCTGAAGATCTCGGCGGCGAAGGCTACTTCCTCCGGGCCGTGCATCTTCGGCTTGACGATGTACACGCTGCCGCTGCGGGTGTTCTTGCGGCTGGTGTTGCCATTGAGGTTGTGCAGGGCGATCAGGTTGGTGAACAGGCCGTCCTGGATGCCTTCGGGGATTTCGTTGCCTTGGGCGTCGAGGATCGCCGGGTTGGTCATCAGGTGGCCAACGTTGCGCACGAACAGCAGCGAACGGCCGTGCAGGGTCACGCTGCCGCCGTTGGGCGCGGCGTACTCGCGGTCCGGGTTCATGGTGCGGGTGAAGGTCTTGCCACCCTTGCTCACGCTTTCGGCCAGGTCGCCTTTCATCAGGCCCAGCCAGTTGCGGTAGACGATCACCTTGTCGTCGGCGTCGACGGCGGCAACCGAGTCTTCGCAGTCCATGATGGTGGTCAGCGCCGATTCCATCAGGATGTCTTTCACGCCGGCGGCGTCGGTGCTGCCGACCGGGGTGCTGGCGTCGACCTGGATTTCGAAGTGCAGGCCGTTGTGCTTGAGCAGCACCGCAGTCGGCGCGGCGGCATCGCCATGGAAGCCGATCAGCTGGGCGTCGTCACGCAGGCCGCTGTTGCTGCCGCCTTTCAGGGCAACTACCAGCTTGCCGCCTTCGATGCGGTAGCCGGTGGAGTCGACGTGCGAGCCGGCCGCCAGTGGCGCGGCTTCGTCGAGGAAGGCGCGGGCGAAGGCGATGACCTTGTCGCCACGTACCTTGTTGTAGCCTTGGCCTTTCTCGGCGCCGCCTTCATCGCTGATGGCATCGGTGCCATAGAGCGCGTCATACAGCGAACCCCAACGGGCGTTGGCGGCGTTAAGGGCGAAGCGGGCGTTCATCACCGGTACGACCAGCTGTGGGCCGGCCATGTGGGCGATTTCTTCGTCCACGTTCTGGGTGGTGGCCTGGAAATCGTCGGCTTGTGGCAGCAGGTAGCCGATTTCCTGGAGGAATGCTTTGTAGGCTACGGCGTCATGGGCCTGGCCTTTGCGTGCCTGGTGCCAGGCGTCGATCTTGGCTTGCAGCTCGTCGCGCTTGGCGAGCAGGGCTTTGTTCTTTGGAGCGAGGTCATTGATGATCTTCTCTGCACCCGCCCAGAACTGCTCGGCGACGATGCCGGTCCCTGGGATGGCTTCGTTGTTCACGAAGTCGTACAGGACCTTGGCGACCTGAAGGCCACCGACTTGAACGTATCCAGTCATTGCTTGCCTCACTCTGCTCAGCTATTTCGCTCTTCTGTATTAAGCCTGTAGCGCTTCTCTAAACACGGCACCAGTGCATGCCCCCGAGTTAAGCCCCGAGCGCGGCTGGGTGCGGCCTGCCAGACAGGCTGGCAGACAGTGTGCGTATTTTCACAGGCGCCTTGGCAGACATCCAAACGACGTTTTGTAGTCCGCGCCACGGGATACTACATGAAGCAGTAGGCGGGGCAAAATCAGACTAAAAGCGCCGTTATGCGACCCGTTGGTCGCGTATGGTCACGCTGGGAGTAAGTATGTTCGCAAAAAACAGGTGGATTGTTCCAGATAAATCTTGAAACAGTACACGATTTGTTGTGCCGATTGCCCTGCGGCAGGTTGCCGCGCCTTGCCTATACTGAGTCGATCCCCCGATTTTCTGCCGCACGGCGCGGTCCGACACGAGGAAGGGCTTGTGGATCATCTTGTACTGACTGTGATTGCCCCTGACAAGGCCGGCCAGGTCGAGCGCATTGCCCAGTGCATCGCTGACCACAGTGGTAACTGGCTGGAAAGCCGCATGTCGCGTATGGCCGGGCAGTTTGCCGGCATCCTGCGGGTGGCGGTGCCGGCGGAAAACTATGACGAACTGGTGGCTTCGCTGCAGGGGTTGGTCCGATATGACATTCGCGTGCTGATCGCCGAAAGCGGCATCGAGCCGTCGTGTACCTGGAAGCCGATTGCCATGGAGCTGGTAGGTAATGACCGGCCGGGGATCGTGCGTGATATCACCCGCCTGCTGGCGGATCTGGGGGTGAACCTTGAGCGGTTTACCACAGAGGTGCGGCCGGCGCCCATGAGCAGCGAGCCACTGTTCCATGCCGATGCCTTGCTGGCATTGCCGTTAACCCTGTCGCTGGAGGAATTGCAGCAGAAGCTGGAGAGCCTGGCGGACGACTTGATGGTGGAGTTGAAGCTGCGGCCGGAGGAATGATCCGAGATTGCCGGGGCCGCTTCGCGACACAAGGCCGCTCCTACAAGGGTTACGCGTTCCCCTGTAGGAGCGGCCTTGTGTCGCGATGGGCTGCAAGGCAGCCCCCTGCGGTTATCCCGATATCACGGGGAAGGCCCTGTGGATAACCTGGGGGCTCCCCTCTCCAGCCCACACCGTGCGCGCCTTCCACGGCTTTGCTCAAAAAACACTCAAAAATCAGCAGCTTGTGCACAAAGCACGGGGACGAGGGTGTGGATAACCTTTGGAGATGTCTCTGCAGGCCACGAATCACAAGGCCTGCAGAGTTGTGGTCATTTTTTGATCAGCTGCGCTTGCGCAAACTGAACCACGCATCGAAGCTGTAAATCGCCAAACCCGCCCAGATGAACATGAACGCCACCAAGTTACTCGACGACAAGTGCTCATCGAACAGCAGCACCGCCTGCAGCAGCACCAGGGTCGGCGCCAGGTACTGCAGGAAGCCCAGCGTGGTATACGGCAAGTGCCGCGCGGCAGCGTTGAAGCACACCAACGGCACCAGTGTCACCGGCCCCGCGGCCATCAGCCACAACGCTTCGCTGCTGGTGTAGAACGCGCCCTGGGCACTTGTCGCCGCCGGGTGCAGCAACAGCCAGCCTAGTGCCAGCGGTACCAGCATCCAGGTTTCCACCACCAGGCCAGGCAATGCCGCCACCGGTGCCTGTTTGCGAATCAGCCCATAGAAGCCGAAGCTCAGCGCCAGCACCAGCGACACCCACGGCAGGCTGCCCACCTGCCACACCTGCTGGGCCACCCCCACGGCGGCCATGGCCACCGCCAGCCACTGCAGGCGGCGCAGGCGCTCGCCGAGAATCAGCATGCCCAGCAGCACATTGATCAGTGGGTTGATGTAGTAACCCAGGCTGGCCTCGAGCATGCGCCCGTTGTTCACCGACCATACGTAGGTCAGCCAGTTGCCTGCGATAAGCGCCCCGCTCAGGGCCAGAATGCCCAGCCGGCGCGGGTTGTCACGCAGTTCACGCCACCAGCCGGGGTGTTTCCACACCAGTAGTAGCAGCGAGCCGAACAGTGCCGACCAGAGCACGCGGTGGACGATGATCTCCACCGCTGGGACGCTCTGGATTGCCTTGAAGTACAGGGGGAACAGCCCCCAGATGATGTAGGCGCTGAGGCCCAGTAGGTACCCGCGACGCGGGTTTGCGGCGTGCATGCAGAATCCTTGCTTAGGTAGCTAAATAAAGCGACGCCTATTGTAGACAGAGGCGGGCGCGCTTCTAGAACAATTTCAGCGGTGCTTCATCCAGTGCTGCCATTTGTTCGCGCAGGGCGAGAATCTGGTCTCCCCAGTAGCGTGGCTGGCCGAACCAGGGGAAGCTGGGCGGGAATGCCGGGTCGTCCCAGCGCCGCGCCAGCCAGGCGCTGTAGTGCAGCTGGCGCAAGGCGCGCAGGGGCTCGATCAGGGCCAGCTCGCGCGGGTCGAAATCGTGGAACTCGTTATAGCCGTCGATCAGTTCGGCCAGTTGCCCCAGGCGCTCCTCGCGGCTGCCGGCCAGCATCATCCACAGGTCCTGCACCGCCGGGCCCATGCGGCAGTCGTCGAGGTCAACCACGTAGTACACCTCGTCCCGGTGCATCAGGTTGCCGGGGTGCAGGTCACCATGCAGGCGGATGAGCTGGTGTGGCGTGCGGGCATAGATGTCCTCCACCCGCTTGAGCAGGTCGCGTGCCACCGATTCGAACGCTGGCAGCAGTTCGCGAGGGACAAAGTCGCCTTCCAGCAGGGTATTCAGCGATGCATGGCCGAAGTTGTCCACAGCCAGCGCTTCGCGGTGCTCGAACGGTTTGCTGGCGCCCACGGCGTGCAGGCGGCCGAGCAACTGGCCGAGGCGGTAGAGCTGGTCGAGGTTGCCCGGCTCTGGCGCGTGGCCTCCGCGGCGGGGGAACAGGGTGAAGCGAAAGCCCTGGTGTTCGAACAGGGTGCGGCCGTCGTGCTGCTGCGGGGCGACCACCGGCACTTCGCAGTCGGCCAGTTCGGCGGTGAAGCTGTGCTCTTCGAGGATGGCCGCGTCGCTCCAGCGGCCTGGGCGGTAGAACTTGGCGATCAGCGGTTGCGCGCCCTCGATGCCCACCTGGTAGACGCGGTTTTCATAGCTGTTCAGCGCCAGCACCCGGGCATCGCTGAGAAAGCCCAGGCTTTCCACGGCGTCCAGGACCAGGTCGGGGGTGAGGGTGTCGAAGGGGTGGGACATGGTGGCTCCGGGGGGTAGGCGGCGTGGGGGCCATGGTAGCGCGTTATGCCTGTACCGGCCTCTTCGCGGGTGCATCGTTTCCCTGGCGGCTGCGCGGTCCCTGTGGGAGCGGGCAAGCCCGCGAACAGCGCAAAGCGCGGCCAGGCTATGCGGGAATCCCAAGCAATACATAAGAGGGATGAAATTGAACCCGCACCAAACTGCCTGCTGCCACCCGCTGCCCAGCCAACCAATCCGTCTCGGCAAACGCACACAACGTCTGGCCATTCCCCAACGCCAACCGGACCTCAGCAGGCCCATCAGCCTCCGCCAGTACCTCCTCCACTGTCGCCTGCAGGCAATTGCTACCCGCTTCGGCCTCTTCCTCGTCGCCCAGCAACCTCACCCACCCTGCCTTGAGCAGCGCCACTACCGTCGTCCCCAGCGTCAGCTCCAGCCGTGCGGTGCTGTCGTGGGTGATCAGCGCCTCGATCTCCAACCCTCCGCCCAACGCCAGGCTGACTTGATCATGCCGTCCCTCGCGGCGCAGGCCGCTGACTTGGCCCTGCAACTGGTTGCGCGCGCTGGTACGTAGCATCAACCGGCCAAGCAGGTCGAGGTCGCTCGACTCCTCGGCCGCTTCGAGGATTTGCGCCTGAAGGGCCTGCAGCCTCTTATAAAGGCGCAGAACCCGCTGGCCTTCCGGCGACAGACGGGCACCACCGCCACCACGCCCGCCGGTACTGCGCTCGACGAGGGGCTGGCTGGCCAGGTTGTTGAGTTCGTCGATGGCGTCCCAGGCGGCCTTGTAGCTGATGCCCGCAGCCTTGGCGGCGCGGGTGATCGAACCCTCTTCGGCAATGTGCTGCAGCAGCGCGATACGCTGGGGGCGGCGGGCGATGTGCTGGGTTAGGTGTGGGGGCAGGGGCATGGGCATTTGGTCTTGTGGGGGCCTGAGGGTGGATAGTGTGTAGGAGCGGCCTGGTGTCGCGAAAGGGGCGCGAAGCGGCCCCACGATTCATGCCTCGGCAAATATTGCTGGGGCTGCTGCGCAGCCCGATCGCGACACAAGCCCGCACCTGCAATGGGCGATCCGCGCTTGCTCATACATACCCAGGCTTGGGCGTACGCGCCAGGCAATACACATCCACCCGCCGCGCACCGGCCTTGCGCAGCACTTCGGCAACCGCCTGCGCGGTAGCACCGGTGGTCAACACGTCATCGACAATGGCGACATGCTTGCCCGTCAGTTTGCCTGTTACCGCAAACGCCTGGCGCAGATTGTGTCGCCTGGCCTTGGCGTCCAGTTGTTGCTGTGCAGGTGTCTCCCGTGTACGCAGCAGTAGCCGCTCGTCGCAACGTACTCCCGCATGCGACGACAGCCAGCGCCCGAGCATCCCCGCCTGGTTGAACCCCCGTTCCCGTAGTCGACGTTTGGACAAGGGTACAGGCAACAACAGGTCGGGGCGCGGCAGCCCTTCGGTAAAGCGGTGCAGCAGCCCATGCCCGAACAATTCGGCCATCAGTCGCCCCAGGGGCCACTGGCGGTTGTGCTTGAAACGGCTGATCAGCGTGTCCACTGGAAAGCCGAAATGCCACAGTGCAACCACCTGCTCGAAGGCCGGTGCGCGGCGCTGGCACTGGGCGCAGGTCAGGCCGGCCATCGCCAATGGCAGGGCGCAGCGCAGGCACTGATCGCCCAGCCAAGGCAGTTCCTGCTCGCAGGCGACGCACAGCGGGTAGGCCTGCTCGGATGGTTCATCACACAACAAACACATCTGATTAATAAGTGAGCACTTGTAAACCAGTCTTTTCCAGTGTGGTTGACAGTTCATAGGCCTTCCATGACTATGCGAGCTATCCGTGATGCGCTGGTGGGCTTTCCTGTCCCGGCGCCTGCTTCAGCCTAAACAAGGAAACACCAATGAGCGCCAGCACAACTGCAACAACACGTCACGACTGGTCCCTGGCCGAGGTCAAGGCGCTGTTCCAGCAACCGTTCAATGACCTGCTGTTCCAGGCGCAGACTGTGCACCGCGCGCATTTCGACCCGAACCGCGTGCAGGTTTCGACCCTGCTGTCGATCAAGACCGGCGCCTGCCCGGAAGATTGCAAATATTGTCCACAGTCCGGCCACTACAACACCGGGCTGGAAAAACAGAAGCTGATGGAAGTGCAGAAGGTGCTGGAAGAAGCCGCCCGCGCCAAAGCCATCGGTTCTACCCGCTTCTGCATGGGCGCGGCGTGGAAGCACCCTTCGGCCAAAGACATGCCCTATGTGTTGGAGATGGTCAAAGGCGTCAAGGCCATGGGCCTGGAAACCTGCATGACCCTCGGCAAGCTCGACCAGGAGCAGACCAAGGCCCTGGCGCAGGCCGGCCTGGACTACTACAACCACAACCTCGACACCTCGCCGGAGTTCTACGGCAGCATCATCACCACCCGCACCTACAGCGAGCGACTGCAGACCTTGGCCTACGTGCGTGATGCCGGGATGAAGATCTGCTCTGGCGGCATTCTCGGCATGGGTGAGTCGCTGGACGACCGCGCGGGCCTGCTGATCCAGCTGGCCAACCTGCCCGAGCACCCGGAATCGGTACCGATCAACATGCTGGTCAAGGTGGCTGGCACGCCGCTGGCCGAGGAAGAGGACGTCGACCCGTTCGACTTCATCCGCATGCTGGCCGTGGCCCGTATCCTCATGCCCAAGTCGCACGTGCGCCTGTCCGCCGGCCGCGAGCAGATGAACGAGCAGATGCAGGCCCTGGCCTTCATGGCCGGCGCCAACTCGATCTTCTACGGCGAAAAACTGCTGACCACCGCCAACCCGCAGGCCGACAAGGACATGCAACTGTTCGCACGCCTGGGTATCAAGCCCGAAGCGCGTGAAGAGCACGCCGACGAAGTGCACCAGGCGGCTATCGAGCAGGCGCTGGTCGAGCAGCGCAGCAGCGAGATGTTCTACAACGCCGCGACAGCCTGAAATGGCCTTCGACCTGGCGGCGCGCCTGGCCGAACGGCGCGCCGCAGACCTGTATCGGCAGCGGCCACTGCTGGAAAGCCCGCAGGGGCCGGAAGTGGTCGTCGATGGCCAGCGCTTGCTGGCCTTCTGCAGCAATGACTACCTGGGCCTGGCCAACCACCCCGAGGTGATTGCTGCCTGGCAGGCCGGCGCCGAGCGCTGGGGTGTCGGTGGCGGTGCCTCGCACCTGGTTATCGGTCACAGTACGCCGCACCACCAGGTGGAAGAGGCCTTGGCCGAGCTTACCGGGCGACCGCGCGCGCTGCTGTTCTCCACAGGCTACATGGCCAACCTGGGCGCCATCACCGCACTGGTGGGGCAGGGTGACACGGTGCTGCAGGACCGCCTGAACCATGCTTCTCTGCTGGATGGCGGGTTGCTCAGCGGTGCCCGTTTCAACCGCTACCTGCACAACGACCCGGCCAGCCTGGCCAGCCGCCTGGACAAGGCCGTCGGCAATACCCTGGTAGTGACCGATGGCGTGTTCAGCATGGACGGCGACCTGGCCGACCTGCCGGCGCTGGCCGATGTCGCGCGCGCGCGCGGTGCCTGGCTGATGGTCGACGACGCCCATGGCCTGGGCACCTTGGGCACTCAGGGCGGCGGTATAGTCGAGCACTTCGATCTGGGCGTTGAAGATGTGCCGGTGTTGATCGGTACGCTGGGCAAGGCCTGTGGGACCGCCGGCGCCTTTGTGGCCGGCAGCGAAGAGCTGATCGAGGCGCTGGTGCAGTTCGCACGCCCGTACATCTACACCACCAGCCAGCCACCGGCGCTGGCTTGCGCCACCCTCAAAAGCCTGGAACTTCTGCGTCGCGAGACCTGGCGCCGCGAGCACCTTGCCGCGCTGATCCATCAGTTCCGTGAAGGTGCGCAGCAGATTGGACTGCAGCTGATGGACAGCCCGACACCGATTCAGCCGATCGTCATCGGTGACAGCGCGCAGGCCCTGCGCCTGTCACGCATGCTGCGCGAGCGCGGCTTGCTGGTGACGGCCATCCGCCCGCCCACTGTGCCGGCGGGCAGCGCACGCCTGCGGGTGACATTGAGCGCCGCGCACAGCGAGGCGCAGGTGCAGCTATTGTTGAATGCATTGGCCGAGTGTTATCCACAGTTGGAGAGCGCCGATGCGTAATCGACTTGTACTGTTGCCCGGCTGGGGCCTGGGCACTGCTTCCCTGGAGCCGCTGGCCGCCAGTCTGCGTGCCCAGGACGCCCGCCTGCAGGTAGAGCTGATGCCATTGCCGGAACTGGCCCACAGCGATGTGCAGGCCTGGGTCGACCACCTCGACCGCAAGCTGCCGAGCGATGTCTGGCTGGGCGGCTGGTCGTTCGGCGGCATGCTGGCCAGCGCGTTGGCGCACAAGCGTGGTGACCATTGCTGCGGCCTGCTGACCTTGGCCAGCAACCCCAGTTTCGTGGCTCGCCCGGACTGGCCCCACGGCATGGCCAAAGACACTTTCGTCACCTTCCTCGACGGCTGTCGCAGCCATACCCAGGTCACCCTGAAGCGCTTCCGTACCTTGTGCAGCGATGGTGCCCAGCAGCCGCGTACCCTGCTGCGTCAGCTGGGTGTCGGCGTGCCGGACACCGACCCACTGTACCTGGCCACCGGCCTCGAGGTACTGGCCAAGCTGGATACCCGCGAAGCTCTGGAGGCCTACGGTGGCCCGCAGCTGCACCTGTTCGCCGGCAGCGATGCGCTGGTACCAGCAGATGCGGCGAAAGCGCTGAGCGAGCTGCTGCCCGATGTGGAAGTGGGCCTGGTCGAAGACAGTTCCCACGCCTTCCTGCTGGAGTACCCGCAGGAACTGGCGGCGGGCATCAAGAGTTTCCTGCATGAGAGTGGCGATGACTGACCTTTCCTGTCCGACCCCGCCCGGAGCGCTGCCCGACAAGCGCCAGGTAGCGGCCTCGTTCTCCCGCGCCGCAGCCAGCTACGACAGCGTGGCAGCCTTGCAGCGTGCGGTGGGTTCGAGCTTGCTGGAGCTGTTGCCGGAGGGCCTGCAGCCGTCGCGCTGGCTGGACCTGGGCAGCGGAACCGGTCATTTCAGCCGGGCGCTGGCCGAGCGTTTCACCCAAGCCAGCGGCGTGGCGGTGGATATCGCCGAGGGCATGTTGTGCCATGCTCGCAACGAACAGGGCGGGGCGCTCTATCACGTGGCCGGCGACGCCGAGCGTTTGCCGCTGCGTGATGCCAGCGTCGACCTGGTGTTTACCAGCCTGGCCGTGCAGTGGTGCGACCAGTTCGCCAGTGTGCTGGCAGAAGCGCTGCGAGTGCTGCGCCCGGGCGGCGTGCTGGCCTTCAGCAGCCTGTGTGTGGGTACCCTCGATGAACTGCGCGCCAGTTGGCAGGCGGTGGATGGCCTGGTGCATGTGAACCGCTTCCGCCGTTTCGAGGACTATCAGCGCCTGTGCGCAGCCAGCGGTTTCGAACAGCTTGTGCTGCAGCGCTGCCCGCACGTGTTGCACTACCCGGATGTACGCAGCCTGACCCATGAACTCAAGGCTCTCGGCGCCCACAATCTGAACCCTGGCCGGCCTTCCGGGCTTACCGGTCGGGCACGCATGCAGGGCCTGCTGCAGGCTTATGAGGCGTATCGCCAGCCTGAGGGGCTGCCAGCCACCTATCAGGTGGTCTATGGTTTGTTGCGCAAGCCACAGGTGTAAGGGGAGCGAGATGAGTCAGGCCTATTTCATTGCCGGTACCGATACCGATGTTGGCAAGACCACCATCGCTGCCGGGCTGTTGCATGCGGCACGGTCGCAAGGCTTGAGCACGCTGGGGGCCAAGCCGGTGGCCTCCGGTTGCACGATGACGCCGAAAGGCTTGCGCAACAGCGACGCTCAGGCGCTGATCGATGAAAGCACGATCAAGCTGCCCTACGAGCAGGTCAACCCGTTTGCCTTCGAACCGGCTATCGCACCCCACGTGGCAGCGCGCGAGGTAGGGGTGACGCTTGCCGTGTCGGAGCTGTTGGTAGCGATGCGCAGTGTGTTGCAACAAAATGCCGATTTCACCCTGATCGAGGGGGCAGGTGGCTGGCGCGTGCCATTGTCGGGGCAAGACAACTTGTCCGATCTGGCCATTGCCTTGAAGTTGCCGGTGATCCTGGTGGTGGGAGTACGTCTGGGGTGCATCAGCCACGCCTTGCTCAGCGCCGAGGCGATTGCCCGTGACGGGCTACAGTTGGCGGGATGGGTGGCGAACATCATCGAGCCGCGTACTTCGCGCCTGGAAGAGAACCTGGCCAGCCTGGCCGAGCGTTTGCCGGCGCCTTGCCTGGGGCGGGTGCCCAAATTGAAGCAGGCAAGTGCCGACATGGTGGCTGAACACCTTCAGCTGGATCTACTGGACTAGCGTTTGCATGCCTGGCCCTTTCGCGGGTAAACCCGCTCCCACAGGCACTGCACAAGTCTCAAAAAAAATGTGGAGATCCTGTGGGAGCGGGTTTACCCGCGAAGAGGCCAGTGCAGGAATACCCAAGGCCTATCAAATGGCACCAGGCCATTAGGGATTTAAACGGGCCTTTTCGCCTTTGGCCTGCTTTAATTGGGCCTGTTCGTCATCCAGCGTCAATGGAGTCCTGACATGGAAATCACCGGTAGCTCCGCCTATTACGCGGGCCTGAGCGCAATTCAGACCGGCCAGAACCGCGTCGATCAGGCCGCCAGCCAGATCGCCAGCACCACCGCCGAACGTAGCGCCACCAGCCAGTCCAGCGATTTTCAGGCCGAACGCCTGCGCGCGGTCGACCGCAGCCAGCAGATGGACCTGGCCACCAGCACCGTGCAGCTGGCCGTGGGCAAACTTGAAGTCGAACTGGGCGCAAAGGTCGCCAAGGCATCCGACGAAATGCTCGGCCGGATCATCGACACCTACGCCTGACAGGGCGCTCACCCGATTTACACGCAGCCCCTGTGGGAGCGGGTGTGCCTGGGAATGCGTCAGATCAGGTACCTCTACTGCCTGGCCTGACCCTTTCGCGGGCACGCCCGCTCCCGCAGGGGCGTCTTTATTTTTCAAGGCTTGGCATGAATGCCATTTTTCGTGGCGTAAATGGCACCATAGTCCATCCTTGACATAAGGCGGAGCTAAACGTAAGTTTCAAACAACTGTTTGATCGACGGCCGCCAAGTGCGGGTCACCCCCACAGAACTCACCTAGAGGTTCATCGCAATGCCTGATTACAAAGCCCCCTTGCGTGATATCCGCTTCGTTCGCGACGAGCTGCTCGGTTATGAGGCGCATTATCAGAGCCTGCCGGGTTGCCAGGACGCCACGCCCGACATGGTCGACGCGATCCTCGAAGAAGGCGCGAAGTTCTGTGAGCAGGTGCTGTCGCCGCTGAACCGCGTGGGTGACCAGGAAGGCTGCACCTGGAGCGAATCGGGCGTGAAAACCCCTACCGGCTTCAAAGAGGCCTATCAGCAGTTCGTAGAAGGTGGCTGGCCGAGCCTGGCGCATGACGTCGAGCACGGCGGCCAGGGCCTGCCGGAATCGCTGGGCCTGGCCCTGAGCGAAATGGTCGGCGGTTCGAACTGGTCGTGGGGCATGTACCCGGGCCTGTCGCACGGCGCGATGAACACCATCTCTGCGCACGGTACTGCCGAGCAGCAGCACACCTACCTGACCAAGCTGGTATCCGGCGAGTGGACCGGCACCATGTGCCTGACCGAGCCGCACTGCGGTACCGACCTGGGCATGCTGCGCACCAAGGCCGAGCCACAGGCCGACGGCAGCTACAAGGTGTCGGGCACCAAGATCTTCATTTCGGCCGGTGAGCACGACATGGCCGACAACATTGTCCATATCGTCCTGGCCCGCCTGCCGGACGCACCGGCTGGCACCAAAGGCATCTCGCTGTTCATCGTGCCGAAGTTCCTGCCCAACGCCGAAGGCGGTGTGGGCGAGCGCAACGGCGTGAGCTGCGGCTCGATCGAACACAAGATGGGTATCCACGGCAACGCCACCTGCGTGATGAACTTCGACGGCGCTACCGGCTACCTGATCGGCCCGGCCAACAAAGGCCTGAACTGCATGTTCACCTTCATGAACACCGCCCGCCTGGGTACCGCGCTGCAAGGCTTGGCCCACGCCGAAGTAGCGTTCCAGGGTGGCCTGAAGTACGCTCGTGAGCGCCTGCAAATGCGTTCCCTGACCGGCCCGAAAGCACCGGACAAGGCTGCTGACCCGATCATCGTCCACCCGGACGTGCGTCGCATGCTGCTCACCATGAAGGCCTTCGCCGAAGGCAACCGCGCGATGGTGTACTTCACTGCCAAGCAGGTGGACATCGTCAAGTACAGTCAGGATGAAGAAGAGCGCAAGAAGGCCGATGCCCTGCTGGCGTTCCTGACCCCGATCGCCAAGGCGTTCATGACCGAGGTCGGTTTCGAAGCCGCCAACCATGGCGTGCAGATCTACGGTGGCCACGGCTTCATCGCCGAATGGGGCATGGAGCAGAACGTGCGCGACAGCCGCATTTCCATGTTGTACGAAGGCACCACCGGCATCCAGGCCCTGGACCTGCTCGGCCGCAAGGTGCTGATGACCCAGGGCGAAGCGCTGAAGGGCTTTACCAAGATCGTGCACAAGTTCTGCCAGGCGCAGGAAGGCAACGAAGCGGTCAAAGAATTCGTCGAACCGCTGGCGGCGCTGAACAAGGAATGGGGTGAGCTGACCATGAAAGTCGGTATGGCCGCCATGAAGGACCGCGAAGAAGTGGGTGCGGCCTCGGTCGATTACCTGATGTATTCCGGCTACGCCTGCCTGGCTTACTTCTGGGCCGACATTGCCCGCCTGGCTGCCGAGAAACTGGCTGCCGGCACCAGCGAAGAAGCGTTCTACACCGCCAAGCTGCAGACTGCGCGCTTCTACTTCCAGCGCATCCTGCCGCGTACCCGTACCCACGTGGCGACCATGCTGTCGGGTGCCAACAACCTGATGGCGATGGACGAAGAGCACTTCGGCCTGTCGTACTGATCCTGCCGTTGTAAAGCAAACCCGCCTGCCTTCACCGGCAGGCGGGTTTTTACATTCTGGAAAGCTGAACGCTATCCCCTGTGGGAGCGGCCTTGCGTCGCGAAAGGGTTGCGTAGCAACCCCGGCAATTTCGGCTGTGATACAAAAAGCTGGGGCCGCTTCGCGCCCCTTTCGCGACGCAAGGCCGCTCCCACAATGATCGCGTGCACGCCGGAATTTCCTGTTCATTCCATCCGCATATTCAACTGTTCATGTGCACTGCCGATGAAGTAAGGGCACAATGCCACCATTGATCTGCCGGGTTGGAGATTACCCTTGTTTCGTTTTAACGCTGTTCGCGCGAGCCACTTCCTGCCTTCGCTGATTCTTTTGCTGGCAGGCCTCGCCGCGGCCTATGTGAGAGACCTCAGTGTCTTTTTCACGTCGCTGTTCAATGTCCTGCCAACCTTGGTTTTGCTGCTGGGGGGCGCCTACTGTGCGGTGTACCGTCGCCAGCGCGAGCTATTCCTGATGCTCACGGTGTACATCGCCTACTACCTGCTCGACACTCAGACCGACTTCTACCGTGACCATGGCCGCGTTCGCGAGGACGCGGCGGTGATCTTCCATCTTGTGTGCCTGCTGCTGCCCGCCCTGTTCGGGCTATATGGTGCCTGGCAGGAGCGTACCCACCTGCTGCAGGACCTGGTCGCCCGCGGCGCCGTGCTGTTTGCCGTGGGCAGCGTGGCAGTGGCCCTGGAGCAAAGCTACCCCGAAGCGCTGCTGACCTGGTTGGCGGAAATCCGCTGGCCAACCTTGCATGGCAAGTGGATGAGCCTGATCCAGATGGTCTACCCGCTGTTCCTCGGCGTGTTCATCCTGCTGGTGGTGCAATACCTGCGCGCGCCACGGCCGCTGCACGCTGCGCAGGTGATGGGCCTGCTGGGTATCTTCTGGATGCTGCCGCAAACCTTCATCCTGCCGTTCACCCTGAACATCATGTGCAGCCAGGTAATGCTGATGATCGCCGCAGCGGTGGCGCACGAGGCCTACCAGATGGCCTTCCGCGACGAGCTGACCGGCCTGCCTGGGCGCCGTGCGCTGAACGAGCGTATGCAGCGCCTGGGGCGCAACTATGTGATCGCCATGACCGATGTCGATCACTTCAAGAAATTCAACGACACCCACGGCCACGACGTTGGCGACCAGGTGCTGCGCCTGGTTGCCAGCCGCCTGTCCAAGGTCACCGGGGGTGGCCGCGCCTACCGGTATGGCGGCGAGGAATTCGCCCTGGTGTTTGCCGGCAAGACTGCCGAGGAGTGCGTGCCGCATGTGGAAGCCGTGCGCGAAATGATCGCCAACTACGTGATGCACCTGCGAGACCAGCACAACCGCCCGCAGGACGATACCGCCGGGCGCCAGCGACGGGCGGGCAGCAGCGGAGGTACGGTGTCGGTCACCATAAGCATCGGCGTGGCCGAGCGCCAGGCCGATCATCGTGACCCCGAAGCGGTGCTGAAATCCGCCGACCAGGCGCTGTACAGCGCCAAGGGCGCAGGGCGCAATTGTGTCATGGTACATGGGCAACAAGCACAGCGAGGGGCAGTGCGTACAGCGTGACCAAAATTGACTATGCGGTCTGTTGATGACCCTATGTCTCGTAAAAGTTGTTCGGTTACACTGCCTGTAACCCAGTGTCGCGGTTCCCCGAGACCGCCCCGACCCGACTAGCGAGAGGTTGTCATGGCTGAATATAAAGCGCCCCTGCGCGACATGCGCTTCGTACTGAATGAAGTCTTCAACGTGGCTGAGCAGTGGGCGCAGTTGCCCGGGTTGGCCGAGGTTGTCGATGCCGACACGGCCATGGCGGTGCTGGAGGAAGCCGGCAAGGTCACTGCCAGATCCATTGCACCGCTCAGCCGCGCCGCAGATGAAGAGGGCTGCCACTGGGACAACGGCGCGGTGCGTACACCGGCCGGTTTCACCGAGGCCTACAACACCTACGCCGAAGGCGGTTGGGTGGGCGTGGGCGGCGACCCGCTGTTCGGCGGCATGGGCATGCCCAAGGTCATCTCGGCCCAGGTCGAGGAAATGGTCAACGCCTCCAGCTTGTCCTTCGGCCTGTACCCGATGCTGACTGCCGGCGCCTGCCTGTCGATCAATGCCCACGCCAGTGAAGCGCTGAAGAAAAAGTACCTGCCGAACATGTACGCCGGCGTGTGGGCCGGTTCCATGTGCCTCACCGAGCCGCACGCCGGTACCGATCTGGGCATCATCCGCACCAAGGCCGAGCCCCAGGCCGACGGCAGCTACAAGGTCAGCGGCACCAAGATCTTCATCACCGGCGGCGAGCACGACCTGACCGAGAACATCATCCACCTGGTGCTGGCCAAGCTGCCGGATGCACCGGCGGGGCCGAAAGGCATTTCGCTGTTCCTGGTGCCGAAGTTCCTGGTCAATGAAGACGGCAGCCTGGGGGCGCGCAACGCGGCCACCTGTGGTTCGATCGAGCACAAGATGGGTATCCAGGCCTCGGCCACTTGCGTGATGAACTTCGACGAAGCGGTCGGCTATATCGTCGGTGAGCCGAACAAGGGCCTGGCGGCCATGTTCACCATGATGAACTACGAGCGCCTGGGCGTTGGTATCCAGGGCCTGGCTTCGGCCGAGCGCTCCTACCAGAACGCCGTGGAGTACGCCCGCGACCGCCTGCAGAGCCGCGCCCCGACCGGGCCACAAGCCAAGGACAAGGCCGCTGACCCGATCATTGTCCACCCGGATGTGCGCCGCATGCTGCTGACCATGAAGGCGCTGATCGAGGGTGGCCGGGCTTTCTCCAGCTATGTGGCCATGCAGCTGGACAGCGCCAAATACAGCGAAGACGCCGCCGTGCGCAAGCGCAGTGAAGAGCTGGTGGCACTGCTGACGCCGGTGGCCAAGGCCTTCCTCACCGACCTGGGCCTTGAGTGCGCGGTGCACGGCCAGCAGGTGTTCGGCGGGCATGGCTACATTCGCGAGTGGGGGCAGGAGCAATTGGTGCGCGATGTGCGCATTACACAGATCTACGAAGGCACCAACGGTATCCAGGCCCTCGACCTGATGGGGCGCAAGGTGGTGGCCAGTGGTGGGGCGTACTACCGGCTGTTCTCCGACGAGATTCGCCAGTTCATTGCTGGTGCGGGTAGCGAACTGAAAGAATTTTCCAAGCCGTTGGAAAACTATCTCGATCAACTCGACGGGCTGACCGAGTGGGTCCTTGAGCAGGCCAAGGGCAACCCGAACGAGATTGGCGCGGCTTCGGTCGAGTACCTGCATGCGTTTGGTTATGTCGCCTATGCCTACATGTGGGCATTGATGGCGCAGGCGGCGCAGGCGGGTGAGGGGGATGAAGCGTTCTATGCGGGCAAGCTGGGTACGGCGCGGTTCTTCTTTGCGCGGTTGCTGCCGCGGGTGGATTCGCTGGTGGCTTCGGTGAAGGCAGGGAGTGAGTCGTTGTACCTGCTGGATGCCGAGCAGTTCTGAGAGACTTTGGGGGCTGCAATGCGGCCCTGCCGTGTAAGCTTTTTCCTACACGACGTGGTGACGTTTCACCACTGTTCTCAGATTGGATCCACGGCTATTCTTTACCACATGGACGTTGCGCAGGAAGCGCAAAGGACAGATCACGGATGACGACGAAGGAACACCTGCCAGGATGGCGGGGCGATACGGATGTCACAGGGAAACAGTCTGGAAAACCCCGCTTAGGCGGGGTTTTCTTTGTGCGCGTGTTTTTTCAGCCCAGCACATCCAGCGGTGATGAGCCCAACAGGCGGGCGTCCGTCTCTTCCTCCAGCAGCGTGCGCAGCAGCTCCACAGAGGCTTGCTGGCGCTGGGCATCGCGAAACACCAAGCCAACCTTCAGTGGTACCCGTGGCTCGCTCAACGGCTTCCACAGCAGCCCCTGATCATCCTCGGCGGCTTCCTTGGCCCGCCCCGGCAGGATGGTGGCCAGTGCGGTATGGGCCAGGCTGTCGAGAATCCCCGCCATGTTGTTCATCTCTGCCTGCACCTGCGGCCGACGGCCTTGGCTGGCCAGTTGCGCCTGCCAGATCTGGCGAATCTGGAATTCCTCGCCCAGCATCAACATGGGCAGCTCGGCGGCCTGGCGAATGGACACCTTCTTGAAATCCTTCAGCGGGTGGGTGGACGGGATGACCAGCTGCAGCTCATCTTCGTACAGCAGCAGGCCATGCAGCCCTGGCTGGCGTGGCGGTAGGTAGCTGATACCGATATCCAGGCTGCCGTTGAGCAGGCGCCGTTCGATCTCCAGCCCCGACAATTCGTAGATCTGCACCACAAGGTGTGGCTGTGCCCTGCGCAGCCGTTCGAGCAGCTGCGGCACCAGGCTTGGCCGCACGGTCTGCAGCACGCCAATGGCCAAGGTACGTAGCGACTGGCCCTTGAAGTTGCGCATCGCTTCGTGGGCTCGCTGCAGCCCATCGAGCAGCGGCAGGGCGTGGTTGTACAGGGTATGGGCGGCCAGAGTTGGCAGTAGCCGCTTGTTGCTGCGCTCGAACAGGCTCAGGTCGAGGCTGTGCTCCAGCTGACGGATCTGCTGGGAAAGCGCTGGCTGCGACAGTGACAGGCGCTCGGCGGCGCGGCCCACGTGGCCTTCTTCATACACCGCGACGAAATAACGCAGTTGGCGGAAATCCATAAGCAACACTTATCGAAAATGCTGGAAAAACGAAATGGTCGAAAACCCTCGCGAGGCCTAGTCTATCGCCGTATTCCAACGGGTTACAGCGATCAATCAAACGATTGTTACCCCGAATGAAAAACACTTTTGATAGGCAAGGCAAAATACCGAGTAGCGGCACCCAGACCGCACCGTGGCCGCGCCTGTCGTGATTGGTTGGAGCCCTGATGAACCTGTTCAACCTGCGCCGCCCGGCCCCTGCCGCCGTCGCCGAGCCCAAGCGTGCGCCGGTGATCGTGCCGGAAGCGCCGCAGTTGTCGCGTGAGCGCCTGATGCCCAGCACCGAACGTGCAGCACAGGTGTTCGTGCGTGGCCAGGGCTCCTGGTTGTGGGACAACGAAGGGCATGCCTACCTGGACTTCACTCAGGGTGGTGCAGTCAACAGCCTGGGCCACAGCCCCAGTGTTCTGGTGAAGGCGCTGGGCAACCAGGCCCAGGCGCTGATCAACCCGGGCTCAGGCTTCCACAGCCGTGGCCTGCTGGGGCTGGTCAACCGCCTGTGCCAGAGCACCGGCAGCGACCAGGCCTACCTGCTCAACAGCGGCGCCGAAGCCTGCGAAGGCGCGATCAAGCTGGCGCGCAAGTGGGGCCAGATGCACCGCAACGGCGCCTATCACATCATCACCGCCACCCAGGCCTGTCATGGCCGCAGCCTGGGCGCGTTGTCGGCGTCCGACCCGCTGCCATGCAACCGCTGCGAGCCCGGCCTGCCGGGCTTCAGCAAGGTGCCGTTCAACGACCTGGCGGCGCTGCACGCCGAGGTGGACTCGCGCACCGTGGCGATCATGCTCGAGCCGATCCAGGGCGAGGCGGGTGTCATCCCGGCCACGCAGGAATACCTCAAGGGTGTGGAAACGCTGTGCCGCGAACTTGGCATCCTGCTGATCCTCGACGAGGTGCAGACAGGCATCGGCCGTTGTGGCGCGCTGCTGGCCGAGGAAACCTACGGCGTGCGCGCCGACATCATCACCCTGGGCAAGGGCCTGGGCGGTGGCGTACCGCTGGCGGCCTTGTTGGCCCGGGGCACGGCATGCTGCGCCGAGCCTGGCGAACTGGAAGGCAGCCACCATGGCAACGCGCTGATGTGCGCCGCCGGCCTGGCCGTGCTGGATACCGTGCTGGAGCCTGGTTTTTTCGCCCAGGTGCAGGACAACGGCCGCCACCTGCGTGAAGGCCTGAACCGGCTGGCCGGGCGCTATGGCCAGGGCGAAGTGCGTGGGCAAGGCCTGCTCTGGGCCCTGCAGATGAAAGAAAACCTCGCCCGCGAACTGGTGGCGGCAGCACTGCACGAAGGCTTGCTGCTCAACGCACCGCAGGCGGATGTGGTGCGTTTTTCGCCAGCGCTCACCGTGAGCAAGGGCAACATCGACGAAATGCTGCTGCGCCTGGCTCGCGCCTTCGCCCGCCTGCATGCCCAGCAGCAGGCCCGCCGCGAAATGCCAGCCTAGCGACCTGGTGACATCGAGAATTCTACGAACCGTCTGGCGTTCCTGCGCATCGCCCTTGGCCTGTTTCATTCGGCCCGGGGCGTTTTTTTTTGCCGGTTGAACCTCTGTGGCGGACGGCTAGTCTCTGATGTAACCCCTTCAGGAGAGACTCGCATGGACTTCATACGCATCATCATCGCCATCATTCTGCCGCCGCTGGGCGTGTTCCTGCAGGTGGGGTTTGGCGGGGCGTTCTGGCTGAATATCCTGCTGACCTTGCTGGGGTACATTCCGGGGATCGTGCATGCGGTGTATATCATCGCCAAGCGTTAAGCCATCTGGGGCCGCAAAGCAGCCCCAGAATCTCAGCCCCCCAACACCCGGCAATAGAATTTCCATTCTTCTTCCAGCGCATGCGCCAGGTTCTCCGCCTTGCGGAACCCGTGCCGCTCCCCAGCATAGAAGTGCCCTTCAGCCTCGATCCCGTTAGCCTGCAACGCCGCCAGCATCGACCGCGTCTGCTCCGGCACCACCACCGCATCCAGTTCGCCCTGGAAGAAAATCACCGGCACCTTGATCTGCCCAGCATGCAGCAGCGGTGTACGCTGGCGATAGCGCTCGGTGTCCTGCAGCGGGTCGCCGATCAGCCAGTCCAGGTAGTCCCCTTCGAACTTGTGGGTGGCCCGGCCCAGGGCAACCGGGTCGCTGACCCCGTACAGGCTGGCGCCGGCACGGAAAACATTATTGAACGCCAGGGCACATAGGGTGGTGTAGCCGCCCGCGCTGCCGCCACGGATGAACGCCTTGTGGCGGTCGATCAACCCCTGTTCGGCCAGGTAATCCACCGCTGCGCAAGCATCGGCCACATCGCTTTCACCCCAGCGCAGGTGCAGGGCCTGGCGGTATTCACGACCATAGCCGGTACTGCCTCGGTAGTTGAGGTCGGCGACGGCGAAGCCGCGTTGGGTCCAGTACTGGATGCGTGGGTCGAGCACGGGATAACAGGCTGAAGTCGGGCCGCCATGGATGAATACCACCAGCGGCGCGGCCCCTTGCGAGCGGGCGGCCGGGTAGAAGAAACCGTGGGCGCGGTGACCGTCACTGCCGTAGTGGATCGACTGCGGCAGGCTGATATGCCTTGCCGGCAGCACTTCGGCGCCACCAGCCAATACGCTGACCTCGTGGTTGCCGCGGGCGATGGCGATGACCGCCGGAGGGCTGATCGGCGAGGCGGCAATCGCGTACAGGTGTTCGGCATCCATGGCCAGGCTGCGAAAACGCGTGTAGGCGCTGGCGAAACGCTCCAGGCGGCCATCGGCAGTGCGCAGCCCCAGTTGCCCGAAGCCGTCTTCGAACCAGCTGGCCAGATAGCTTTGCGGCCCCAGCGCCAACCAGGTACTGGCGCCCAGTTGCCAAGGTGCCGCAGCGTGGTCCGCGGGCTCGGCAGGCAGGGCCTGCCAGCAGCCATTGATCTCGCCCCAGGGTTGCCAGAAGCCATTGCGGTCGGACAGACAGTAGAGTCGGCCTTCGCTATCGAAGCGCGGCTGCTGCAGCGATTCGTCAGCGCCGGCCACACATAGCGCGGGCCCCCATCCACTTGCATCACGTGTGCGGCACATCAGCCTGGTGAAGGTCCAAGGTTGTGCCGGGCGGTCCCATTCGACCCACGCCAGGCGCTGGCCGTCGGCACTCACCGTAGGCGATGCATAGAAGTCGGCCCCTTCGGCGAGCACTTCGCGGGTTTGTTCACCCAGGGCGACCAAGCGATGCTCGACCCGTTCGCCATGCTGCTCCTCGACCGCCAGCACCAGGCCGTCGTGCCACTGCACATCGCCGTAGCGGCAGCTGGCATCATCGGTCAGGGCGCGCGGTGCTGCGCCTTCCAGGGCCTGGGTATAGACCTGCTGGTCCTTTTCGTTGACGAACAGCAGCCCGTCACCACCCAGGCAGAAACTGCCACCGCCGTATTCGTACACCCGGCTACGCACGCTGAAGCCATCAGGTGTCAGGCAGCGGGCCTGCTGGTGCTGCCAGTGCCAGATGCGACAGGCACCGTCGGCCGGGCGAAACTCGTTCCAGAACAGCCCCGCAGCACTGACCTTGAGTTCGGCGAAGTCGGTGCCGGCGGCAACTGCCTGGGCCGCGCTGAACTCAGCCGCGGACGATGACACGGGAGTTTCGTTCATTGCGGAAGGTCATCTCTTCAATGGTGAGCTGGGCGCTTTCAGCCTCGTCGCGGGCCTTGAGGATGATGCCGTGGTCGGCCGACTTGGCGCACACCGGATCGGCGTTGCTGGCATCGCCGGTGAGCATGAAGGCCTGGCAGCGGCAGCCGCCGAAGTCCTTTTCCTTCTCGTCGCAGGAACGGCAGGGTTCGGGCATCCACTCATAGCCGCGGAAGCGGTTGAAGCCGAACGAGTCGTACCAGATGTGGTGCAGGTCGTGGTCGCGCACATTGGGGAACTGCACCGGCAGCTGGCGCGCGCCGTGGCAGGGCAGGGCGGTGCCGTCCGGGGTGATGGTGAGGAACAGGCTGCCCCAGCCATTCATGCAGGCCTTGGGGCGCTCCTCGTAGTAGTCCGGGGTGACGAAGATCAGCTTGCACGGGTTGCCCTCGGCCTTGAGCCTGTCCCGGTACTCGTTGGTGATGCGTTCGGCCCGTTCCAGCTGCGCGCGGGTCGGCAGCAGGCCCAGCCGGTTGAGGTGGGCCCAGCCGTAGAACTGGCAGGTGGCAAGCTCGACGAAGTCGGCTTCCAGTGCGATGCACAGCTCGATGATGCGGTCGATCTTGTCGATGTTGTGCCGGTGGGTGACGAAGTTGAGCACCATCGGGTAGCCATGGGCCTTCACCGCGCGGGCCATTTCCAGCTTTTGCGCAAAGGCCTTTTTCGAGCCGGCCAGCAGGTTGTTGACCTGCTCGTCGCTGGCCTGGAAGCTGATCTGGATGTGGTCCAGGCCGGCCTTCCTGAAGTCGGCGATACGCGCTTCGGTCAGGCCGATGCCCGAGGTGATCAGGTTGGTGTAGTAGCCCAGCCGGCGGGCCTCGCCGATCAGTTCGGCGAGGTCCTGGCGTACCAGCGGTTCTCCGCCGGAAAAGCCGATTTGCGCGGCACCCATTTCCCGAGCTTCGGCCATCACCTTGAACCACTGCGCGGTGCTCAGCTCCTGGCCCTGGGCTGCGAAGTCCAGCGGGTTGGAGCAGTACGGGCACTGCAGTGGGCAGCGGTAGGTCAGCTCGGCCAGCAGCCACAGCGGCAGGCCGACTGCGGGCGTGGGCGGTAACTCAGGCGAGGACGATCCAGTGTTCGGCACGGGCCACCTCCATGAACTGCTCGATGTCATCGGCCACTTCCGGGACACCGGGGAACTGTTTTTCGAGTTCGCTGATGATCGCAGCAACGTCGCGTTGGCCGTCGATCAGGCCACCGATCAGGGCCGCGCTGTCGTTGAGCTTGATCATGCCCTCTGGGTACAGCAGCACATGGCCCTTTTGCGCCGGCTCGTACTGGAAGCGGTAGCCGGGGCGCCAGTTCGGCACTTGATTACGGTCGAAACTCATAGGGTGATCCCTTTGTGCCACACACGTTCCTGGGTGACGGAGTGATAGGGCGGGCGGTTCAGCTCGTAGGCCATGCTCATGGCGTCGAGCATGCTCCAGAGAATATCCAGCTTGAACTGCAGTATCTCCAGCATACGCTCCTGGCCCGCGCGGGTGGTGTAGTGCTGCAAGGTAATCGCCAGGCCGTGCTCCACGTCACGCCGAGCCTGGCCCAGGCGGGTGCGGAAGTATTCGTAGCCGGCCGGGTCGATCCACGGGTAGTGCTGCGGCCAGCTGTCCAGGCGCGACTGGTGGATCTGCGGGGCGAACAGCTCGGTCAGCGAGCTGCTGGCCGCTTCCTGCCAACTGGCCCGGCGGGCGAAGTTGACGTAGGCGTCCACGGCAAAGCGCACACCGGGCAGTACCAGTTCCTGAGAGCGCAGCTGGTCAGGGGCCAGGCCCACGGCCTGGCCCAGGCGCAGCCAGGCCTCGATACCACCGTCCTCGCCGGGTGCACCATCGTGGTCGAGCAGGCGCTGGATCCATTCGCGGCGCACTTCGCGGTCCGGGCAGTTGGCCAGGATCGCGGCATCCTTCATCGGGATGTTGACCTGGTAGTAGAAGCGGTTGGCCACCCAGCCCTGGATTTGTTCGCGGGTGGCGCGCCCCTGGTACATCGCCACGTGGTACGGGTGATGAATGTGATAGTAGGCGCCCTTGGCGCGCAGGGCCTGCTCGAATTCGGCAGGGGACATTGGCAGTGCGTCGCTCATTCGGCTGGCTCCTGTATAGCTGAGTCTCGGCTCACCTCGCCCCCTGTGGGAGCGGGCGTGCCCGCGAACACCGGCGAAGCCGGTGCCATACACCGTGTCGGATTTTTCGCGGGCATGCCCGCTCCCACAGTGGGGTGTGTCAACTCGCAGACCTTTTTACAACTCGATACTCATGCCATCGAAGGCCACTTCCACACCCCGGCGCAGCACTTCGGCACGCTCGGGCGAGTCTTCGTCGAGGATCGGGTTGGTGTTGTTGATGTGGATAAGTACCTTGCGCTGGCGCGGGAAGCCATCCAGCACCTCCAGCATGCCGCCGGGGCCGTTCTGCGCCAGGTGGCCCATCTCGCGGCCGGTACGGGTGCCCACGCCACGGCGCTGCATTTCATCATCTTCCCACAAGGTGCCATCGACCAGCAGGCAGTCGGCGCCGTGCATCATCGTCAGCAGCTTGTCGTCCACCTGGCCCAGGCCCGGGGCGTAGAACAGCTTGCCGCCGGTGCGGGTGTCCTCGACCAGCAGGCCAAGGTTGTCGCCCGGGTGCGGGTCGAAGCGGTGCGGCGAGTAGGGCGGCGCGGCGCTGCGCAAGGGGAACGGGGTGAAGCGCAGGTTGGGGCAGGCGTCGATCACGAAGCTGCCTTCCAGCTCGATGCGGTTCCACTGCAGGCCGCCGTTCCAGTGGCTGAGCATGTTGAACAGCGGGAAGCCGGTGGTCAGGTCCTGGTGGACCATGTCGGTGCACCACACCTGGTGCGGGCAGCCTTCGCGCAGGCTGAGCAGGCCGGTGGTGTGGTCGATCTGGCTGTCCAGCAGGATGATGGCGTTGATGCCGGTGTCGCGCAGGGCACGGGCCGGCTGCATCGGCGCAAAGGCCTGGAGCTGGGCGCGGATATCGGGCGAGGCATTGCACAGCACCCAGTGCACGCCGTCGTCGGACAGGGCGATGGACGACTGCGTGCGTGGCGTGGCACGCAGGGTGCCGTCACGCAAGCCCTTGCAGTTGTCGCAGTTGCAGTTCCACTGTGGAAACCCGCCACCGGCGGCGGAACCGAGAACCTGGATGTACATGGCCACTCTCTCTGCAGAAACCGTAGCGAAAAAACGAAAACGCCCCGGCAGGCCGAGGCGTTGAACCGTAAGCCGGGCTTAGCGGTTGGCGAAGTACATGGTGACTTCGAAGCCGATGCGCAGATCAGTGTATGCAGGTTTGGTCCACATGGAATTACTCCTTCCGGATGAGGGGTGGGTTTGTCAGCTACTACTTGGGTACCGCCATTGGCTGGAGGTTCCCTTGGCTGGGATTGCGCTATCTTACAAGAAAAATTTGTACCGAAAGGTTAATTATTCGAAAACTCCATTGCGGTTTTCGTAACAATCATGGGGTTGAGCCCAGCCAGGAAGCATCTGGTGCGGCGGCGTTTGCCAAGCATAGCCAAGTGGAACCTGTACCGAGCAGGTGGCTCAGCAGGTGGTCCAGATCCGTCTGCCGCGTAGTCAGGATAGACCTGCGCAGCGTATCCAGCCTGCCGGGTTGTGTAGCCAGGTATGTCTGCCACGCCCATTCGGCGACTTCGGCATTACCCATCGCCGGTTCATCGAATTGCCCGGCCAGGGCCTGGCGAGCGACAGGGGCGAGGGTAACGCCCTGGCGCAGCAAGGTGAGCAGGTGGTCGAGGATCTGTACCTGGCTGGCGTGAGGCGACTGGACCCCGAACAGCAGGCCGCCGACACCCTCGACCTGACGAAAGGTACTGAATACCGCATAGCCGAGTTGCAATTCTACCCGCAGCCGTTGGTAAACCGGCCCTTGCAGCAACTGCGCGAGTAGGCGGCCAGCGGCTTCCATGGGCGCTGGCAGTGGGCAGAACAGCAGCAGGGCATGCTCACTACCGAGTACTTCGGCATGTTGCCAACGGTGGTTGGCCCAGGCGGGCAGAGGGGCAGGCGCCGAGCCTTGGCCAGGGCACTGCTGCAGCGCGGTGCCCAATGCGTCCAGGGCGGTATCGTCGAAGCCGGCAGCCAGGCCGTGCCAGCTTGCGTGCTGCCACAGGCTGTCGAGATGCGTCTGTGCCAGGGTGCAGGCCGGAGCAGGTGCAGGCGCGGCGCCCAGCACGGCGTCGGGCAGCTGCTTGAGCAGGGCCCGGATGGGGATCAGCGCCGGAGGCTGCGTCGAGCAGGGCAGCCAGCTGCCTGCCGGGGGCTTGCGCATCAATGCCAAGGCCTGTTCCACAGTGCGCAGCACCGCTGCCGGTAGCCCGGCGCAGCGCAGTTGCCAGTATTCGCCAGCGGCACTGAACTGCAACTGCACCGATACGCGCTCGCAGCGCTCCTGCATGGGGTGCAGGGCACGTTCGAGCAGCGCGTGCAGACGCTGGCGCAACGGTGAAGGGACATGCCAGCGCAGGTACAGCGCTGCGTACTGACGAGTGCCAGGCAGCTGATCGCTGACTTTCAGTGCTGCTGGTAGTGGGTGCGGACTGGCATCAGGCAAGTCGGCCAGGAGCAAGGGATCGACGCCGGGCTGTTGCCAGTGCCCATGTTCTCGGCCCGGCAGGCCTTCCAGCAGGGCACGAAGGGCGTGCAAGCCTTGTGTGTCCAAACCGCTGAACGGCTGGCCGGCGCTGTCCCGGCGGGCCAGTTCAAGCGCACTGGCACTGCGTTCGCGGCTTCGCTGCAGCAGCTCGAATTCGGCACTCAATTGCTCAGGGGCGGCCTGGCGGATGAAGCCGAACCAGCCATGCAACAGGGCATCGGCTTCCTCCGGGCAGGCATCCTCGCTCAGCTTCAGATCAATGTGCCACAGCAACTGCCCGGCGAAGGCATACAGTGCCTCGGCCTTGAAGCCCTGCAGCCAGCCGCGCTGGCGAAGCGCATCCAGCCAGGTGCCCGGGCGGCTATCGCCGAGGCAGGCGATCAGCAACTCAAGGGCCTGCTCGGCACCTGCCGGCAGGTTTTCGTGGCTGAACAGCAGGTGCGTGTCGGTCGTCGATAAGGGCGGCGGCAGAGCTTGTGGCACCCGTTCACCCGTTGCGAACAGCTTGGCATGCTGCCGGCCCAGCAATTCCAGCTCATCCAGCGATTGCGGGCCGCACAGGCTCAGGGCGACCTGGCCGCCTTGGTAGAAACGCTGGTGAAAGCCACAGAGCGCTTGCTGGAAGGCGGGATTCTGCAAGGCCAGGGTATGCCGGTTACCAGCATGAAAAGCGGCCAATGGATGGCCGGGCGCCGCGGCTTGCAGCAAGGCGAACTGCTGCTGGGCCTGAGGGCTGCGTGACCAGGCAATGAACTCGGCATGGATTACTTCGCGTTCGCGGCGTTGGCGCTCGATGCCCAGGTCTGGCTCGGCCAACATCTGGCACAGGCGCTCCAGCCCCCCGGCCAGGGCGCTGGGCGGGACCTCGAAGAAGAAGTCGGTGGTGCGTTCGCGGGTGCTGGCATTGACCTGGCCGCCGAGGGCCTGCACGTAGCGCATCAGGCCGTCGTCCAGCGGGAAACGCGAGGTGCCGAGGAAGAACAGGTGCTCCAGGAAGTGTGCCAGGCCGGGCCATTTGGTCGGCGCGTCGTGACTGCCCGCGTGCACCCGTAGGGCGGCGGCCGAGCGCTTCAGGCGCGGGGCGTGGCGCAGGGTCAGCTGCAGGCCGTTGGCGAGGTTGAGGTGGCGGGTGGCGTCAGGCATGGGGGCTCCGGTAACTGCTGTCCATGCTAACCCATTTGTTTGCAGGCCCGGCCTCTTCGCGGGCGCGCCCGCTTCCACAGGAATGGCGCAGGTATGAAAGGCAGCGCAGACCCTGTGGGAGCGGGCGTGCCCGCGAAAGGGCCATCAGCCCTTACGCAGATGCAACTCCTGGCGCAAATCGGTGAGGTAAGGAAACGCCCCGCGCCCCTGCACCACCCGCTCATGCTCCAGCTCTGCCAGCAACTGGCACTCGTCCCGCCCGGCCATCGCCAGCAGGCTGCCATCCGGGCCGATGATGCTGCTCTGCCCGCAATACTGGATCTCGCCTTCCGAGCCGCAATAGTTGGCATACACCAGGTAGCACTGGTTCTCCTGCGCCCGCGCCCTCACGGTCACCTGGCAGATGAAGTCGTACGGCGACATGTTCGCCGTCGGTACCAGGATCAGCTCGGCACCGTCCAGCGCCAGGCGCCGGGCATTCTCCGGGAACTCGATGTCGTAGCAGATCAGCAGGCCGACTTTCCAGCCATCCAGCTCCACCACCGGGAAGTGATCGGCACCTGCGCTGAACATCGAGCGGTCCAGCTCGCCGAACAGGTGGGTCTTGCGATAGTTGCCAAGGCTGCGGCCATGCGCATCGATCAGCTGCACACTGTTGTAGATGGCTCCATCATCGCCACGCTCCGGGTAGCCGTAGACGATAGCGATACGGTGCGCCTGGGCGATCTCCACCACCGCCATGGCCGCCGGACCATCGACGGCCTCGGCCAGGCGCTCGACCTGGGGCAGGCCGATGTTGTAGCCGGTCAGGAACATCTCCGGGCACACCAGCAAACTGGCGCCACGTTCGGCCGCCAGTTGCGCCTGGTGGCGCAACCGTTGCAGGTTGCCGGGCACGTCCAGTGGCTTGGGTGCGCCCTGAAACAGAGCGATGCGCATGCTGCCTCCTTGTCTCAGTCCGGCAGGGCGATCGGGCCGATTTCGTCGAACACGTCGCCTGGGCCGGGGTTGTCCGGGTGGGTGCGGCCACCGAAGTGATTCATGATACCCCACACCGCATTCAGCGATGTCTGTACCGCGCCTTCCACCCAGGCCGGCGTCCACGACACATCGTCACCAGCGATGAACATGCCGCGCTGCTCGGCAGGCATGTCCTGCTGCATGAAGTGCGCGTACATGCGCTGGTTGTAGCGGTAGTGCCCAGGCAGCGCGCCCTTGAAGGCGCCAAGGAAGTGCGGGTCGGCCTCCCAGGAAACGGTGATCGGGTCGCCGATGATGTGCCCGGCGATGTCGGTCTTCGGGTAGATCTTCTTCAGTGCGTCCAGGGCCAGTTGCACGCGTTTTTCCACCGGATGCGGCAGCATCTTCAGCGCATCGCTCATCCACGAGTACGACAGGCAGATCACCCCCGGCTTGTCGTTGCCGTTGTCGAACAGGTAGGTGCCACGGGTGAGGCGATCGGTGAGGGTCATGCTCATCAGGTCGCGACCGGTTTCCGGGTCCTTGTCCTTCCAGAACGGCCGGTCGACCATGACGAAGGTCTTCGACGACTGCATGTAGCGGGTGCGGTCCAGGGCCATCCACATCTTTTGCGAGAACAGCGATTCCTCGCAGTCGATCTGGGTGGTCAGCAGCCAGGTCTGGCAGGTGGCGAGCACGGCACTGTAGTGACGGGTGTCGCCCCAGTTGTCGGTGACCGCCAGGCGGCCATCGGCGGCGCGGGCGATGCGCTTGACCCCGGTACGCGGCGCGCCGCCATGCAGCCCGCTCAGGCTGGTGCCTTCCGGCCAATGCACGCAGCGTTCCGGTACATGGCGCCAGATGCCCTGCGGTACCTGCTCCACACCGCCGACCACCAGGTGTTGGTGGTCGTCGCAGTTGGTCATTACCACGCGGAAGATTTCCAGCATCGAGTTGGGGAAGTCCGAGTCCCAGCCGCCGGTGCCGAAGCCGACCTGGCCGAACACTTCGCGGTGCTGGAAGCTCAACTTGGCGAACGAGCGCGAGGTGGCGACGAAGTCGTAGAACGTGCGGTCGTCCCAAAGCGGTACCAGCTTGTTCCACAGTTCTTTCAGGCGCGGCACGTCACGGTCACGGATGGCTTGCTGGATGTCAGCGAACTGCGCACCGCTTTCCAGGGCATCGGCCCAGGCATCGGCCACTTCGTGGAACAGTTTGGGCAGGTCGGTGGGTTTTTCGGCGTAGTAGGTCTGGCCTTCCAGGTCGATCACCGTGCTGCCCGAGGCCGGGGTCAGCGGGTTGGGGAACGGTTTGGTCTCCAGGCCCAGCTTGTCCACGTAGTGGTAGAAGGCAGTGGACGACACCGGGAAGCGCATGCCACCCAGTTCGGCAATGATCCCGTCGGTGCCGTTGAAGGCTTGCGAGCGTAGCCGGCCGCCCAGCTTGGAGGCTTCGTACACCACCGGCTTGAGGCCCAGCTTCATCAGCTCGTAGGCCGCTACCAGGCCGGCGATACCGGCGCCCACGATTGCCACTTCCTCACCATGGCGCTCGGCCGGGATGCTACCCAGGCCTGCGGGGTGTTCCAGCCAGTCGTCGAAGGCGAAGGGGAAGTCCGGGCCGAAGATGGTGACGGGTTTTTTACCATCGGCTGGGTGGCGGTTTTTCTTGTTCATGAAGTGACCTTGCCAGATAGGCTGCGCCAGCGGGCGGAGCCTGAGTATAGGAGATGCCTGGGGGCCATTTTAGGGGGTGTGATGTTCGTTATTAAGGCGCAGAGTGTTGTCTGAATGTAGCTTGTATCGTCGAAATATATAAACAAGATAACTTTATGACGAACAGGAAGCCTACCCGTCTCAAGCACAGCATCGGCCCCCGGTGGGAGCGGGCGAGCCCGCGAAGAAGCCCCCGCGGTGTATGGCACGGGCTGCGCCCGTGTTCGCGGGCACGCCCGCTCCCACAGGGTGTGATCAGACAGTTCCTACACCCATGCCATGAATTAAAGAATTACCCTACGCCCGCTATAGCCTCGGTCTGGCTGCGTGGGAAACGCCTCATCGTTAACTTCACTGGGTCGCCGCTGTTCGGGCGACTGGGTGTGAGAACCCATCTCCAACTTCGCACCAAGGCTTATGTCATGGCAGCCGTGCGCGGGCAGGCTTTCGCCTGGCCGGATTTCCAAGTTGGCCGGTTCTCACCCCGTGCATGGCTGCCACCTATTTCCCGTGAGAAGGAGTTGGTAGGCGGTTTCCTCAAGACTCAATTTGGAAATTGCATCATGAAGACGACAGATTCTGACCAACCCGAAAAACTGAAACCCACCGCAGAAAAACCCTTTTGCAACTGCGAATCCAGCCACCCGCCGTTATTCGCCATACGCCCCGGCATCGACGCCGCAGACGCCCTGGTCCACGCCTGCCTGCTGGCCCGTGGTCTCAATCAGATCGCCACTGACTACGCCCAGCACCACGCCCCCGAGCGCAGCCGTGACATCGTCTGGTCGATGCAGCATTCCGCCGAAAGCCTTTCGGCAATTCTGGAAGGCCTGCTCGATGGCCAGGAAGCCTGACCGCCAGCCGAGTTCAGAGCGGCTGCCCGCGGTCCACCTTGCTGCTGAGAATGATCGACGTGGTGGTCTTCTCCACCCCGTCGACACTGCCGATCTGGTCGAGCAGCTGGTCCAGTTGCTCGGGCGAATCCGTACGCAGCCAGGCCACATAGTCGAACTCGCCGCTCACTGCGCACAGCTGCTGCACCTGGCCCATCGCACTCAGGCGGCGCACCACCTCCTTGCCCGAGCGCGGCTGCACCTTGATCCCCACATACGCCTGCAGCCCCCCACCCATCACTCGCTGGCCCAGGCGTACGCCATAGCCGGAGATGACCTTGTTCTTCTCCAGCCGCTCCAGGCGCGAGTTGACGGTGGTGCGGGCGATGCCCAGCTGACGGGCGAGGGTGGCGACGCTTTCGCGGGCGTTGATCTGCAGCAGGGCGATCAGCTGGCGATCGATTTCATCCAGCGTGATGGAGCGGGAATCCGACATGGCGAGTCTCTACGGTTGGCCCGCTAGCCTAGCCAGCCTGCGGTTAGCAGGGCAAGGGTAGACAGTTGGCCATGCTGACGCGCCCCCGTTGTAGGAGCGGCCGTGTCGGCCTGGCCCAGGATGTAAACATCGGCCGTAGCTTTTTCATCCGGCAGAACTGCCGAAAAGAAAAAGGCCTACGTTCTGCAACGTAGGCCTTTGAGTTATCTGGTGGGCCCACACGGACTCGAACCGTGGACCAAAGGATTATGAGCCCGAAAAAATCACCCGTACCCATTGGGAAAACCCTTGATGTACCTGATTTTATTGAATATCCGATTTTATTGGGGAAGGGTTTTAGATTTCGATGTGGACACATTGTGGACACATCCGACTGTACCGGGCTGCATAGGTCTTCAATTCTTTGCACAGTGTGCAATGCCTTGGTGCTTTACGCGGCCCGCGCTGGGCCTGCCCTAGGGCTAGCTTGCACCTGGGCTGGCCTTTGCACTATTTCGCGACGGAGAGCGCGTCGGCGGGAGGGGGATAAGTGAATTTTCAAACCCTTTTTTTTTCGAAAGGGCTTTTTCTGAGTGTCGTACCGAAGCATCTCGCGATGCTCTGATGGCAATGAGATATCCAACCTCGCTAAGATTCGCCTACATCCTGCAGTCACCGTCGGTGGGTATCTTGGAAAAATATTATCGATTTCGCAGCGCAGAACGGCTGCTTGGGAAGCCAGCTTGTGGGGATGATGCGGCACGCCCAGGTGAGCTAGACGAACTCACAATCTACTTTGCGTCACCTCATGAGTTGAATGATCCACTTGAGGGGCATCGAGAAACATTCTTCCATGGTGACTTGATAGTCTGGCGAAATTTAATAAAGCATTACACACTCTTGCTCTATGCGTCGGTGGTTGATGTGTACGCAGATGCGGGGGATGGGCTTATTAAATATCCCAACCTAAGGCCCGAAAGCTTCCAAGGCATATCGCGTGACACAGTCGAAAACGCCATTAGTAGCGTGCTCGGAAATAAGGAAATTTCACTCTACATTAAAGCTCTGGCCGAAACAGGTAGAAAAATTCCACGAAAAGAGTTGATTTCGCACCTGCATATACTCCATACGGCTATTGTTACTTTTATCCTAAACGAGCTTTCCAAGAATTTCGAGTTGCCGGATGCAGCAAGGTACAATTCCGCACTTCCTAACTTTTTGCTATTCATTGAAATGCGGGCCGGTAAAATATACTCCGAAGGGCTGACGCCAAATCTTGAAGAGTATACCGAGATAGAAGACAAAATTAGGCAGCAGGCGTTGCGTGCAAGTGCGTTAAGAAGTGATGAGTTGTCAGCTGGGCTTTTGTTGATCTTTATAAATTTTCCGAGGCATTTTGCGGAGCAAATCGACTATTTAGTGTTTCCTCACTGGTACGTGGCGTGCTTTATGAAAAGCTGCGCAAACTCATCGATTTGGGGCTCTTATGGTGATAACCACAAAGGCATATGTCTCATTTACAAGGCCCGCAGCGATAATGGTGTGGACTCGCTGAAGTTTCAGGGACTTCCTTTCGAGTTTGTAAAAAGCATGAACCGCGGCAGGCCGCAAAACGAGTGGTATCTTAACATGGCCTTAGATTTGCCGTTGATGGAGGTCAAATATCGCTCAGAATTTGCGGCAATAAACTTCTTTACCTCGCCCCACAATGAGCAGCCGGAGTGGGTCGACTCATACTGGTATCGCGATCAAGCAGGTTCAGTCAGTTCTTGTGCTGCTTGGATGTCTAACGTGTCAGATGATGTTTACGTGAGGCATCAATATTTGTTTCATAAGAGCCATACGACCAAGACAGCTCACTGGCAGAACGAGACGGAGTGGCGAGTAGTAATAGCGGGTTTGCCTTGGAGTCGGGAGCAAAGGCAAATAAAATATGCGTTCAATCAGCTTGAAGGCCTGATATTTGGTATCAATACTCCTGATGAAATAAAAGTAAAGGTCATAAAGAAAATTGCAGAACATTGCGCCAAGTATCGAAGGACAGATTTTAAGTTTTATCAGGCCAAGTTTAATGATGCATATACGGAGATAGAGCACGAATTGCTTCGTTATGTGAAGTTTAATGCTGATGGTTCGCTTAATATGGATCCTAAGATATGAAAAACCAACCTGCGCTCGCGGGATTTTTCCAAAGTGCAGCGGAATCAGTGGAAGATATCAAATGATAATTAACTCTGAACAAGAAAAGTTGGCGCTGCTTCTTATAGATGGAGCGCTGAGTGTGTTTGATAATGCAGCTCAGCTTTACGCGGAGGCTAGCATCTTAGCTACTGCGGGAGCTTTTCCTCGCGCATATCTGCTCCATCAGATATCTCTCGAAGAGTGCGGGAAAATCGAGATCTTGGGTGCGGCCATCATTTCATGTCTTTGTGGTGTCGAAGTTAATACGAAGTCTCTTGCTAAGGTGTTCAGGAGGCACGAGGCAAAAAATAAAATTAATGCATACTTTCTTCCACGCTCTGAAGAGGAGTTGGCTGCGGAAGAAATGGATGATCTCGCTGGCTCATCCAAAGCATTCAAAGCAATTCAACAAGAGTTTCATGATGAATCAAATCGTTTGAAGAATGCTTCGTTATATGTTGATTTTGATGAGGTCTTCTCGGCGCCGAAAGATGTAATCACCCAAGCAGACTACGAAAAGATTCGTGCGCAAAATGGCGAGTTCATGGCGTTGACGGATGTAAAGATAAAGATGTTAGCGAGGTGGAGGAAAGATATTGCTCAGGCTGCGGCTGATGTGAATAAGATGCAGGGCTTGCTTACTGAGACAAAGGACGAGGGAGTATCACTAGCTGAAGCTCGCGAACTGATATGGGAGCGGGTAAAAACAGCATTTAAGCCGGGTAAAGAATAGTCGTTCATGTTTAAAATTTTAAGGCTGTCGATGGTTTTGGCGTTAAGGTCAGGAACCGATAATGTCAGATCTAAAATAGGGGAGGATAATTTAACTTTCCCCAACAAGAGGCCCGCACTAAGCGGGCCTTATTGTATCTGCTGAGCAGCTTAGGCGGCTTCAACCGACCCGATGACGTTCCTGGAATACAGGTAGTAGCCCAATGCGTTCGGATGCAGGCCGTCGTTGGCGATCAGGCTCATATCCGGAATCGACAACGCAGCGTAGTTGTCGATCATGTCCAGGTTCCGCGCCCGTGCGGTGCGGTAGATCTCGCCCCGAACGTCCTGCATCGTGAAGGCGTATTTCTCCGGATCTTCGTCGCTCGACGGGTTGGAACACATCAGGATCACGTTGGCCATCGGTTGAACGATGTCCAGAAGCGCGCCCAGGTTAGCGCTGAACTCGTTCACGCTCTGCGGCTGCGTCGGGTTGCGGATCCGGTCATTCGTACCCAGGCCAGCCAGCACGAAGTTGTCTTGCGGCCCTACGGCGTTGCCGTGCCCCTGAGTGTTGCCTGGCAGGTTGTACATCCGATAGCTGCGAGTGGTCGCACCGTTGATAGTCTGTTTTGTGAGGCGGATCGTCTTTTTGACCCGGATCGCCTCGATCCGCAGCGCTTTGGTCCCAGTCGTCTGGCTGGCCCGGCGCTTGGTCCGGATCTCCACGGTCTTGTTCCGGACGTAGCCAAAGGTGTGGTTCCGGATCCGGTTGTTGCCGTAGGTGAGCCCGTCTTCACCTGCCGAAGTGGTGTACACGCCTTGGGAGACGCCATCCACGAACAGCTCATAGTCCAGGCCACCATTGAGATCATCACCCGCGACTCCAAAGTGCAGCGCGAAGGTGGTCCCGGTGAACTGGAAGCTGATCGAGTGGTACGAGCCTCCGCTGGAGTTACCGTCGGCGAACATTCGTTGGCAGTTGGTCACCGAGCCCGAGGTAAGGGCGTCAGTGACGCTGATCGACGGCCCTACGGATTGCACGTTGAACCGGCCTCCACGCGGATACAGATCGTGGGTCACGGTGTATTCAACGATGCACTCGCCCGATGGGCTGGCCGGCTAGTTAGACAGGACCGGCGCTGCGTTGAAGGCGTAGCGCTCGCCAATGTGCCGGGCGAACTCGTTGAACCAGGACGGGGCGCCGAAATTGTTTCGGGGGTCTGCCAGCGTGCCATTGCGCGGATCAGTCACCGCCTGCTCGCCTGGTGTGCCGCTACCCCAGCCGATGGAGTCGGCGATTACTACAAGTGAAATCAGCTGCTCGAGCGGGTTGGACAGCGACTCTTTGAGCATGGCCAGCTGGCCGCCATTGCGGTGGAAGCGCGGCGGCTGAGCCGACAGGTTGTCGTTCAGCGCCGTGATGCGGGTGAAACCGCCTATCTTGAACGCCCCGTTCAGGTACGAGTTCTTTTTAGGCAGCTCATCAAGCACGAACACCGAGCCGCCCAAGTCGACACGGCGACCCTTCACGACAGCTTCGAACGCGGCAAATGCGGCCGAGTCGTTGGTTACCCCGTCTCCTTTGGCCAGCCATGGCGAGTCCTTGGGCGTTGGGTTGCCTGCAAGCCGGTTCAGGTGGTCGGTGAGATCCAGGCACTGCACGCGGATTCGGCTATCCCGGGCGCCCTTGGTGATGCGCAGGTCATACAGTCCGTTGGGCGCAGCAAACACGACCATGCCCTTGTCGTCAGCCGTGAAGGGGTTCACCAACGCGGTACCGTCAGCAGCCTGCAGATTTTTTACCAGGATCTCGGTGCCGCGCTCGTACAGATAGCAGATCGCGTTCGGCAGGATGTTGCCGGCGTCGTCCTGGGCGAAGTAGTTCTTCAGTTCCATTCAAACTCCTGTGATGGGCTTCCGTTGCCCAGAAAGTTGTGCGCCAGTGCCGGCGTGCTCGACGAAGGCGCCGGCATTGGAAGGGACGGGGCTCGGCCCGTGGGTGTGGCCGGCCAGGTCGGTGTTCATCAGCACCACCAGGTCGATCAGGTCGCACAGCACCTGCAGGACGTTGACCGACTCCGACCCGAGCCAAGTGGTCTGGGCGATGCTCTTGCGTGCCTTCTGGACGCGCTCGACCAGGTCGCCACCCACGGCCAGGTTGAGCTTCTGAGCTACTACCTGGTTGAGATCGCGGCCGGTGGCCAGGTTGAGGTCGTCCACCGCTGCCAAGTTGGCGGTACCGCCGGACAGCAGCTGCAGCGCGCCCATCGCCTCGATCTTTTTGGTACCACCCACCGATTCGGTGGAATGGTCATCAATGGTGCGGCTGTCGCTCTGGTACCGCTCGGCATTGGTCAGGCTTTCCACCTGGCGATCGGTCGACTTGTCGGTGATCCCGCCGTCGGTCTGACGGGTCCAGCTGCCATCCGACTCGACGCGTTGTTGCGAGGCCTCGCTGTGCTGCCAGACCTGGTCGCCTTTGGGCACCCGGGGTAAGGACAGGCCATGGGGCAGAATGCACTGGATAAACGGCTTGTGCGGCAGGCCTTGGGTGAACCCGACAACTACAGTGGTGCCTTCCTCGGGGAAGCTGAAGAAGCCCATTTCATCGCCGCCAGTGGGTACCGGCAGCGGTACGCCGGCCAGCGTCGGCAGGGCCTCGTCCGGCTCGCCGTTCTCATCCAGGACCTGCAGGTTGACCGCGAAGCGCGGCCGGGTGCTTGGCCATGCCACGTTAGCTATGACTCAGAAGTACGCTCACTTCAGCCCTGGGCATCTGGCCGATGTGGTCAATCTCAACCCTCTGGCAGGCATGCGTGGACACATTCGAGGATTGTGAAAGGTAAGGAAGGTGGGAAATGGCAGGGGCTAGAAACGACAAAGCCGCGCAGTGCGCGGCTTGTAAGCTGGTGGGCCCACACGGACTCGAACCGTGGACCAAAGGATTATGAGTCCTCTGCTCTAACCGACTGAGCTATAGGCCCTCAGTAAGTGGCCGGATTATAACGAGGGTTTCGCACCTGTGCCATCTGAAAGATCCGATAGTGCTATACGAAGAAACGTCGCTGCGAACTCGTCCGGGGGCAGGGGCAGGCTGACGATGTAGCCTTGGATCTGCTCGCAGCCTTCAGCCGCCAGGAACCGTTGCTGGGCCTGGTTCTCCACACCCTCGGCAATGATGGTCAGCTGCATGCTGCGGCCCAGGGCAATGATCGCACGTGCGATGGCGGCGTCGTGGGGGTCATCGGGCAGGCCGCGGATGAACGATTTGTCGATCTTGAGGATGTCCAGCGGCAGGCGCTTGAGGTAGCTCAGCGATGAATAACCGGTGCCGAAGTCGTCGATGGCCAGCTGCACGCCCAGTTTTTTCAACTTGTACAGCACGGCCAGGGCTTCCTCTGCCTGGCTCATGATGAAGTTTTCGGTGATTTCCAGCTGCAGGTCGCCGGCCTTGAGCTGGTAGTGCTTCAGCAACTGTTCGATGCGCCGGGCGAGGTGAGGTTGGCGCAGCTGGGCGCCGGCGAGGTTGATCGACAATGGGCCGAATGGTTCGTAGTGCAGCTTCCAGGCCTGCATCTGCCGGCAGGCCTGCTCCAATACCCAGTCGCCGATCTGGAGGATGGTGCCGTTCTCTTCCGCCAGGTGGATGAAGTGCTCTGGCGGCACTTCACCAAATGTCGGGTGGCTCCAGCGAATCAGCGCTTCGGCGCCAACCAGGCTCTGGGTCTTGAGGCTTAGCTTGGGCTGGAAGCACAGGCTCAGTTCGTTGCGTTCGATGGCGCGGCGCAATTCGTGCTCCAGGGCGATGCGTTCGCTGGCCTGGGCGGTGAGGTCGAGGGTGTAGGCTTCGACGCGGTTGCGGCCCTTGGCCTTGGAGCGGTACATGGCGGCGTCGGCGTTGCGAATCAGTGTGGCAACGTCGGTGCCGTCCTGTGGATAAAGGCTGATGCCGATGCTGGCGCTGGTGAAGAACTCGTGCTCGCCGGCCTGGAACGGCGCGTTGAAGCAGGTCAGCAGCTTGTTGGCGATGGCGCTGGCGTCACTGGGTTTGTGCAAGCCGGGCAGCAGGATGATGAACTCATCGCCACCCAGGCGGGCCACGGTGTCGACATCACGCACCTGCTCCTTCAGGCGTTGGGCGATGCCCTTGAGCAGCAGGTCGCCGACCGGATGGCCGAGGCTGTCGTTGATATGCTTGAAACGGTCGAGGTCGAGGAACAGTACCGCGCCCTTGCGGTTGGATACCTGCGAGCAGGTGAGCGCGGCCTGCAGGCGGTTCTCGAACAGGGCACGATTGGGTAGGCCGGTCAGCGGGTCGTGGTGGGCCTGGTAGTCGAGCTTGGCCTGTGCGTGCTTGAGGCTGGAGATGTCGGCGAACACGGCGACGAAGTGGGTAATCTCGCGTTCTCTGTTGCGCACGGCGCTGATGGTCAGCCAGCCGGGGTACAGCTCGCCGTTCTTGCGCTTGTTGTAGATCTCGCCTTGCCAGTGGCCTTCATCGGTAAGCTGGTGCCACATGGCCGCATAGAACGCGCTGTCGTGCTGGCCGGAGGCGAGCAGGCGCGGGGTCTGGCCGAGGGCTTCGATCTCGCTGTAGCCGGTAATTTCGCTGAAGGCGCGGTTGACGGCACTGATGCGCTGGTCGATGTCGGTGATCAACACGCCTTCGGCGGTGTTCTCGAACACGGTGGCGGCCAGTTGCAGTTTTTCCTGCATCAGGTGGCGCTCGGTGATGTCGCGGGCGATGGTCAGCATGCAGTCGTCGCCGGCAATCGGCAGCGGCCGTGCAGAAAGCTCGCAGAGGCGAATCTGCCCATCGCTGCGACGCAGGTGGCAAGTGAAGTCGCGTACGAAGCTGTCACGGTTGAGCTGTTCGACCAGGCGCTTGCGCTCGTTGAGGTCGACCCAGATGCCCAGGTCCAGAGAGGTCTGGTCGATGTTCGGGCTGAGGTCATAGCCGGTCAGGCGGCAGAAGCCTTCGTTCACTTCGAGCAGCAAGCCGTCGCTCTGGCGCGACAGCAGCAGGCCATCGGGCGAGGCATGGAAGGCCTTGGCGAATTTCTCTTCCGAGGTTTGCAGCTGTTCCTGGGTTTCCTTGAGCTGGCTGATATCGCGTACCGCCACCACCAGCGCGAGGTTGCCGTCGAGTTCGAAGGTTTCGGCCGAGGTCAGGCCGGTGAACAGTTGGCCGTTGCTGCGGCGGAAGCTCATTTCCAGGTTGCGTATACCACCTTGGTGCAGGCGTTCGAGCAGCCGCGGGCCGGTGCCTTCGACGCCCCACAGGTTCAGTTCGGTGGCGGTGCGGCCAATTACCTGGCCCGGGGTGAGGCCGATCTGTTCTTCGAAGGCTTCGTTCACCTCCAGCAGGCAGCCGTCGCTGTGGCGGGCGATCAGCAGGATGTCGGGGCACTGCTGGAACACCGAGGCGAACTTCTGCTCGGACAAGCGCAGGGCATCCTCGGTGCGCTTGGTTTCGCTGATGTCGATCATCAGGCCGCGCATCACAGGCAGATGGCCATGCTCGATCATGCTGACGATGTTGCGTACCCACAGTGGCTGGCCATCGGCCCTGATCACCCGATAGTCGAGGCTGTGATCGCGGCCGGCGGCAGTTTCGCTGTCGCAGTAGGCCTGGGCCCAGAGGGCATCCTCCGGGTGCAGGATGCTGCGCCAGAAGCCGGGCTTGAGCCAGTCGGCCAATGGGTAGCCGAGCAGGCCTTCGGCGTGGGGCGAGACGTAGCTGTAGGTGAAGTCGTTGGCGTCGGCCTCCCAGGCGATGGCGGACAGGCTCTCCACCAGGCTGCGATAGTGGTACTCGCTGCTGCGCAGTTCCTGTTCCAGGGCTATGCGCCGAGAAATTTCCGAACTGAGCCGGCGGTTGATGCGGATGACCACTGCCAGCACGGCCATCAATACCAGCACCGCCGGCAGGCCATACACCAGCAGGTCTGACCAGAACATCCGTTGGTCGACCACATTGCCCACCCAGCGTTGCTGGATCTGGCTGACTTCGGCGCTGCTCATGTCTGCTATCACTTTGTCGAGAATGCCGACCAGTTCCTTCTTGTCGCGCGGGGCGGCCATGGCCAGTTGGTAGCGGTAGGGTGTTTCGCCGCTGACGTACAGGCCATCGAGCTTGAGCTGGCGCAGGCTCCAGATGCTTGACGCGAGGTCACCGACCACGGCGTCCACTTCGTCAGTGGCCAGCGCCTGCAGAGTGGAACTGACGTTGGGCAGGGCCACCAGGTTGAGGTCTGGATGGTGGGTGCGCAGCAGTTCGTGCGGGGCGTAGTTTTCGACCACGGCAACCTTCAGGCCGTAAAGGTCGTTCAGATTGCGCGGTTGTGCGCCGCCTTTGTGGGCGAGGATGACGATGGGGAAGTCGAGGTATGGCCGGGTGAAGGCCAGGTAGGCTTGGCGCTCGGGGGTGGACATGATGCCGGGCAGCAGGTCGATGCGGCTTTCGCGTGCCTGCGTCAGTACCTCGGTCCAGCTGCTGGGTTCGACCGGTTTGAGCGTCACACCCAGGCGTTGCTGGATGGTGGCGATGTAATCGGCGGCCAAGCCCTGGTACCGGCCCTCCTGGTCGCGAAACTCGAACGGTGGCCAAGAGGCGTCTACACCCAGGCTCAGCTGCGGGTGGGCAGCCAACCAGGCTTTCTCCTCGTTTGTCAGGGTCAGGGCGCCGGCCGTTGTGTTCCATAAAATCAGGAGCAGCAACAGGATGGCCGGCATCGGGTGCATAGCGGCCTCGCATTCAGGGGGTCTGAAGTCGAGTGTAGACGGGCATTGCTGCCGGTGTGCGGTGAAGGACAGGGTCTTTTGTCAGATACAACAGGGCCTTGCGGGTGTGGTGCGGCCTGCATCGCGTTCATGGCAAGCGCGGCCCCTGTAGGAGCAGCCTTGTGCTGCGAAGTCGCCAGTTAGGCTAAAGAATCATCTTCTGTTGCAATGGACTCGTCGCAGCACAAGGCTGCTCCTGCCGAGATCTCGCCAGAATTCAGATTTTGCGCAACAGGCGGAAAAGAAAAACCCCGGCCTGGGCCGGGGTTTTGTCATCACTCGTCGAGGAAGGAGCGCAGATGCTCGCTGCGAGTCGGGTGGCGCAGTTTGCGCAACGCCTTCGCTTCGATCTGACGGATCCGCTCACGGGTCACGTCGAACTGCTTGCCCACCTCTTCGAGGGTGTGGTCGGTGTTCATGTCGATACCGAATCGCATGCGCAGCACCTTGGCTTCGCGTGCGGTCAGACCCGATAGCACATCACGGGTGGCTTCCTTGAGGCTTTCGACCGTGGCCACGTCGATCGGGGACTGCATGGTCGAGTCCTCGATGAAGTCGCCCAGGTGCGAATCTTCGTCGTCACCGATCGGGGTTTCCATGGAGATCGGCTCTTTGGCGATCTTCAGTACCTTGCGGATCTTGTCCTCAGGCATTTCCATGCGCTCGCCCAGCTCTTCCGGGGTCGGTTCGCGACCCATTTCCTGCAGCATCTGGCGGGAAATACGGTTGAGCTTGTTGATCGTCTCGATCATGTGCACCGGAATACGGATGGTGCGCGCCTGGTCGGCGATCGAACGGGTGATCGCCTGGCGGATCCACCACGTGGCGTAGGTCGAGAACTTGTAACCGCGACGGTATTCGAACTTGTCCACCGCTTTCATCAAGCCGATGTTGCCTTCCTGGATCAGGTCGAGGAACTGCAGGCCACGGTTGGTGTACTTCTTGGCGATGGAGATAACCAGACGCAGGTTCGCCTCGACCATTTCTTTCTTGGCGCGGCGGGCCTTGGCTTCACCGATCGACATGCGACGGTTGATTTCCTTGATCTCGGCAACGGTCAGGCCGGTTTCGGTCTCAAGGTCGATCAGCTTCTGCTGGCAAGCGACGATGGCAGCGTCCTTTTCACCCAGGGCGGCAGCCCACTTGGTGTTGCGCTTGGCCAGGTCACCGCTCCAGGTCTGGTCGGTTTCGTTACTCGGGAACATGCGCAGGAAGTCGGCACGCGGCATGCGGGCGTCACGCACGCACAGCTGCATGATGGCGCGTTCCTGCTGGCGCAGGCGGTTCAAGGCGTCACGAACACGCTCTACCAGTACCTCGAACTGCTTCGGTACCAGCTTGATCGGCATGAACAGGTCGGCCAGAGCCTGCAGGGCTTCGATGCTTTCCTTGTGGGCGCGACCGTTCTTCTTCAGGACCTTATTGGTGGCCTGGAGCTGGTCGTTGACCGCACCGAAACGCTGGCGAGCGACTTCCGGGTCCGGGCCGCTCTCGGCCTCTTCCTCGTCGTCACCACTTTCGGATTCTTCCTCGTCGTCGTCGGTCTCTTCCTTCGCGGCGGCGGCCTTGGTGCCCGGGATCGGCACTTCTTCGGTCGGCGCGGCGATATTGTCGTCAGGGTCGATGTAACCGCTGAGAACGTCCGACAGACGGCCACCTTCGCTGGTGACGCGGTCATATTCGCCGAGAATGTAGTCGACAGTGCCCGGGAAGTGAGCGATGGCGCCCATGACTTCACGGATGCCTTCCTCGATACGCTTGGCGATTTCGATCTCGCCTTCGCGGGTCAGCAGCTCGACGGTACCCATTTCGCGCATGTACATGCGCACCGGGTCGGTCGTGCGGCCGATATCGGTTTCAACTGCCGCCAACGCAGCAGCGGCTTCTTCGGCCGCGGCTTCGTCGGTGTCGGCTTCCGCCAACAGAAGGGCATCCGCATCCGGAGCACTCTCGAATACGTTGATCCCCATGTCGTTGATCATGCGGATGATGTCTTCCACCTGTTCCGGATCTGAAATATCCTCAGGCAGGTGGTCGTTGACCTCCGCGTAAGTCAGGTAGCCCTGCTCACGACCGCGGGTGATCAACTCTTTGATACGAGACTGCTGTTGCGCTTTTCCGGACATAACACCCTATCCACTGAAGGTCTTGGCGGGCAAAAAACAAGCCGAGGATTATACCCGAGCATGGGCCTCACGCGCCAGATGAGGTCGGCGTTTGTGCGGGAACATTCCGGCTCAGCAGGGCGAGGAGCTGGGTTTTTTCCTCGCTGGTCAATTCGCTTTGACGTGATTTCCTGAGCAGTTGTTCCAGGCTGCGCTCGCGTTGGCGGGCGGACAAGCTAGTTATAGTGTCGAAAAACTGTTGTTCAAGGTTGTCGGCCACGATCAGCCATTCCTTTTCCGCCAAGGCCCGCAGCAGGCGCCCTTGTTCGGTGCCGTGCCAACGTGCGATCAACTGCATTGAGCTTAGCCCAGGATTTTTCTGCGCGGCTTCGATCAGTGCCACCAGCAGCTGGCTGTACAGGTGTTCTTCGTCGGCGAAGTGGCTGGCATCTTCCACCTTGCCGGCCAGCAGCGGGTGGTGCAGCAGCGTGCGCAGGGCGGCCAGGGTGGGTGGCTCGACCGGGGCCGGTACCCGTGGTGGCGCTTCGTCACGTTGCTGCCATGGCTTGCCACCCTTGCGGTTCTTGTCCCAGGGTTTGTCGCTCCACTGCTTCTTGCCAGTGGCCTTGTTCGGCTTCCACTCCTGTTCCTGATGAACGGGGGCGAAGTCGTGCTGCGGCATGTCGCCGTAGTCGGGGGTGTAGCTGGCCATGGCGTCGTAATCGTAGCCAGGGTCGTAGCCCGGCACGCTGCTGGCGGCCGGGGCGTGTTGCGCCAGTTGCTCGACTTGCTGCGGGTCGAGGCCGGTGATTTCCTTCAGGCGGTTGCGCATCAGTTGGCGCAGGTTGGCGCCGGGAATCTTTTCGATCAGTGGTGCGGCCAGGGTCGCCATGTGCGCCTTGCCTTCCAGCGAGCGTGGGTCGGCTTCGACGCCTAGTTGCTCGAAGAAGTAATCGGCCAGCGGCTGGGCGTGCTGGTTGATGCGGGCCATGAATGCATCGGTGCCTTCGGCGCGTACCAGGCTGTCCGGGTCTTCGCCTTCGGGCAGGAACAGGAAGCGCGCGCGGCGGCCGTCCTGCAGGTTCGACAGGGTTGATTCCAGGGCGCGCCAGGCGGCCTTGCGCCCGGCCTGGTCGCCATCGAAGCAGAACAGCACGCTGGGTACCACGCGGAACAGGCGCTTGAGGTGTTCTTCGCTGGTGGCGGTGCCGAGCGTGGCCACGGCGTTGCGCAGGCCCTGCTGGGCCAGGGCAATGACGTCCATGTAGCCCTCGACGACGATGATTTCGTCAAGGTTGCGGTTGTGCTTGCGTGCCTCGTACAGACCGTACAGTTCCTGGCCCTTGTGGAACACCGGCGTTTCCGGGGAGTTCAAGTACTTGGGCTTGTCGTCGCCGAGCACCCGGCCACCGAAGGCGATGATGCGCCCGCGGCTGTCGCGGATCGGGAACATCACCCGGTCGCGGAAGCGGTCGTAGCGCTTGCCGCTTTCGGCGTTCTCGATCAGCAGGCCGGCATCGATCATCACCTTCTGCTGCAGGGTATCGGCACCCAGGTGTTTGAGCAGGTTGTCCCAGCCTGGCGGGGCGAAGCCCAGGCCAAAGTCACGGGCGATTTCCCCGGACAGGCCACGGCCCTTGAGGTAGTCCACCGCCGCCTTGCGGGTCGGGTGGCTGCGCAGGGCTTGGCGATAGAACTCGGAGGCCGCTTCCAGCAGCGGGTACAGCGGCGAGTCGGTTGGCTGGCGTGGCTTGTGGTCGCGGCGGCCTTGCTCGCGGGGCACTTCCATGCCGGCGGCGCGGGCCAGCTCCTCGACGGCCTGGGGGAAGTCCAGGTTGTCGTGGTCCATGACGAAGCCCAGGGCGTTGCCGCCGGCACCGCAGCCGAAGCAGTAGTAGAACTGCTTGTCGGGGCTGACCGTGAAGGAAGGGGTCTTCTCCTTGTGGAACGGGCAGCAGGCGGAATAGTTCTTGCCGGTTTTTTTCAGCTGGACGCGCGAACTCACCACGTCGACAATGTCGAGGCGGTTGATAAGGTCGTCAATGAAACTCTGGGGAATCAGCCCGGCCATGGCAGTCTCGTCATCTGGCAGCTGGCAAGTCTAATCGCTCACGCGCCGAATGGGGCGAGTGCCGCTTGGGAAAGTGCGAGGGAATGTGTGCTCGTCGCCAGCCCCTGAGGGCCCGTCAGTCGGACGTGCACGTTCTGGTCATACAGCAAGGGGGACCAGCTCTGACGTTTCAGGCAGGTTGCCCATGTGCAGTTCGCATGAAGCTTGTGCAGGGCCTTGAGCTAGCTGCTCAAGTTTGAATCGACCACTGCCATCGCCCGGCGGTTAGCCGGGCAGGCAGAAGCTTTGCGTAGAACGTCTGTATTAGTACAGACGAACGGCGCGGCGCTGTTCGCGCTGAACTTTCTTGGCGTGACGCTTAACAGCAGCAGCTGCTTTGCGCTTACGCTCGGCGGTCGGCTTCTCGTAAAACTCGCGGCTACGAACTTCAGCCAGTACACCGGCTTTTTCGCAGGAGCGCTTGAAACGACGCAGAGCTACGTCGAAGGGTTCGTTCTCTTTAACTTTGACGGCTGGCATCCAGGGCTACCTTAATTCATTACCGGGGTAGACGTGCTCCTGGCAAAACAAAGGTGTGCTGGAGAACGTCGGTTTTCAAGGGTTGCGGATGTTAACCCTTAGCAAGCCGGAATGCAAAGCCTCTGATCGAAAACCGCTGGTCGGCATCCGACACGGGGACTATCATGCGCGGCTTCGAATTCAGCCCCCACAAGGGACGAACCCATGCTAGTACTGGGATTGGAAACATCCTGCGACGAAACTGGCGTCGCATTATACGACAGCGAACGCGGTTTGTTGGCCGACGCGCTGTTCAGCCAGATCGACCTGCACCGCGTGTTCGGCGGCGTGGTGCCAGAGCTTGCCTCGCGTGACCACGTCAAGCGCATGCTGCCACTCATCCGCCAAGTGCTTGACGAGGCCGGTTGCGTGGCTACCGAGATCGATGCCATCGCCTATACCGCGGGCCCAGGCCTGGTAGGGGCCCTGCTGGTGGGGGCCTCCTGCGCCCAGGCGCTGGCCTTTGCCTGGGACATCCCGGCAATTGGCGTACACCACATGGAAGGCCACCTGCTGGCCCCCATGCTGGAAGAAAACCCACCGGAGTTTCCGTTCGTCGCTTTGTTGGTTTCCGGCGGTCACACCCAGCTGGTGCGGGTTGATGGCATCGGCCAGTACGAACTGCTGGGCGAGAGCCTGGACGACGCCGCCGGCGAAGCGTTCGACAAGACCGCCAAGCTGATCGGCCTGAACTACCCCGGTGGCCCGGAAATCGCCCGCCTGGCCGAGCGCGGCGTGCCTGGCCGCTTCGTGTTCCCGCGGCCGATGACCGATCGCCCGGGGCTGGAGTTCAGCTTCAGCGGCCTGAAAACCTTTGCCCTGAACACCTGGCAGCAGTGCCGCGATGCCGGCGACGACAGTGAGCAAACCCGTTGCGACCTGTCCCTGGCATTCCAGCAGGCGGTGGTGGAGACTCTGACCATCAAGTGCAAGCGGGCGTTGAAGCAGACTGGCCTCAAGCGCCTGGTCATTGCCGGTGGCGTCAGCGCCAACAAGGCCCTGCGTGCGTCCCTCGAAGACATGCTCGGCAGCATCAAGGGCAACGTGTACTACGCGCGCCCGCAGTTCTGTACCGACAACGGCGCGATGATCGCCTATGCCGGCTGCCAGCGGTTGTTGGCCGGGCAAAAGCAGGACCTGGCGATCAGCGTGCAGGCACGCTGGCCGATGGAGCAGTTGCCGCCGGTTTAAGCGTTAGAAGTGCCGTTCGCGGCCGGCGAACAGGTCGCGCAGGTTGCTGCGGTGACGCCATACGATCATCGCCGTCAGCACGGTGATCGGCAGCAGGGTCTCTGGCTCGCGCCAGGCCAGCAATGGCAAGGTCAGCGGTGTGGCGATCAGCGCCGCCAGCGAGCTGGTGCGGGTGAGGTAGAAGGTCAGCAGCCAGGCGCCGATGGCCAGTAGCGCGGCCGGGAAGTACAAGGCCATGAGCATGCCGGCGGCGGTTGCCACGCCCTTGCCGCCCTGGAAGCGGAAGTACAGCGGGAACAGGTGGCCCAGCACTGCGCACACGCCTACCCAGGCCTGTGCGTGCAGGTCCAGCCCGGCACCGCGGGCAAGCAATACCGGCAACAGGCCCTTGCACAGGTCGCCAAGCAGGGTCAGGATCGCCAGCTTGCGGCCTGCCAGGCGTAGCATGTTGGTGGCGCCGGCATTGCCTGAACCGCTGGAACGCGGGTCCGGGCTGCCCGTGAGGCGGCTTAGGACGATGGCGAAGGACAGCGAGCCGAGCAGGTAGGCGAGCAACGCCAGTAACCAAAACATGCTAACTATTCCGGGCGAGGACGCCCTGATTCTAACGGCGCCAGTCGCCCTTGTCGTGCTGTGGAGAGAAGTGCTTGGACAGAGTGTTCATCGAAGGCCTGGAAGTCGATACCGTCATCGGTGCCTATGACTGGGAGCGGGATATTCGCCAGTGCTTGCGCCTGGACCTGAGCTTCGCCTGGGACAACCGCCCGGCTGCGGCCGGTGACGACCTGAACCTGGCGCTGGACTATGCCAGTGTGTCGGCGCGCATCCAGGCGTTTGCCGAACAGGCCCGTTTCGAGTTGGTGGAAACCTTCGCCGAGCGCCTGGTGGCGACGTTGATGGAAGAGTTCCACATTCCGTGGGTGCGGTTGAAACTGACCAAGCCGGGTGCGGTGCCGGCGGCCCGTGGTGGTGTTGGCGTGGAGATCGAGCGCGGATGTCTCTGAGCACGGTTTACCTGGGCCTTGGCAGCAATATCGACCGCGAGGTGCATTTGTGCGCCGGGCTCGATGCGTTGGCAGGCATCCTGACCGACATGCGCTGTTCGCCGGCGTTCGAAAGCCAGGCGGTGGGAATCAAGAGTGGGCCGTTCATCAACTTCGTGGTGACCGGGCAGACTGAGTTGCCATTGATCGAACTGGACCGCCGGCTGAAGTTCATCGAGGCCGATAATGGCCGCTATGCCCCGGACCGCAAGGGCCTGCCGCTGGATATCGACGTGCTGATGTATGACGGCCTCCACGGCACGTTCGATGGGTTGGTGTTGCCTCGGGCCGAGATCCTGAAGAACGCCTTTGTGCTTTGGCCGCTGTCGCTGCTGGCGCCGGAGCTGGTGCATCCGGGGGTAGGCAAGACAATGGCGCAGTTGTGGCAGGAGGCGCGGATCGAGCAGGTGTTGGCTCCGGTTGCCTTTGATTGGCGTGGGTTGCAGCTGACTCCCGCGTAAGCCTGTACCGGCCCTTTCGCGGCTAAAGCCGCTCCCACAGGGATCGCACAACATTGGGCATCATGCGATCCATGCAGGAAAAGTTGAATTCTTCGCGGGCATGTCCGCTCAGGCTCACGCAGTCCCTGTGGGAGTGGTTTCAGCCGCGAAGGGGCGGGTATCTTCAACCGAGCTTGTAAGCCTCGAGCGCTTTCAGCCGCTCACCTTTGAGCGCCTCTCCCAGGGCCTGGCCGGTCAGCCCTGTCAGCACCAACGGTTTCACATCCACCGCCCGCGCCGCCGCCGCAGCCCCTCGCAGGTAGTCGGCCTGTGGATAACCCGCTTTGCCCTCGCCCAGCGCTGTCATCTCGCAAGCGATCAGGAAGTCTTCGAACCGCTGTGGCCGCCGGTACACATCGAACTTCTGCAACAGCTCCAGGAGTGCCGTGGCAGGCAGCTCCTGCGCCTGGTTGCCCAGCTTCAGGCACTCACCCGTCAGCAGCGCCAGCTCCTGGCACTCCCGCGGCGCCTTCAGGCGCTGGTTGACGGCTTTGATAGCGGCCGGTGTCAGCGACTGCAGCAGGCAGGCCCAGCGTACCTGCAGGGTCTGTTCGTGCATGGCCGCCTGTTCCAGCGCCGCCAGGGCCTTGGGGGTGTCATCAAACTCTGGCAGCAGCTCCCGCAGTGCCCCACAAGCATGCAGCACCTGGAAGAACACCTGCGGCTGCGCCTCCATCAGCGCCCGCTCGATTTCCTTCCAACAGCGCTCGGCGGTCAGCGCCTGCAGTTCGCCAGAAGCACTGATCTGGCGCATCAGTTCAAGTGTCTCATCGGCAACCCGAAAACCCAGCGGCGCGTAACGGGCAGCAAAGCGCGCAACACGCAGCACGCGCAATGGATCTTCGGCGAATGCCGGCGAAACATGGCGCAAAAGGCGCTGATCGAGATCGTCCTGGCCATGATAGGGGTCGTACACCGTACCCATCTCGTCCTCGGCCATCGCATTGATGGTCAGGTCACGGCGGATCAGGTCTTCCTCCAGGGTCACATCGGGGCTGGCGTGGAAGGTAAATCCGCCATAGCCGCGCCCGCTCTTTCGCTCGGTGCGGGCAAGGGCATATTCCTCGCCGGTTTTCGGGTGCAGGAACACCGGGAAATCAGCGCCGACCGGGCGAAAGCCCTTGGCGTGCATTTCCTCGACCGTGGCGCCGACCACCAGCCAGTCGATATCGCTGACAGGGCGACCGAGCAGGCGGTCGCGCACGGCGCCGCCAACTTTGTAGATGTGCATGTGCAGCTCTCCATAACTGCCGACAGGATACCCTGTCGGCACTCATGGCGTGGCACTAGAGGTGGTGGATGACAGCCAGATCCATGCGGCCGTAGTCGGCGCTTTCGCCGTGCTCGCCGCGTGGTGGCATGTGATGGGTCTTCATCACCTGCTCGCCCTGAACGGTTTCCAGATGGATGTCGAAGCCCCACAGGCGGTGCAGGTGCTTGAGCACTTCATCGGTAGAATCGCCCAGCGGTTTGCGGTTGTGTTGCTGGTGACGCAAGGTCAGCGAGCGGTCGCCGCGGCGGTCGACGCTCCAGATCTGCACGTTCGGTTCACGGTTGCCCAGGTTGTACTGCGCCGCCAGCAGTTCGCGAATCGTCCTGTAGCCGGCCTCGTCGTGGATGGCAGGTACATACAGGTCGTCGCGCTGGTCGTCATCGAGGATGCTGAACAGCTTCAGATCGCGCATGACCTTCGGCGACAGGTACTGCAGAATGAAGCTCTCGTCCTTGAAGCTGCTCATGGCGAACTTGATGGTAGAAAGCCAGTCACTGCCAGCAATGTCGGGGAACCAGCGGCGATCTTCTTCGGTCGGGTTCTCGCACATGCGGCGGATGTCGGTGTACATCGCAAAGCCCAATGCGTAGGGGTTGATGCCGTTGTAATAGGGGCTGTCGAAGCCGGGCTGGAACACCACGCTGGTGTGTGACTGCAGGAACTCCATCATGAAGCCTTCGGTGATCAGCCCCTCGTCATACAGGTCGTTCATCAGTGTGTAGTGCCAGAACGTCGCCCAGCCTTCGTTCATCACTTGGGTCTGGCGCTGTGGGTAGAAATACTGTGCGATCTTGCGCACGATGCGCACCACTTCACGCTGCCAAGGTTCCAGCAGTGGGGCGTTCTTTTCGATGAAATACAGGATGTTTTCCTGCGGTTCGGCAGGGAAGCGCGCATCATCGCGCTCGTTACCCTTGTCAGCGCTTTTCGGAATGGTGCGCCACAGGTCATTGATTTGCCGCTGCAAGTGCTCCTCGCGCTCCTTCTGCCGCCGCCGCTCCTCTTCGGCGGAAATCGGATAAGGCCGCTTGTAACGGTCGACGCCGTAATTCATCAGGGCATGGCAGGAGTCGATCAGGTCTTCTACTGCATCGATGCCATGGCGCTCTTCACATTGGGCGATGTACTGCTTGGCGAACACCAGGTAGTCGATGATCGAGCTGGCGTCGGTCCAGGTGCGGAACAGATAGTTGCCCTTGAAGAAACTGTTATGGCCGTAGCAGGCATGGGCAATCACCAGTGCCTGCATGCACATGGTGTTTTCTTCCATCAGGTAGGCGATGCACGGGTCGGAGTTGATCACGATCTCGTAGGCCAAGCCCATCTGGCCACGGCTGTAGGATTTCTCCGTGCTGAGGAACTGCTTGCCGTAGGACCAGTGGTGATAACCCAGCGGCATGCCGACCGAGGCGTAGGCGTCCATCATCTGCTCGGCGGTGATCACCTCGATCTGGTTGGGGTAGGTGTCCAGGGCGTAACGCTCGGCCAGGCGGCTGATTTCCCGGTCGTAGGTCTGGATCAGTTCGAACGTCCACTCGGACCCGGTGGAAATTGGTTGGCGTCTCTGTGCTCTGGCGGTCATGTGGCTAACCTGCGCTGGAAGAGTTCACGGAAGACCGGGTAGATATCGCCGGCCGATACCAACTGCTGCTGGGCGAACGTGTCGGGGAAGGCTTCGCCGATGCGCTCGTATTCGTACCACAGCGCCTGGTGTTCACGAGGGGTGATTTCAACGTAAGTGTAGTACTGCACATGCGGCATGATCTGCTTGGCCAGGATGTCGCGGCAGATCGGCGAGTCGTCGTTCCAGTTATCGCCGTCGGAGGCTTGGGCGGCGTAGATGTTCCAGTCGCTGGCCGGGTAGCGTTCGGCCATGACCTCCTGCATCAGCTTGAGCGCGCTGGAAACGATGGTGCCGCCGGTCTCCCGCGAATAGAAGAATTCTTCCTCATCGACTTCACGGGCGCTGGTGTGGTGGCGGATGAACACCACTTCGATGCGCTCGTAGTTACGCTTGAGGAAGAGGTACAGCAGGATGAAAAAACGCTTGGCGATATCCTTGGTGGCCTGGGTCATCGAGCCAGATACGTCCATCAGGCAGAACATCACCGCCTTGGAGCTGGGGTTGGGCTGCTTGACCAGCAGGTTGTACTTGAGGTCGAAGGTGTCGAGGAAGGGCAGGCGGTTGATGCGTGCCTTCAGGCGTTCGATCTCGTGTTCGACTTCCTGGATATCGGTGAAGTTGTCTGGTTCCTCGACCTTCAGGCGGGCGAGTTCCTTCTGCGCCTCGCGCAGCAGTGCGCGGCTGCTGCCGGTCAGGGCGATGCGCCTGGCATGGGCTGAACGCAGGGTGCGCACGATGTTGATGCGTGACGGGTTGCCTTCGTTGGCGATACCGGCGCGCACGGTCTTGAAGGTATCGGCCCCGGTCAGGTGACGTTTGACCAGGTTGGGCAGTTCGAGGTCCTCGAACATGAACTCCAGGAATTCTTCCTGGGTAATCTGGAAGACGAAGTCGTCCATGCCCTCGCCGGAGTTGCCGGCCTTGCCACGGCCGCTGCCACCGCCTCCGCCGCCTTGCGGCCTGGGGATGTGTTCACCGGCGGTGAACTCCTTGTTGCCTGGGTGCACGATGGTCTGTTTGCCCCCGCGACCATGGTGCAGCACCGGTTCGTCGATATCGCGCCCCGGAATGCTGATCTGCTCGCCATGTTCCATGTCCATGATGGAACGGCGGCTTACCGCCTCTTCGACGGCCTTCTTGATATGTTCGCGGTACCGCCGCAGGAAGCGCTGGCGGTTGACCGTGCTCTTGTTCTTGCCGTTCAGGCGTCGATCTATAACGTAGCTCATGGCCCCTCCGGTAGCTGGGAACAGCTGCACGCTTCAAGCTACGAGCTGCTGCACGTAATGGCAGCAAAGCAGCTTCCGCCGCCCAAGGCTGGCAGCAGCCTTGGGCGTGCGGTGGGTAGCTTGTCGCTTTATTGCGATTTCCTGACCCGCAGGTACCATTCCGACAGCAGACGAACCTGTTTGTCGGTGTAACCACGCTCCACCATACGCGTGACGAAGTCGTTGTGTTTCTGTTGGTCCTCCTTGCTTGCCTTGGCGTTGAAGCTGATGACCGGTAGCAGGTCTTCGGTGTTGGAGAACATTTTCTTCTCGATCACCACCCGCAGCTTTTCGTAGCTCAGCCAGCTCGGATTCTTGCCGTTGTTGTTGGCACGGGCGCGCAATACGAAGTTGACGATTTCGTTGCGGAAATCTTTCGGGTTGCTGATGCCGGCCGGCTTCTCGATCTTCTCCAGTTCTTCATTGAGGGCGATACGGTTGAGGATTTCGCCGGTTTCCGGATCGCGGTATTCCTGGTCCTGGATCCAGAAGTCTGCGTACAGCACGTAGCGGTCGAAGATGTTCTGGCCGTATTCGCTGTAGGACTCGAGGTAGGCAGTCTGGATTTCCTTGCCGATGAACTCGATGTAGCGCGGGGCCAGGTACTCCTTCAGGTAGCGCAGGTAGCGTTCCCGCACTTCGGCCGGGAACTGTTCCTGCTCGATCTGCTGCTCCAGCACATACAGCAGGTGAACCGGGTTGGCTGCCACTTCATGTGGGTCGAAGTTGAACACCTTGGACAGGATCTTGAACGCGAAGCGGGTCGACAGGCCGTTCATGCCCTCATCGACGCCGGCGGCATCTCGGTATTCCTGGATCGACTTGGCCTTCGGATCGGTGTCCTTGAGGTTTTCCCCATCGTACACCCGCATCTTCGAATAGATGTTTGAGTTTTCCGGCTCTTTCAGGCGCGACAGTACGGTGAACTGGGCGAGCATCTTCAGCGTGTCTGGAGCACAGTGGGCCTTGGCCAGCGAGCTGTTGATCAGCAGCTTGTCGTAGATCTTGATTTCGTCGCTGACGCGCAGGCAGTACGGCACCTTGACGATGTAGATCCGGTCGATGAACGCCTCGTTGTTCTTGTTGTTGCGGAAGGTGTGCCACTCCGATTCGTTGGAGTGGGCCAGCAGAATCCCGGAGTAGGGGATGGCGCCGAGGCCTTCGGTACTGTTGTAGTTGCCCTCCTGGGTGGCGGTGAGCAGCGGGTGCAGGACCTTGATCGGTGCCTTGAACATCTCGACGAATTCCATCAGGCCCTGGTTGGCCCGGCACAGCGCGCCCGAATAGGCATAGGCATCGGCGTCGTTCTGCGGGAATTCCTCGAGTTTGCGGATATCCACCTTGCCGACCAGGGCCGAGATGTCCTGGTTGTTCTCGTCGCCGGGTTCGGTCTTGGCGATGGCGACCTGGTTGAGGATCGACGGGTACAGCTTCACCACCTTGAACTTGCTGATGTCGCCGCCGAATTCCTGCAGGCGCTTGGTAGCCCAGGGCGACATGATGGTGTTCAGGTAGCGCCGCGGGATGCCGTACTCTTCCTCGAGAATGGCCCCGTCTTCGGTGGCGTTGAACAGCCCCAGGGGCGACTCGAATACCGGCGAGCCCTTGATGGCGTAGAACGGTACCTTTTCCATCAGCTGCTTGAGTTTTTCGGCCAGCGACGATTTACCGCCGCCCACCGGGCCCAGCAGATAGAGGATCTGTTTCTTTTCCTCCAGGCCTTGGGCGGCGTGGCGGAAGTAGGACACGATCTGGTCGATGCACTCTTCCATGCCATGGAAGTCGGCAAAGGCCGGATAGCGGCGGATAACCTTGTTGGAAAAGATTCGCGACAGTCTGGAATTGGTTGAGGTGTCGATCAGCTCCGGCTCACCGATGGCCAGCAACAGCCGTTCGGCCGCCGATGCGTAGGCACTGCGATCCTCTTTGCACAGCTCGAGGTACTCCTGCAGCGAGAGTTCTTCCTGGCGCGTAGACTCGAAACGTTGTTGGAAGTGGCTAAAAATACTCATGACGTCACCTCGCTCGATACGTGGAGACGACGCCGGATCAGTCAGCTGATGCTGGCATGCAACCGGGGTTGCCGATTGCTGTATACCCCCCAGAACACCTTGTAACGCTACCGATGACCCGCACGCCGGTGTACCGGCTCTCCCCTTTTTCTGGATGGCCTGCGCTTAAGAATAGTTGGTTATCCGCAAGGTCAAGGGTGAGGGGCGGAGAAGTTGCGAACGACCGTTCGTCAGATAAGCCGCAAGCCCGCATGGGGCGCGGGCTGCAGTAAAAATGAAAAAATTATTCGTCAGCGCCCTGGGCGGTCTCGGCCGGGTAGGTGGCGCGCCACAGCTCAAAGCCGCCGTCGACGCTGTATACGTCCGAGAAGCCTTGGTTCACCAGATAGGCCGCAGCGCTCTGGCTGGAATTGCCGTGGTAGCACACCACCAGGGTTGGGGCGTCGAGGTCGGCATTGCGGATGAACTCGGCGACAGAATGGTTATCCAGATGCTTGGCGCCGGTGATGTGGCCGGCAGCGAAAGCTTGTGGGTCGCGAATATCGACGACGACCGCACCTTCTTTCTTGCGAAGCTCCAAGGCCTGCTCGGGAGGGATGCGCTTGAATTCGCTCATGGGTACTACTTCCTTCGGGTGTGGTCGTTGAGTGTAGTGGGTTGTGCCGATTGGCGCAGGGTGCCGTCGTCGGCGCAGTCACAGCGGTGGTATTCGCCGCTGTCGACGTTGTACAGAGTCATGGCGCCGCCCCACACGCAACCGGTGTCCAGGGCGATGATGCCGGGCTCGTCGACCTGCCCCTGCAGGGCGGCCCAGTGGCCGAAGATGATCTTCACGTGCCGTGAGCGGCGGCCTTTGTGCGCGTACCAGGGCTTGTAGCCTTTGGGGGCGGTATCCAGGCCTTCCTTGCTCTTGAGGTCGAGCTTGCCTTCGGCTGTGCAGAAACGCATGCGCGTGAGGTAGTTGGTGATGACCCGCAGGCGTTCGATGCCGCTGAGGTTCTTGCTCCACTTGTTCGGCTCGTTGCCGTACATGCCGTCCAGGTACAGTTTCAGGCGCTCGTCGTCGCGCAGCACTTCCTCGACCTCTGCGGCCAGGTCCAGGGCTTTGCCCAAGGTCCATTGCGGTGGAATGCCGGCGTGAACCAGGGCAATGCCACGGGGTTCGTCGTAATGCAGCAGCTTTTGCTGGCGCAGCCAGTCGAACAGCTGGTCGGCGTCCGGCGCTTCGATGATCTCGCGCAGGGTGTCGCTTTTCTTCAAGCGTTCGACGTTGTGCCAGGCGGCCAGCAGGTGCAGGTCATGGTTACCCAGCACGCACACCAGCGACTGACGGATCGAATAAAGGAAGCGCAGGGTTTCCAGTGACTCGGGGCCGCGGTTGACCAGGTCGCCGACCAGCCACAGGCGGTCGACGGCGGGGTTGAAGTTGACCCGTTCGAGCAGGCACTTGAGTGGCTGCAGGCAGCCCTGCAGGTCACCGACGGCGTAGGTAGCCATCAGTGCAGCGCCCCTGGCACCGCCAGGCGGAAGGGAGCGATCTCGGCATCGAAGCGTTTGCCGTCTTCGGCGAACATCTGGTAGCTGCCTTGCATTGTGCCCACGCGGGTGCTGATGACCGCGCCGCTGCTGTAGGTATGGCTCTGGCCCGGGTCGATATTGGGCTGCTGGCCTACCACGCCGGCGCCACGCACCTCCTCGACCTCGCCGTCACCATTGGTGATCAGCCAGTGGCGCGACAGCAGCTTGGCTTTGAGCGAGCCGTTGTTCTGCACGGTGATGGTGTAGGCGAAAGCGAAACGACTGTTTTCGGGGTCGGATTGTTCTTTCAGGTAGCGGGTCACGACGCTGACGTCGATTTGATAGCGGGGGTCGGACATGCAAGGGCCTTGGGCGAACTGACGCAATAATGCAGTCTAGGCCATTGGGAGGGGGGAGGGCCAGCGGTGAGGGGCTTGGGGATTTGTGTTGCCTGTCCCGGCCCTTTCGCGGGTAAACCCGCTCCCACAGGATCTCACCCTATTTGAAGGAGGTGATTTACCTGTGGGAGCGGGCGTGCCCGCGAAGAGGCCGGATCAGGTTGAGTCAGGCTTTGGGCTGATCGGCCAACTGGTCAGCCAGGCGCACGAAGGCGGCCAGGTCCAGCTGTTCAGGGCGCAGGCTGCCGTCCACGCCGGCAGCTTTGATGGCGGCGCTGTCGAGCAGGCCTTTCATGGTGTTGCGCAGGGTCTTGCGGCGCTGGTTGAACGCTTCGCGTACCACCTGCTCCAGCAGCTTTGCGTCCTTGGCTGGGTACGGCAGCACTTCGTGCGGCACCAGGCGGACGATGGCCGAGTCCACTTTCGGCGGCGGGTTGAAGGCGCCGGGGCCAACGTTGAACAGGTGCTCGACCCGGCAGTGGTACTGCACCATGATCGACAGACGCCCCCAGTCACCACCGCCAGGGCCGGCGGCCATGCGCTCGACCACTTCCTTCTGCAACATGAAATGCATGTCGCGGATCAGCCCGGCATGGCTGAGCAGGTGGAAGATCAGTGGGGTGGAGATGTTGTAGGGCAGGTTGCCCACCACCTTGAGGCTGCGCGGTGGCACGCCCAGCTGGTTGAAGTCGAACTTCAGGGCGTCGCCCTGGTGCAGGCGGAAATTGCTGCGGCCGGCGAACTTGTGCTGCAGGATCGGCACCAGGTCCTTGTCCAGTTCCACCACGTCCAGCTGTGCTCCGCTGCCCAGCAGGCCTTCGGTCAGGGCGCCCTGGCCGGGGCCGATTTCCAGCAGATGTTCGCCGGCCTTGGCGTTGATGGCACGCAGGATGCGGTCGATGATGCCGGCGTCGTGCAGGAAGTTCTGGCCGAAGCGCTTGCGCGCCCGGTGTTGGTATTGCTCGTTCATGGTCGGTTCTCGGCCATCTGGTAGGCGGTTTCCAGCGCGACGCGCAGGCTGCCGGTGTCGACCTTGCCGGTGCCGGCCAGGTCCAGGGCGGTGCCGTGGTCGACCGACGTGCGGATGATCGGCAGGCCCAGGGTCACGTTGACTGCAGCGCCGAAGCCTTTGTACTTGAGTACGGGCAGGCCCTGGTCGTGGTACATCGCCAGCACCGCATCGCAGTGCTCCAGATATTTGGGGGTAAACAGGGTATCGGCCGGCAGCGGTCCGCGCAGGTCCATGCCTTCGGTGCGCAGGCGGGCCAGGGTCGGCTCGATGATGTCGATTTCCTCGCGGCCCAGGTGGCCACCCTCGCCCGCGTGCGGGTTGAGGCCGCATACCAGGATGCGCGGGTTGGCAATGCCGAACTTGTCGCGCATGTCGGCATGCAGGATACGGGTTACACGCTCGACGCGCTCGGCAGTGATGGCGTCGGCAATGTCGCGCAGCGGCAGGTGCGTGGTCACCAGGGCCACGCGCAAGCCATGGGTGGCCAGCATCATCACCACTTGCGCGGTGTGGGTCAGCTCGGCAAGGAATTCGGTATGCCCGGAGAAGGCGATACCGCTTTCGTTGATCACGCCCTTGTGTACAGGGGCGGTGATCATCCCGGCGAAGTGCCCGTCCAGGCAGCCTTGCCCGGCACGGGTCAGGGTTTCCAGCACGAACGCGGCATTCGCCTTGTCGAGCTGGCCCGGTACTACCGGGGCTGCCAGGGGGGTGTCCCAGACGTACAGGCTACCCGCTGGCGCCGGCTGCTCGGGCCATAGGCCCGGCGCTACCGGCAGCAGGTTGACGGCCAGCCCCAGCTGCGTGGCCCGCTCGGCGAGCAGGTCACGGCTGGTGATGGCGATCAGGGGGTGGGGCTGGGCGTCTGCGGCGAGCAGCAGGCACAGGTCGGGGCCTATGCCGGCCGGCTCGCCGGGGGTGACGGCGAAGCGCAGGGGCTTCACTGGGCGGCCTGGTCAGCGCCAGGCAGCTTGATTTCAACGTAGGCCTCGTCGCGGATCTGGCGCAGCCAGGTCTGCAGCTCTTCGTCGTACTTGCGGTTGCGCAGTACGTTCATGGCCTGTTGCTCACGAGCCTGCTCGGTGCTGTCGGTGGCGCGACGGCCCAGCACTTCCAGGACATGCCAGCCGTACTGGGTCTTGAACGGACGGGTGACTTCGCCTTGGGCGGCGTTGGCCATCTGCTCGCGGAACTCCGGTACCAGGCTGTTCGGGTCAACCCAGTTGAGGTCGCCGCCGTTGAGCGCCGAACCCGGGTCTTCAGAGAAGCTCTTCGCCAGTTCGCCGAAGTCTTCGCCGTTCTTGATGCGCTCGTACAGGCGCTCGGCCAGTTGCTCGGTGGCAGCCTCGCTGCGGATCTCGCTAGGCTTGATCAGGATGTGGCGAACGTGCACTTCGTCACGCAGCACGTTCTCGCTGCCGCCACGCTTCTCCTCGAGCTTGAGGATGATGAAGCCATTGGGGATGCGGATAGGCTGGGTAATTTCACCAACCGGCATGCTGCTGAGCATCTTGGCGAAGTCCGGTGGCAGCTGGCCGGCTTTACGCCAGCCCATTTCGCCGCCTTCCAGGGCGTTTTCGCTGGCGGAGCGGGCAATGGCCATCTGGCCGAAGTCCGCACCCTGCTTGAGCTGCTGGTACACATCGCCAACCTGGCGCGCGGCGGCCTGGATGGCTTCAGAGTTGGCCGCTTCCGGGGTCGGGATCAGGATGTTGGCCAGGCGGTACTCTTCCGACATCTGCATCTTGCCAAGGTCGGAGTTGAGGAAGTTCTTCACCTCCTGCTCGGACACCTGGATGCGCTCGGCCACGCGGCGCTGGCGCACGCGGCTGATGATCATCTCGCGCTTGACCTGCTCGCGGGCGTCGTCGAACGACATGCCGTCACGGGCCAAAGCGGCGCGGAACTGGTCAAGCGACATGCCGTTGCGCTGGGCAATGGTGCCCATGGCCTGGTTCAGCTCTTCGTCGGTGATGCGGATGCCGGAGCGTTCGCCGATCTGCAACTGCAGGTTTTCGACGATCAGGCGCTCCAGTACCTGCTGGTCCAGCGCACCGGCAGGCGGCATGCCGCCGCCGCGCTTGGCGATGGTTTGCTGTACCTCGCGGACACGTTGGTCCAGCTGGCTTTGCATGACCACGTCGTTGTCGACGATGGCCACCACGCGATCAAGAGGTTGCACCGCGGCATGCACCGCGCCACTCAGCAATGCAACGCCCAGCAACGCCGGGCGCAGTCGATCAATAAGCTTGGTCTTCACGTTCACGGTAACCTTGAATGCCTTGGTCGAGGAAAGATTCGACCTTGTTGCCGACTACACCACCGAGGCCTTTCAGGACGATCTGAAGGAAGATGCCGTGGTCGCCTTTTTCGTTCGCCGGGAGGGCTTGGCTGAAGTCGTCGTAATCGATCCAGTAACGGTTGATCAGGCGCAGCTTCCAGCAGCAGTTGTCGTACTCGAAACCGCCCATGGCTTCCAGGGTGCGGTTGCGGTTGTAGTCATGCTGCCAGCGAGCGATGACGCTCCACTGCGGAACGATCGGCCAGATGACCGAGAAGTCATGCTGCTGGATCTTGTAGTAGTCCTTGATGTAGTTCTCGCTGCCTGGGACGCCGTAGTCGCCACCGCCCACTTTCCAGGTACCGGTCGTGGAGTCGTAGGAGATGGTGTCGTTACGGTAGCGATAACCGAGGTTGACCACTTTGTTCGGGTTGTCTTCAGGCTGGTAGTGGAACATCGCGCTGCCCGAGCGGGTGCTGCGGCTGTCCGGGTCCCAGTTGAAGTCCGAATTGAAGCGCCAGTCGCGGTTGAAGTAGTAGTTGTACACCAATGCGTATGGCGACACATCGGACTGCGAGTCGCTGCGGGTACGGTAATCGATACCAGGGAGCTGAACTTTGCGGTCCTTGAAGTAGAAGGCCTGACCGATGCTGAAGTTCTGGCGTTCGAAGCCGTTTTCTTCGATCCAGCGGGTGGTCACGCCCAGCGACAGCTTGTTCTCGTCACCGATACGGTCGGTGCCGCTGAAGCGATTGTCGCGGAATAGCGAATCGTAGCTGAACAGGGTTTCACCGGAGTCGAACAGCGGGATGTCCTTCTGGTCCTTGTATGGGACGTAGAGGTAGTACATACGCGGTTCGAGGGTTTGTTTGTAGTTGGTGCCGAACAGCGATGTTTTGCGGTCGAAGTACAGGCCGCTGTCCACGCTGAAGATCGGTACGTCGCGGTTCAGCGAGCTGTTGTAGCTGCCGTACGCCGGGTTGGCCGATTGCGCGATAGCCTGGGTTTTACCCTGGCTGTCCAAGTCCAGATCGTAGTGGGTGTATGCGTACTTCAGCTTGGGGGTCAGGAAGCCGTAACTGGCTTCCATCGGCAGGCTGATCGATGGTGCAACGTTGAAACGGTTGCCGTTGGCACGAGCGATGCCGCTGACGTTCTGGTCCAGGCGGCGACCAGGCGCACCCGCCGAAGTGTCGGGAAGGCCATCTTCGTTCAATACGAAGTCGTCTTTCAGGTCACGATCGAAACGGACTGCCTCGGTTTCGTAGGCAATATTGAGCCCACCTGGCTCGTACGGCAGCTTGCCATTGAAGGTAATCTGCGGCAGGCGATCATACGGGGTGATCTTCGAGATGGTCGCCATCTCGTAGGCATGCACATTCAACCGCGCGGTGTAGCTGTCGCCACGGTAGGTCAGTGCCCCCTGCTGGTTCAGCAGGTCCTGGGTTTCAATACCGATCTGGTCGGATTCCAGGTCCTGGAAGTAGAACGGGTCGCTGATGTCGGTGTAGTCCACCTCGGTCATCAGGCGCTCGTCCAGCCCGCCCTTGTGCTGCCAGTTGACCATCCAGCGCTGCTCTTTGTAGTCAGTCTGGTCTTTGCGGTCGTCGTTCTTGTCGTTGAGGTACGCGCCACCGAATTGGCCTTCGCTGGAAGGCGTCAGGTAGCGGAACTCGCCTTCCATCAGCAGGCCGCGCTTGGTCATGTAGCGCGGGTACAACGTGGCGTCGTAGTTCGGCGCCAGGTTGAAGTAGTACGGCGTGACCAGCATGAAGCCGGTGTCGCTGGTGCTGCTGAACGATGGCGGCAGGAAGCCGGACTGGCGACGGTCGTCGATCGGGAAGTAGATGTACGGTGTGTAGAACACCGGGAAATCCTTGACCCGCAGCGTAACGTTGGTCGCGGTACCGAAACCGGTGGCCGGGTTCAGGGTGATGTTGTTGCCCTTCAGCTGCCAGGCGTTGCTGCCCGGTTCGCAGGTGGTGTACGTACCGTCCTTGAGGCGGATGATGGCGTTCTCGCCACGCTTGGCGTACAGGGCACTGCCGCGAATGTGCGACTTGTGCATCACGTATTCGGCGTTGTCGACCTGGGCTTCGCCCGTGTCGAGCTGGATCTGTGCCTCGTCACCGACCACCAGCGAACCGTTGTCACGGATCTTGACGTTGCCCTTGAGCTCGCCACGGTTTTCGGTCTGGTAGAGGTTGGCCTCGTCGGCCTCGGCCTGCATGCTGCCCTGGCGCATCACCACGTCACCGGCGAGGGTAGCGATCTGCTGCTCCTGCTGGTACTTGGATACCTTGGCGTTGATGTAGGTCGGCGACTCGTCCTTCGGCGTGGTGTCGGCCATGCCCGGGCGGGTTGGCTCGATGTAGGCGCCACCGCAGTACGGGCCGGTTTCGGCCAGCTGTGCGGCAGTGAGCTTTTCACGCGGAACCCAGTCCAGGTGGCTGTAGTCTTCGCTACGCGACTTCAGGCCACGGCCCTTGGCCTCGGTGACCAGCATCGGCCGGTCCGCGGTTTCGCCTTCGCTCGCGGCTTCGGTGCCGGTGCTGACGGCAGCACCCTCGTGCACCGGGCGCGGTGGCAGGTTGTTGGCTGGGGTCTTGGGCTTGCAGTCCCAACCACCGGAGGCGGACACTTGGCAGTCGAATTGTTCGGCTGCCACCACGTAAGACGTGGCCAGAGGTTGCAGGGCCAGCAGACCGCCGGTTACCAGCAACGGAAACTTTCTACGAAACGCGGGGGATTTCAATGCCATCTTATTAGTCCGGGCTTCCTGCGTGCCATCTGCCCGCGTGTGGGGCCGCACGCCTCTCGATGGTCTGAAAAAGATGCTGGATAATAAAGCATGACCCGCTTGACGGCTAGGGCCGTCGGAGACCCTTGTAATGCCTGAACACGATGTACGCCTGCAACAACTGACGGTCTGGCTCGATGAGCAGCTCAATGATCTTTTCCGGAAAAACGCCTGGGGCGATGTGCCCGCAGGCAGCCTGACCGCGGCCAGCAGCGACGCCAGCTTCCGTCGTTACTTCCGCTGGCAGGGCGCTGGTCACAGCTTCGTGATCATGGATGCACCACCGCCCCAGGAGAACTGCCGACCGTTCGTCGCCATCGACCACCTGCTTGCCAGCGCCGGCGTACACGTGCCGCTGATCCATGCCCAGGACCTGGAGCGTGGCTTCCTGCTGCTGGGTGACCTGGGCCACCAGACATACCTTGATATCATTGATGCGGACAACGCCGACGGCCTGTTCGCCGATGCCATCGACGCGCTGCTGGCGTTCCAGCGCCTGCCGATGGATGCGCCGTTGCCCAGCTACGACGACGCACTGCTGCGCCGTGAAGTAGAACTGTTCCCGGAGTGGTACGTGGGCCGTGAGCTTGGCCTGGCCTTCAGCGATGCCCAGAAAACCATCTGGCAGCGTATCAGCCAGCTGCTGATCGACAGCGCGCTGGCCCAGCCCAAGGTGCTGGTGCACCGCGACTACATGCCGCGCAACCTGATGCAGAGCACGCCCAATCCCGGCGTGCTGGACTTCCAGGATGCCGTATACGGTCCGGTCACCTACGACATCACCTGCCTGTTCAAGGACGCCTTCCTCAGCTGGCCGCAGGCGCGGGTCGAAGGGTGGCTGCGCGACTACTGGCAGAAGGCGCAGGCTGCCGGCATCCCGGTGCAGGCCGAGTTCGAGGCATTCCAGCGTGCCAGCGACCTGATGGGTGTGCAGCGCCACCTGAAGGTAATCGGCATCTTCGCCCGAATCTGCCACCGCGACGGCAAGCCTCGTTACCTGGGCGACGTGCCGCGCTTCTTCGCCTATATAGAAGAAGTGATCAGCCGCCGACCCGAATTGGCGGAGTTGGGCGAGCTGATTGCCGAGTTGCAGGCCGGAGCGCGTGCATGAAGGCAATGATCCTGGCAGCGGGCAAAGGCGAGCGCATGCGCCCGCTGACCCTGCACACCCCCAAACCGCTGGTCCCGGTCGCCGGCCAGCCACTGATCGAATACCACCTGCGGGCCCTGGCTGCGGCGGGCGTCACCGAGGTGGTGATCAACCATGCCTGGCTCGGCCAGCAGATCGAGGACCACCTGGGTGACGGCAGCCGTTTCGGCCTGAGCATCCGCTATTCGCCCGAAGGCGAGCCGCTGGAAACCGGCGGTGGTATCTACAAAGCCCTGCCATTGCTGGGTGACGCGCCGTTCTTGCTGGTAAACGGCGATGTCTGGACCGACTACGACTTCGCGCGCCTGCAGGCTCCCCTGCAAGGCCTGGCCCACCTGGTGCTGGTCGATAACCCTGGCCATCACGGCCGCGGCGACTTCCGCCTGGTGGGCGAGCGGGTGGTCGATGGTGACGATGCGCCTGGCACGCTGACTTTCAGCGGCCTTTCGGTGCTGCACCCGGCGCTGTTCGCAGGCTGCCAGCCTGGCGCCTTCAAGCTGGCGCCGTTGCTTCGCCAGGCCATGGCTGCCGGCCAGGTCAGTGGCGAGCACTACCGTGGGCACTGGGTGGATGTCGGCACGCTCGAACGCTTGGCCGAGGCCGAGCGCCTGATTGGCGAGCGCGCCTGACATGTGGTGGCCAAGCACGGTGATTGGTGCCGGTGCCGGCTTTGCCGTTGCCAGCATCCCCGGGGCCTTGCTCGGCGCGTTGCTCGGCCAGGCCATGGACCGCCGCCTGCGTTTGCAAGGTTGGGAGGACATGCGCGAACGCCTGGGGGGGCGCCCAGCCTTGCAGGACGACGAGTTGCTGTTCGTGATGCTCGGGCGCCTGGCCAAGTGCGATGGCCGGGTGGTCGAACAGCATATCCAGCAGGCGCGCCAGGAGATGGTGCGTCTGGACCTGGCCGAAGCGGCCCGACTGCGCGCGATTGCCGCGTTCAACCGTGGCAAGGCGGGCAAGGACCGGCTGGGTGGGCACCTGCGCCGCATTCGCCAGCAGCCGCATGCGGCCGAAGGCACCCTGCGTGCCTGTTGGCGCATGGTCTGGGCCGACGGCAAGATGGGCAACAAGGAGCGTGAGCTGCTGCTGGACTGGGGGCAGAAACTGGGCCTGAGCCGGCGGCAGGTGCAGGCCATGTCGCTGGAGTACGAACCACGCAAGGCGGCGGGGCCGGAAGGGATCGCCATGACCTACGCGGCGGCATTGCGCTTGCTGGCGGTCGAGGCGGATACCGATGGCGACAAGGTCAAGCAGGCGTATCGTCGGCTGGTCAGTCGGCACCACCCGGACAAGCTGGCGGGCACTGGTGCCAGTGAGGCGCAGGTGCGTGAAGCGACCGAGCGTACCCGGGAGTTGCATCAGGCCTATGCAATGATCCGTAAGCGGCGGGGCCTTTGATGGCCCTGTCGCCGGCAAGCCAGCTCCCACTGGTATTGCACTGACCCTTAACTCTGTGGGGTACCTGTGGGAGCCGGCTTGCCGGCGATGGGCCATTATGGCGAACCTTACCCCTGCGGGTTCATCCACCCCCGCACTCGGCGGAACAGTTGCTCCTGCTCGGCCACCTTGTTCCCCGGCATGGCAATCAGCGACAACTGCCGATACTGGCTGTCCTTCTGCCGCTTGCTGGCCTGCAGGCGCTGCGCGGCTGCATTGCGGTCACCACTGCGGGTGACGTAGTAGATGTCGGCAGTCGGCACTTTCAAGGTTGGCGCCAGGCTTTCCAGGTCATGCTCTACCCGCGCCGGTGTCTGAGCGGCAACCATCACCAGTTTCTGCACCTGCGGTGGCTGTTTCTCGCTCAGGTAGCGGGCCGCCCAATACGCACCGCTGCCATGGCCGATCAGCACGATGCTGCGGGCGTTGTGCTGCTGGGCAAAGGCCACCGCAGCATCAAGGCGGGCGAAAATGCGCTCGGCATCGGCCGGGTCTGTTTGCTCGCTGGCCTGTTTGGCGTCGGTGCTTTCCGCGGTGTCGGCATCTGCTGCGGTAGCCTGGGCGACGTTGGCATTGGCATCGTCCGGCACGTCCTTGGCCGGGGCGCTTTCGCCCTTTTCTGGCTGCGGCTCGGCAGCCGGCTTGGCCTCGACCCGCGCCTGTGGGCTGTCGGCGAGCAGATCGGGCAGGCTGATGCTAAGGCTGTGCCAGCCGATATCGGGGAACTTCTGCCGCAGCGGGCCGACCGCATTCGGCCAGTCAGCCGTTTCGCCAGCCCCCGGGACGATGATGACCGCTCCCTCCGGGTCGCTGTCGTTGGCTGGTTTCCACAGGGCCAGGAAGCTGTCGGCACCAGCCTGCAGGGTCTGCTGTTCGGCCTTGGGTACCAGCCGTTCGAGCGCCTGGGCGTCCTCCTGGCTGCGTTCCAGCAGCGGCGGGCGAGGGGCTTGGGCAGCGGGTGCTTCGGTAGTGGATGGTTTTTCGGCATCGGCGGCCAGGGCGCCGAGTGGAAGGAGCGAGGCTAGGCAGCACATTGCCAGCGTCGTGCGATAAAGTGTGGACATGAGTCAACCCAGGGCCAGAATGATACCGGCAGCCTAATAGTATTTGCCCGTGACGGCCATGCTGCATGGCCGCCTTGCCAAGACGAGCGTGTAGATGAAGCGAGTGCGTCGCCTGTTTGTTATCGGCTGCTTGTGGCTGCCCTTGATTGCATTGGCCAGGCCCGAGACGGTGCCCACGGTTGCCTTGGAACCGGCCCAGCAGCAATGGCTGGATACACACCGCAGCCTGCGTGTCGGCCTGGTGTTGCAGGCGCCCTACGCTCAGTTCGACCGGCGCCTGCAGCAACTGTACGGAGCCAACGTGGAACTGGTGAGCAGCCTGGCACAGGCGCTGCGGCTGGACCTTACCTGGCGCAACTTCGCCGACCAGGCCAGCCTCGAGCATGCCCTTCAGGCCGGCGAAATCGACTTTGCCCCGGGGCTTACCCAGACCCCCGCCAGCCTGCGTCTGTGGCTGTTCAGCGACCCTTACATGCGCGTGCCGCAACTGGTGGTGGGGCCGCGTACCGGGACCATGGCCGTGGAACTGGAAACGCTCGAGGCCGAGCAGCGGGTGGCGGTGCGCATGCCCAGCCAGCTGGCGGACTACCTGTGTGGCAATTACAGCAACCTCAACCTGCAAGGGGTGCCCAACGAGCGCGAGGCCCTGCAACTGGTGGTGGGTGGCCAGGCCAGTTTCGCAGTGCTGGACGAAGCCCAGCTCAGCCGCCTGTCGCGCGAAAGCGAGTTCGGTGAGTTGGCCGTGGTCGGCGATATCGGCCTGCCGCAACTGTTGCGCATCGGTTCGCGGCGCGACTGGCCGCTGCTGGCCGATGTGCTCGAGCGTGGCCTGCAGGCGTTGCCGGCCAAGGAACTGGAGCAACTGCACCAGCGTTGGCTGCAGCCAAAGTACCCTCGTCTGAGTGAATCGACGGGTTTCTGGCAGAACCTGGCCTTGTTGTCCGGCATGCTGCTGTTGTGCGCGCTGGCTACTCTGGTGTGGCAGCGTCGGCAGCAGCGTCAGCTGGAGCGTAGCCTGCTGGCCACCCGAGAAAGCCTGGTGGAGCGGCAAGTGCGTGAAGAAGCATTGCGCCTGAGTCAGTTCGCCATCGACCAGAGCACAGTGGGCATCCTCTGGGTCAACTGGGACAGCCACGTACGCTACGCCAACCATGCCGCCGAGCGCATGCTGGGCTATGGCGAAGGCGCGCTGCTGGAGCGGCCGCTGAGCGACTTTGAACCCAGCCTGACCATGGACCGCTGGCTGGAGCTTTGGAAGGGCGCGCGCACCGGTGCGGGCGGTGTCGGCCAGTTCGAGACGCAGTGCCGGCGGGCAGACCACAGCCTGCTGCCGGTCGAGCTGTCGCTGAGTTTTCTGCGTTTTCGTGACTCCGAGTACCTGGTGGTGTACCTCGCCGATGTCACCGAGCGCCACCGCGCCCTGGCGGCTCTGCGCGAAAGCGAGGCGCGCCTCAAGGGCATCGCCGGCAACGTGCCGGGGTTGGTGTTCCGCCTGGAGCGAGACCCGGCCGAGGGTGACTTGGAATTCCCCTACATCAGCGAGGGCAGTGAGGCCTTGGTGGGCTATTCGCCCAGCGAGATCCAGCACCCGCAGATGGGCCTGCGCAACCTGGTACATCCCGAGGACCGCGCCGACTACCACCGAGTGCAGGACCTGGCCCTGGCCAGCGACCAGGATTGGTCCTGGCAGGGGCGCATCCTCACCCGGCAGGGTGAGCAGCGCTGGGCCGACATCAAGGCCAGCACCCGACGCCTTGGCAACGGCCAGGTGGTGTGGGACGGCGTGGTGTGGGACATCACCCAGGGCAAGCGGGCAGAGTTGGCGCTGGCCAGGTCCCAGGAGCAGCTGCGCGAACTGTCGGCCCATCTGGAAAGCGTGCGTGAGGAAGAAAAGGCCCGCATTGCCCGGGAAGTGCACGATGAACTGGGGCAGATGCTGACCGTGCTCAAGCTGGAGGTGTCGATGTGCGAGCTGGCCTTCGCCGAGCTGGACCCGGGCCTGAACGAGCGCCTGACCACCATGAAGCGCCTGATAGCCCAACTGTTCCAGCTGGTGCGTGACGTGGCCACCGCCTTGCGCCCGCCGATTCTCGATGCCGGCATCGCCTCGGCCATCGAATGGCAGGCGCGGCGCTTTGAAGCACGCACGCAAATCCCCTGCCTGGTGCAAGTACCGGATAATCTGCCAGCATTGAGCGATGCCAAGGCCATCGGGCTGTTCCGTATCCTCCAGGAGGCGCTGACCAACGTGATGCGCCATGCCCAGGCGCACAGCGTGGAGATCGAACTGGTGCGTGAGCACGGGCAATTGCGCATGACTGTCAGCGATGACGGCCAGGGCTTTTGCCGCGACCAGCCACGGCCCACCTCGTTCGGCCTGGTAGGGGTGCGTGAGCGGGTGCTGATGCTGGGCGGCAGCATGGCACTGGACAGTGAACCGGGCGAAGGCACCAGCCTGAGCGTGGCCATACCGTTGGAGTAGGAGAGCGATCGTGATTCGAGTGCTGGTGGCCGAAGACCACACCATTGTCCGTGAAGGCATCAAGCAGTTGATCGGCCTGGCCAAGGACATGCAGGTGGCGGGGGAGGCCGGTAACGGTGAGCAGTTGCTGGAAACCCTGCGCCACACGCCGTGCGAGGTGGTACTGCTGGATATCTCGATGCCGGGTGTGAATGGCCTGGAGGCGATTCCGCGGATCCGAGCGTTGCACGACGCCCCGGCGATCCTGATGCTGTCGATGCACGATGAAGCGCAAATGGCGGCTCGGGCGCTGAAGGCCGGGGCGGCGGGCTATGCCACCAAGGACAGCGACCCGGCGCTGTTGCTGACCGCGATTCGCCGGGTTGCCGCTGGCGGGCGCTATATCGACCCGGCGCTGGCCGACCGCATGGTCTTCGAAGTGGGCCTGACCGAGTCGCGGCCGTTGCACACGCTGCTGTCGGAGCGGGAGTTTTCGGTATTCGAACGGCTGGCACAGGGCGCCAACGTCAACGACATCGCCCAGCAACTGGCGCTGTCGAGCAAGACCATCAGCACGCACAAGGCACGCCTGATGCAGAAGCTGAAAGTGAACTCGCTGGCTGAGCTGGTGAAGTACGCAATGGAGCACAAGTTGCTCTGAATGCGACATGCCTGTTCTCGGAACTTGCCGAGATCCCTGTGGGAGCGGGCGTGCCCGCGAAAGGGCCTGACCTGCCGATCTCTATGGCTGAACCGGCTCCTTCGCGGGCATGCCCGCTCCCACAGGTTTGGCGGGTGGCTCGGATGAGCATTCCAAACCCGCCATCTTTGTAGGGGAATCCCTACAGCAAATCTTCCATCCGGATGATGGCATTCTCTCACCACCCCCGATTTTCCGGCGCTTGCCGCTTGTCTAGTCTTTGCCTACGCAGTCATCCAACAAGAAGGTGCAGGCATGAGCGAGGCGAAGTCGAACGCTGCAACCAGCGAAACGCTGGTCAGCTTCCGTGGTGTGCAGAAGAGCTACGACGGCGAGTCGCTGATCGTCAAAGACCTCAACCTGGATATTCGCAAGGGCGAGTTCCTCACCCTGCTTGGCCCATCCGGCTCGGGCAAGACCACCAGCCTGATGATGCTGGCCGGCTTCGAGACCCCCACCGCCGGTGAAATCCAGCTGGCCGGGCGCTCGATCAACAACGTGCCGCCGCACAAGCGCGACATCGGCATGGTGTTCCAGAACTACGCGCTGTTCCCTCACATGACCGTGGCCGAGAACCTGGCCTTCCCACTGACCGTGCGCAACCTGAGCAAGACCGACATCAGCGAGCGGGTCAAGCGGGTGCTGAACATGGTCCAGCTCGATGCCTTCGCCAAGCGTTACCCCGGCCAGCTGTCCGGAGGCCAGCAGCAGCGTGTGGCCCTGGCTCGCGCGCTGGTGTTCGAGCCGCAGCTGGTGCTGATGGACGAACCGCTGGGCGCGCTGGACAAGCAGCTGCGCGAGCACATGCAGATGGAGATCAAGCACATCCACCAGCGCCTGGGCGTGACCGTGGTGTACGTGACCCACGACCAGGGCGAAGCGCTGACCATGTCAGACCGGGTGGCCGTGTTCCACCAGGGCGAAATCCAGCAGATCGCCGACCCGCGCACGCTGTACGAAGAACCCTGCAACACCTTCGTCGCAAACTTCATCGGCGAGAATAACCGCATCAATGGCACCTTGCTCGCCAGCGATGGCAAACGCTGCCAAGTGCAGTTGCCGCGTGGCGAGCGGGTCGAGGCGCTGGCGGTGAATGTCGGCCAGGCCGGCGAGCCGGTGACCCTGTCCATCCGCCCGGAGCGCGTGCGCCTGAACGGCCACAGCGAAAGCTGCGTGAACCGTTTCTCGGGCCGGGTGGCCGAATTCATTTACCTGGGCGACCACGTGCGGGTGCGCCTGGAGGTTTGCGGCAAGGGCGACTTCTTCGTGAAGCAGCCGATTGCCGAGCTCGACCCGGCCCTGGCCGTGGGCGATGTGGTACCGCTGGGCTGGGAGGTGGAGCACGCCCGCGCGCTCGATCCGATTGCCGAAGCCCATTGATGGATTGCTTCACCAACCCTGTACTGTGGAGAGAATAATAATGCGCAAGCAGTTGAAACTGACCGCCCTGGCCCTGGGGCTGTTCGCCGCTGGCCAGGCCATGGCCGCAGACCTCACCGTTGTTTCGTTCGGCGGTGCCAACAAGGCGGCCCAGGTCAAGGCGTTCTACGAACCTTGGCAGAAGGCCGGCAATGGCAACATCGTCGCAGGCGAGTACAACGGCGAGATGGCCAAGGTCAAAGCCATGGTCGACACCAAGAGCGTGTCCTGGAACCTGGTGGAAGTTGAGTCGCCAGAACTGGCCCGCGGTTGTGACGAGGGCATGTTCGAGGAGCTCGACCCGGCGCTGTTCGGTAATGAGGCCGACTACGTGCCGGGTGCCATCCAGCCATGCGGCGTTGGCTTCTTCGTATGGTCCACGGTGCTGGCCTACAACGCCGACAAGCTGAAGACCGCACCGACCAGTTGGGCCGATTTCTGGGATACCAAGAAATTCCCGGGCAAGCGCGGCCTGCGCAAGGGCGCCAAGTACACCCTGGAATTCGCCCTGATGGCCGACGGGGTGGCGCCGAAGGACGTGTATCAGGTGCTGGGTACCAAAGAGGGCGTGGACCGCGCCTTCAAGAAACTCGACGAACTCAAGCCAAGCATCCAGTGGTGGGAAGCCGGCGCCCAGCCGCCGCAGTACTTGGCCTCGGGTGATGTAGTCATGAGCTCCGCCTACAACGGCCGCATTGCTGCGGTGCAGAAAGAGAGCAACCTGAAAGTGGTGTGGAACGGCGGCATCTACGACTTCGACGCCTGGGCCATCCCGAAAGGCGCCAAGGATGTCGAGGAAGCGAAGAAATTCATCGCCTTCAGCGTGCAGCCCGAGCAGCAGAAGACCTACTCCGAGAACATCGCCTACGGCCCGGCCAATTCCAAGGCCGTGAGCCTGCTGTCGGACGCGGTGAAGAAGGACATGCCGACCACGCCTGAAAACATCGCCAACCAGGTGCAGATCGACGTGGCCTTCTGGGCTGACAACAGCGAGCAGCTGGAGCAACGCTTCAACGCCTGGGCGGCGAAGAAGTAAACGACCAGCGTAGGGGGCCGCTTTGCGGCCCATCGCCGGCAAGCCAGCTCCCACAGGGGCCGCGCTATCCCCGAGATCAGCGCAGTACCTGTAGGGGCAGCTCCCACAGGGATCAGAAGCCCCGAGGCCAGTGCAGTACCTGTGGGGAAAGCTCTCACAGGGATCACAAGCCCCGAAGCCAGTGCAGTACCTGTAGGAGGTAGCTCCCACAGGGATCAGAAGCCTCGAAGCCAGTGCAGTACCTGTGGGAGCTGGCTTGCCGGCGATGGGCTGCGCAGCAGCCCCATTTTCAGTTCGTATCGCGGAGTTCGCCATGGCCATTGCAGTGCCCCTCAAAGAAGGCGCAGGTCCAAGTCTCAAGCAGCGCCTCAAGCACGCCGAGCGGGTAAACCGCTGGAAGGCGCAGGCGTTGATCGCGCCGCTGGCGCTGTTTCTCCTGCTGGTGTTCCTGGTGCCGATCGCGGCGCTGCTGTACAAGAGCGTCGGCAACCCGGAAGTGGTTGGCGGCCTGCCACGCACCGTGGGCGTCATCACCCAGTGGGATGGCAAGAGCCTGCCGGGCGAGGACGTGTACAAGGCGTTGAGCCAGGACCTGGCCGAGTCGCGCAAGAACCAGACCCTGGGCGATCTGTCCAAGCGCCTGAACATGGAGCTTGCCGGTTACCGCAGCCTGTTGGCCAAGACCGCGCGAGCGCTGCCGTTCAAGAGCGAACCCGCTTCCTATAAAGATGCCTTGCAGGCCCTCGACGAGCGTTGGGGCGACCCGGCCTACTGGCAGGCAATCCGCCGCAACACCAGTACGGTCACCTCGTTCTACCTGCTGGCTTCGCTCGACCATCGTATCGATGACCTTGGCGAACTGGCCAAGGCCACCCCGGACCAGGCCATCTACCTGGATATCTTCGCCCGTACCCTGTGGATGGGTGTGGTGATTACCGCCATCTGCCTGGTGCTGGCCTACCCGCTGGCCTACCTGCTGGCCAACCTGCCGACCCGGCAGAGCAACCTGCTGATGATCCTGGTGCTGCTGCCGTTCTGGACCTCGATCCTGGTGCGGGTGGCGGCGTGGATCGTGCTGCTGCAGTCGGGTGGCCTGATCAACAGCGCGCTGATGGCCATGGGCATCATCGACCAGCCGCTGGAACTGGTGTTCAACCGCACCGGCGTGTACATCTCGATGGTGCACATCCTGCTGCCGTTCATGATCCTGCCGCTGTACAGCGTGATGAAGGGCATTTCGCCAAGCTACATGCGTGCGGCGATCTCGCTGGGCTGCCACCCGTTCGCCAGTTTCTGGCGGGTCTACTTCCCGCAGACGTACGCCGGAGTTGGCGCTGGTTGCCTGCTGGTGTTCATCCTGGCCATCGGCTACTACATCACCCCGGCACTGCTGGGCAGCCCGAATGACCAGATGGTCAGCTACTTCGTGGCCTTCTACACCAACACCAGCATCAACTGGGGCATGGCCACCGCGCTGGGCGGGCTGTTGCTGCTGGCGACCGTGCTGTTGTACCTGATCTATAGCTGGCTGGTCGGCGCCAGCCGCCTGCGCCTGAGCTGAGGAGCCTTGTCATGCTGAGCCCTTACATGTCGCCCGTGGAGCGGGTGTGGTTCTACAGCCTGCGCATTCTATGCGGCTTGATCCTGCTGTTCCTGATACTGCCGGTACTGGTGATCGTGCCGCTGTCCTTCAACAGTGGCAGTTTTCTGGTGTACCCGCTGCAGGGCTTCTCGCTGCAGTGGTACCAGGACTTCTTCGGCTCGGCCGAGTGGATGCGGGCCTTGAAGAACAGCATCATCGTCGCGCCGGCGGCCACAGTGCTGGCCATGGTGTTCGGCACCCTGGCGGCCATCGGCCTGACCCGTGGCGACTTTCCGGGCAAATCGCTGGTGATGGCGCTGGTGATTTCGCCGATGGTGGTGCCGGTGGTGATCATCGGTGTTGCCAGCTACCTGTTCTTTGCCCCGCTGGGCATGGGCAACAGCTTCACCTCGCTGATTCTGGTGCATGCGGTACTGGGCGTGCCGTTCGTCATCATTACCGTTTCTGCGACCTTGCAGGGCTTCAACTATAACCTGGTGCGCGCTGCGGCCAGCCTGGGCGCCTCGCCACTGCTCACGTTCCGCCGGGTGACCCTGCCGTTGATCGCACCCGGGGTGATTTCGGGGGCGTTGTTCGCCTTTGCCACGTCGTTTGACGAAGTAGTGGTGACCCTGTTCCTGGCCGGGCCGGAGCAGGCGACCCTGCCGCGGCAGATGTTCAGTGGTATTCGCGAAAACCTGAGCCCGACCATTGCCGCGGCGGCGACCTTGCTGATTGCCTTCTCGGTGGTGTTGCTGCTGACCCTGGAGTGGTTGCGCGGGCGTAGCGAGAAGTTGAGAACCCAGCAGCCTGGTTGAAGGTATGTTGCCTGTGCTGGCCTCTTCGCGGCTAAAGCCGCTCCCACAGGGTTTGTGCACCTGTGGGAGCGGCTTTAGCCGCGAAGAGGCCAGTACAGGTTGATGCTAATCAGCCTTCATCCGCTTCCCTGGGTTACAATGCGCGCCACCGTGATTCTGCCAACAGGTGCGCCATGCAGCCCTACGCTATTGCCCCCTCCATTCTCTCCGCCGATTTCGCCCGTCTGGGCGAGGATGTCGACAAGGTATTGGCCGCGGGTGCCGACATCGTTCACTTCGATGTCATGGACAACCACTACGTCCCCAACCTGACCATCGGCCCGATGGTCTGCACCGCCCTGCGCAAGTACGGCGTCACCGCCCCGATAGACGTGCACCTGATGGTCAGCCCGGTCGACCGCATCATCGGCGACTTCATCGAAGCTGGTGCCACCTACATCACCTTCCACCCGGAAGCCTCGCAGCACATCGACCGTTCGCTGCAGCTGATCAAGGACGGTGGCTGCAAGGCCGGCCTGGTGTTCAACCCGGCCACCAGCCTGGACGCGCTGAAGTACGTGATGGACAAGGTCGACATGGTGCTGCTGATGAGCGTCAACCCAGGCTTCGGCGGGCAGAAGTTCATCCCTGGCACCCTCGACAAGCTGCGCGAGGCGCGTGCGCTGATCGACGCCAGCGGCCGTGATATCCGCCTGGAAATCGACGGTGGCGTCAACGTCAACAACATTCGCGAGATCGCTGCCGCTGGCGCCGACACCTTCGTGGCCGGCTCGGCGATCTTCAACGCCCCGGACTACCAGGAAGTCATCGCCAGGATGCGTGCCGAACTGGCTCAGGCCCGCGCATGAGCGGCTTCGAGCAGCTGTTCCCGGGGACGCTGCCCAGGCTGGTGATGTTCGATCTGGACGGTACCCTGATCGATTCCGTGCCAGACCTGGCCGCCGCCGTGGACCGCATGCTGCTCGAACTGGGGCGCCCGCCTGCCGGTCTGGACGCGGTGCGCCACTGGGTGGGCAACGGCGCCCAGGTGCTGGTGCGCCGGGCGCTGGCCGGTGGCATCGACCACGCCACCGTGGACGATGCGCTGGCCGACCAGGCGCTGGCGCTGTTCATGGACGCCTATGCCGAAAGCCACGAACTGACCGTGGTCTACCCCGGTGTGCAGGACACCCTGCGCTGGCTGCGCAAGCAGGGCGTGGAAATGGCGCTGATCACCAACAAGCCCGAGCGCTTCGTTGGCCCGCTGCTGGACCAGATGAAGATTGGCAACTACTTCCGCTGGATCATCGGCGGCGACACCCTGCCGCAGAAAAAGCCCGACCCTGCGGCGCTGCTGTTCGTCATGCAAATGGCCGGTGTCACCCCTCAGCAGTCGCTGTTCGTCGGCGATTCACGCAGTGACGTGCTGGCAGCCAAGGCGGCTGGCGTAAAGTGCGTGGGCCTGACCTACGGCTACAACCACGGCCGGCCGATCCACGACGAGTCCCCCAGTCTGGTGATCGACGACCTGCGCGCATTGCTGCCCGGTTGCGCAGACCCGGCCACTGGGATAACGTTGGCGGACCTTCAAGCCTCACAAGACAGAGAGTCCACCGTGGCGGTTACCGGCAAATTCTGGATGAAAGTCATCAAGGCCCTGGCCCGTTGGCGTTGGCGCGCCTGACTTGAGCCTGCCGGCGCGTGCCGGCCCGTCCGTTTGCCTGACCTATTGCTGCTTGCCACGAGGCTACTCATGACCCGCGAAGAATTCCTGCGCCTGGCCGCTGCCGGCTACAACCGCATTCCCCTGGCCTGCGAAACCCTGGCCGACTTCGACACGCCGCTGTCGATCTACCTGAAACTGGCCGACCAGCCCAACTCGTACCTGCTCGAATCGGTGCAAGGCGGCGAGAAATGGGGCCGTTACTCGATGATCGGCCTGCCGTCGCGCACCGTGATGCGTGTGCACGGTTACCACGTCAGCATCCTGCAGGATGGCGTGGAGGTTGAAAGCCACGATGTCGAAGACCCGCTGGCCTTCGTCGAAACCTTCAAAGACCGTTACAAGGTCGCCGATATCCCTGGCCTGCCGCGCTTCAACGGCGGCCTGGTCGGCTACTTCGGCTACGACTGCGTGCGCTATGTGGAAAAGCGCCTGGGTGCCAGCCCCAACCCGGACCCGCTGGGTGTGCCGGATATCCTGCTGATGGTGTCCGACGCGGTGGTGGTGTTCGACAACCTGGCGGGCAAGATGCACGCGATCGTGCTGGTCGACCCGGCTCAAGAGCAGGCTTTCGAACAGGGCCAGGCGCGTCTGCAAGGCCTGCTGGAAACCCTGCGTCAGCCGATCACCCCACGCCGTGGCCTGGACCTGAGTGGCCCACAGGCTGCCGAGCCGGAGTTCCGCTCCAGCTATACCCGCGAGGATTACGAGAACGCCGTCGGCCGCATCAAGGAATACATCCTGGCCGGTGACTGCATGCAGGTGGTGCCGTCGCAGCGCATGTCGATCGACTTCAAGGCTGCGCCTATCGACCTTTACCGCGCGCTGCGCTGCTTCAACCCGACGCCGTACATGTACTTCTTCAACTTTGGCGACTTCCATGTTGTCGGCAGCTCGCCCGAGGTGCTGGTGCGCGTCGAGGACAACCTGGTCACCGTGCGCCCGATTGCCGGCACCCGCCCGCGTGGTGCTACCGAAGAGGCCGACCGCGCGCTGGAAGACGACCTGCTGTCGGACGACAAGGAAATTGCCGAGCACCTGATGCTGATCGACCTGGGCCGTAACGACGTCGGTCGCGTGTCCTCGACGGGCAGCGTGCGCCTGACCGAAAAGATGGTGATCGAGCGTTACTCCAACGTGATGCACATTGTGTCCAATGTCACTGGCCAGCTGCGCGAAGGGCTGACTGCGATGGACGCGCTGCGGGCGATCCTGCCAGCCGGGACGCTTTCGGGGGCGCCGAAAATTCGTGCGATGGAGATCATCGACGAACTGGAGCCGGTCAAGCGTGGTGTTTACGGTGGTGCTGTCGGTTACTTCGCGTGGAACGGCAACATGGATACCGCCATTGCTATCCGTACCGCGGTAATCAAGGACGGTGAGCTGCATGTGCAGGCCGGGGGCGGCATCGTTGCCGACTCGGTGCCGGCGCTGGAGTGGGAAGAAACCATCAACAAGCGCCGGGCGATGTTCCGCGCGGTGGCGTTGGCTGAGCAGACTTCGGCCAAGTAAGTTGGTCGGGGCTGCGTTGCAGCCCTTCGCGGGCATGCCCGCTCCCACAGGGAAATCACATGCTGCAAGGCCTGTGCAATACCCGTGGGAGCGGGCGAGCCCGCGAAGGGCCGCAAAGCGGCCCCATCAATTCAAAAGTCGACGCTGACGCCCAAACTCACTCCCTGCTGCGTCAACTCATCGCTCTTGCGCCAGTTATAGTTGCCGCGCAAATGCACCCCCGCCACCACTTCATGGCTCACCCCCAGGCTCGCCCGGGTCAGGTCGCTGTGCGGCGTATACCCGGCCAGGGTGAAGTCATTCGCTGGCAGGCTGGTCAGGTGCATCGTCACATCCTGCTGGTCATCCTCGAACTCGTGCTCCTGCGCCACCTCGGCGAACAGCCGGGTACTCGGCAGCACCTGCAAACTGCCCAGCAACCCTACGCCCAAACGGCGTGATGTACGTTCCTGATCATCGAAGCCCAGCGCCGTCGAACGCCCGCTCTTCTCGTCATAGCCATCCACTTTCACCCGCGCATAGTCGGCGCTGATGAACGGCGCCAGCTGCCAGCTGCTGCTCTCGGCTGCCAGGTTGTAGCCCAGCCGCCCCGACATCGCCCAGGCCTCGCCATCGGTGTCGCCCTTTTCGCTGCGGTCGTTCACGCCAAGGGCGAAGGTGCGCTTGAGGTCGCTGTAGTCCAGGTGCCCGGCGGTCAGCGCCGCGTCGGCCCACCAGCGGTCCTGGCAGTATTGGGCGAAGGCGCTGGCAAGGTAGCTGTCCAGCTTGTAGTCCGAGTCCTGTGCGCCGGCTTCCAGCTTCTGCCGGTACACGCCTCCGGCCAGGCCCAGGCGCCATGCATCGTTCAGACGATAGCTGCCGCCCAGGGTCAGGTTGTAGCCGCGGCCGTCGCCGCTGGCCGCGCTGCGCTGGCCGTCGAAGTCCAGGTCCTGGGCGCCGGTGGCAACGAAGGCCTGCCACTGGCCAACTGCCTGCCAGGGTGTCTGCCACTGGTTGCGCAATTCGTCCTGGTGAGTGCGCAGGCTGGCGTGGGCCATTTCCGGGAGCAAGGTCAGTTCCCAGGGGGCGGCAATGATCGAATAGGCGTAGTCGGCAATCAGTTGTTGGCCGGCGATGGTCGGGTGCACCGAGTCGTTGAACAGCAGCTTGGTCGGGTCTGGCGTGGCGCCGTTGATGCCGTACACCGGGTTTTCCACGCAGCCTTCGCCGCTGTAGCAGGTGCCGACCAGATTCTGGCCGCTGGCAAGGCCGAACTGTTCGGGGCTGGCCAGCGCTTCGCTCAGCAGCACAGGGATGTTCAGTGGAATGATCTCGGCATCGATCTGCCCCAGTTGGCTGAGCAACGACTGGTTGAACGCGCCGGATAGCAGCGACAGTGGGTTTTGTTGCGGCGTACCGCTGAAGTTCGGTGTCTGCCCGAGGTCAGGCAGCAACCAGACCATGATGTAGCGGGCGCCGCCTTGCTGCAGGGCCTGGGCGCTGGCGGCCAGGCGGGCGCCAGCGGCCACGGCATCGGCCGGGCTGTTGACCAGGCCTTGCAGGAAGTCATTGCCGCCGCCAGTCAGGTAATACAACGCGTTGGGGTCGGCGCGCAGGCCGTTGGCCAGGTAGCCCGGTTTATCACGCAATACCAGCCCGGCGCCGGGGCGCCCTGGTGGGATGACGGTCTCCGAGGTAGTGGTGATCGAGTCCAGGATCTGCTGGGTGGTGTAGCCACCGACTGCCCAGTTGTTGCCGTCGGGAAGGCCCAGCACCGGATTGACCGGAGAGGTGGAAGGGCCTAGCTCGGTCGGGTTCACACCGAGCCGCCCGCCCAGGATCATCGGTGACACTGGCGCATAATTGCCATTGGCATCGCGGTTGGTGAAGCGCACCCCGCCAAACTGCCCGGCGTCGCTGAGGCTGTCACCAAAAACGATCATGTTCGAGTAGGGCGAGGGTGTCGCGAAGGCCTGGCTGCAGGCTAACGCCAATGAGGCGAGGGTAAAGCGCAATAACGGTGCTTTTCGCATCAGGGAACATCCTTTTCTTTGTTTTTATCAGGACAACCCCATCGACCTTAGCAAATCGCCGTGCATCCCTCCCAAGTCCATTCGTTTCCCCGTGTTTACAGGCATATTGCGCCCGCCGCCCCGGTAGGCTACTGTGCCGGGACGTATGAGCGAGACCTATCCTGTGTTGATCGTCAGCAAACTCTTGATGCGCGTAATCAAGGCCCACGCCCGTTGGCGTTGGCGCGCCTGACTTTATCCCCTGCCGGCCCGTCCGGCCCGCCCCCGTTTGCCTTCCTGTCTACCGCCCTTTGTGGCAAAGCCGCGCCTGTTGGCTGGTGCAGAAAGGTTCGAATTCTGAAGTCAGTAGATTCAAGAGGTTTAACCCGATGTTACTGATGATCGACAATTACGACTCATTCACTTACAACGTCGTTCAGTACCTTGGCGAGCTGGGTGCCGAGGTAAAGGTCATTCGCAATGACGAAATGACCATCGCCCAGATCGAAGCCCTCAACCCCGAGCGCATCGTCGTATCTCCAGGGCCGTGCACGCCGAGCGAGGCGGGCGTGTCCATCGAAGCCATCCTGCACTTTGCCGGCAAGCTGCCGATCCTTGGCGTATGCCTGGGCCACCAGTCCATCGGCCAGGCCTTTGGCGGCGATGTGGTACGTGCCCGCCAGGTGATGCACGGCAAGACCAGCCCCGTACATCACCGTGACCTGGGCGTGTTCGCCGGCCTTAACAACCCATTGACCGTGACCCGTTACCACTCGCTGGTGGTAAAGCGCGAAACCTTGCCCGAGTGCCTGGAAGTGACTGCCTGGACCGCCCATGCTGACGGTTCGGTCGACGAGATCATGGGTCTGCGCCACAAGACGCTGAATATCGAAGGGGTGCAGTTTCACCCCGAGTCGATCCTGACCGAACAGGGCCACGAACTGTTCGCCAACTTCCTCAAGCAGACCGGCGGCCGCCGCTAAGGATCGAACATGGATATCAAGAGTGCGTTGAGCCGTATCGTCGGCCAGTTGGACCTTTCTACTGAAGAAATGCGCGACGTCATGCGCCAGATCATGACCGGCCAGTGCAGCGAAGCGCAGATCGGCGCCTTCCTGATGGGCATGCGCATGAAGAGCGAAAGCATCGACGAGATCGTCGGTGCGGTGTCGGTGATGCGCGAACTGGCCGAAAAGGTCGAACTGCAGAGCCTCGATGGCGTGGTCGATATCGTCGGTACCGGCGGCGATGGCGCCAATATTTTCAACGTATCCACCGCCTCGTCGTTCGTCCTGGCGGCGGCGGGTTGCACCGTGGCCAAGCATGGCAACCGCGCGGTATCGGGCAAGAGCGGCAGTGCCGACCTGCTGGAGGCTGCCGGCATCTACCTGAACCTGACGCCCACCCAAGTGGCCCGTTGCATCGACAGCCTGGGCATCGGCTTCATGTTCGCGCAAAGCCATCACTCGGCCATGAAGCATGCTGCCGGCCCGCGTCGCGACCTGGGGCTGCGTACCCTGTTCAATATGCTCGGCCCGCTTACGAATCCGGCCGGGGTGAAGCACCAGGTGGTCGGTGTATTCGCCCAGACCCTGTGCCGCCCCTTGGCTGAAGTACTGCAGCGCCTGGGCAGCAAGCACGTGCTGGTGGTGCACTCCAAGGACGGCCTGGACGAGTTCAGCCTGGCTGCCCCGACCTTCGTCGCCGAACTGAAGAATGGCGAAATCACAGAATACTGGGTGGAGCCGGAAGACCTCGGCATGAAGAGCCAGAGCCTGCACGGCCTGGCCGTCGAGAACCCGCAGGCTTCGCTGGAGCTGATCCGCGATGCGTTGGGCCGGCGCAAGACCGAAAACGGCCAGAAGGCCGCCGAGATGATCGTGCTCAATGCGGGCGCGGCGCTGTATGCCGCTGACCATGCCATGAGCCTGAAAGCCGGTGTGGAACTGGCCCACGACGTACTGCACACCGGGCTGGCCTGGGAGAAGCTGCAGGAGCTGGGGGCCTTTACTGCAGTATTCAAGGTGGAGAACGAAGCATGAGTGTGCCGACGGTGCTGGAAAGGATCATTGCCCGCAAGTTTCAGGAAGTGGCCGAGCGCAGCGCGCGCGTCAGCCTCGCCGAACTGGAGGGCCTGGCCAAGGCTGCCGACGCCCCGCGTGGCTTTGCCAAGGCCCTCATTGAGCAAGCCGCGCGCAAGCAGCCAGCGGTGATTGCCGAAATCAAGAAGGCCTCGCCGAGCAAAGGCGTGATTCGCGAGCATTTCGTGCCGGCGGAAATCGCCGTCAGCTACGAGAAGGGCGGGGCGACCTGCCTGTCGGTGCTGACCGATGTGGATTACTTCCAGGGGGCCGACGAGTACCTGCAGCAGGCCCGCGCGGCAGTGTCGCTGCCGGTGATTCGCAAGGACTTCATGGTCGACCCGTACCAGATCGTCGAGGCCCGGGCCTTGGGCGCGGACTGTGTGTTGCTGATCGTGTCGGCGCTGGATGACGTGAAGATGGCAGAGCTGGCGGCCACGGCCAAGGGTGTCGGCCTAGACGTGCTGGTGGAAGTGCACGACGGCGATGAGCTGGAGCGCGCGTTGAAAACCCTGGATACTCCGCTGGTGGGGGTGAACAACCGTAACCTGCACACCTTCGAGGTCAGCCTGGAAACCACCCTCGACCTGCTGCCGCGTATTCCGCGTGATCGCCTGGCGATTACCGAGAGCGGCATCTTGAACCGGGCTGATGTGGAGCTGATGGCGATCAACGAAGTCTACTCGTTCCTGGTAGGTGAGGCATTCATGCGCGCCGAGCAGCCAGGGCTGGAACTGCAGCGGTTGTTCTTCCCGGATCAGGTGAAGAAGACTGTTCAGCAACTGGACTGATCGAAACGAAGCCGGCGCTATTGCCGGCTTTTTTGTATGCCTGTAATGGCCATTTCGCGGCTGTCCGACGCTTCGGTAAGCCCGCTCCCACAGGATGATCACTGCCTTTGGGATCTGCGATACCCCTGTGGGAGCGGGTTAACCCGCGAAGAGGCCATCGAAAACAACAACATAGGTGGATCAATGACCGATCAACCCCTGGCCCTGACTGTCGAACAAGGCCTGCACGCCGAACAGGAACTGCTGGCCGCCGTCTGCCGCGGCGAACGCGACAGTGGCGTGCTGTTCTGGCGCCCGACCGACCATGCCCTGGTCATGCCTCGGCGGATGAGCCGTCTGGAAAACTTCGAAGCCGCCTGCTCGGAGCTGGCAATCGCCGGCTGGCCGGTACTGCTGCGCGAAACCGGTGGTGAGCCGGTGCCGCAGTCTCATTCGACGGTGAACGTTGCCCTGGTCTATGTCGCCCCCCGCAGCGAAGGCGACCATGGCCGTATCGAAAATGCCTACGAGCGCCTGTGCCTGCCGCTGTGCGAGGTGTTGCGCGAATGGGGCGGAGTGGCGTCGGTGGGCGAAATCGACGGCGCTTTCTGCGATGGCCGCTACAACGTCAACCTCAATGGCCGCAAGCTGGTAGGCACCGCCCAGCGTTGGCGCCAGGGGCTGGGCGGCAAGCGCCCGGTGGTGCTGGTGCACGGTGCGCTGCTGCTGGACAACGAGCGTGAATCGATGGTGGCGGCGGTCAACCGTTTCAACGAGTGCTGTGAGTTGGAGCAGCGCTGCCGCGCCGACGCGCACATCGCCCTGCACGAAGTGGCGCCTGCAGCCCCATGGTTCGAGCGGCTGTCGCAGGCCTATGCCAAGGTGCTGGCCGACCTGCCCAAGGACTAGCGGGTTCCGTAGACCACCATGGTCTTGCCTTTGACCTGCACCAGGCTGCGTTCTTCAAGATCCTTGAGGACGCGGCCGACCATTTCCCGCGAGCAACCGACGATGCGGCCGATTTCCTGGCGAGTGATCTTGATCTGCATGCCATCGGGGTGGGTCATGGCGTCGGGTTGTTTGCACAGCTCCAGCAGGCAACGGGCGACACGCCCGGTAACGTCGAAGAACGCCAAGTCGCCGACCTTGCGCGTGGTGTTGCGCAGGCGCTGTGCCATCTGGCTGCCCAGGGCATAGAGGATTTCCGGGTCCTGGCGCGCCAGTTCGCGAAACTTCTCATAACTGATTTCGGCCACTTCGCATTCGGTCTTGGCGCGTACCCAGGCACTGCGCTGCTGTTCACCCTCGACCGGTTCGAACAGGCCCAGCTCGCCGAAGAAGTCGCCATTGTTGAGATAGGCGATGATCATTTCATGGCCGTCATCGTCCTCGATGAGGATGGTGACCGAACCCTTGATGATGAACGACAGTGTCTCGGCCCGGTCGCCGGCGCAGATGATGTTGCTTTTGGCGGTATAGCGACGGCGTTGGCAGTGCACCAGCAGTTTGTCGATGTTCTTGATCTTGGCGGGTAGGGCGGAAGCAACCATCACGAAATCCTGTTCGATATGACGCAGAGGCTTTTTATAAAGGTTGGCTGGCAGGGCGCGCCAGTCATTTGGCGCCAGCTTATCAGACACTACAGGATGTTTCGGTACTAAACCGACACGACTCGTGCTTTTCCCACGGCCGCACAAGGTCTAAGCTGACACCCTTTTCCGAAAATCAGGAGTCCGGGTAGATGAAGGCACGTATCCAGTGGGCCGGTGAGGCTATGTTCCTCGGCGAATCGGGGAGCGGCCATGTCGTCGTGATGGACGGCCCGCCCGAGGCCGGTGGCCGTAACCTGGGCGTGCGCCCGATGGAAATGCTGTTGCTGGGCCTGGGTGGTTGCAGCAGCTTTGACGTGGTCAGCATTCTGAAGAAGTCGCGCCAGGCGGTGGAAAGCTGCGAGGCGTTCCTGGAGGCCGAGCGTGCCAGCGAAGAGCCGAAGGTGTTTACCAAGATCCACATGAACTTCGTGGTGAAGGGGCGTGGGCTGAAGGAGGCCCAGGTCAAGCGTGCGGTAGAGCTGTCGGCGGAGAAGTATTGCTCGGCTTCGATCATGCTCGAGCGTGCCGGGGTTGAGATTACCCACGGGTACGAGATTGTAGAGCTGGGTTGAACAGCAAATTTTGGGGGCTGCGTTGCAGCCCATCGCCGGCAAGCCAGCTCCCACAGGGATAGCACATGGCTTGAGGTCAATGCGGTCGAGGTGGGAGCAACTGTCTTGCCGGCGATGGGGCGCAGAGCGGCCCCGACAATTTCAGCTGCGAAGCGCCGGCAGCGCAGCACGCACCCATCCCGGCAAACAGCCGCGCATTACCTGGCTCAATCGCTCCCGCCGCTTCTGGTAAACCAGCCCCAGCCCGATAACCCCCAGCCCGATCAGGGTCACCACCACCGGGAACAGCAGCGAGTCGGCAAACACCTCGTACGACAGGTACCCCAGGTAAGCCGCCACGCCCAACGCCCCGAATACCATGAACACCGGCCGACGCAACAGCACCGCCATAGCCATCAGGGCAATATTGATCAGGCAGTACAGGGCCTTGCCCAGCTCGCTGCCGCTGTCCACCAGCGTAAGTCCGCCCCAGAATGCCGCCAGTCCGGCCAAGTAGCCCCAGTGGGCATAGTCTTCGCGGGTGCGGCCGTCCATCCCGACGAACACCACCAGTAGCCCGAGCCCGAACCACAGCGAAACCTCGCGGCGCTGGTCCCAGCTGAATGGCGAGCCGAAGAACCATTCGCTCAGGTCCATCGACATGAACCACAAGGCCACGGCAATCGGCATGACGATGAATGGGTAGGGGATCAGCCTCAGCATCAACAGCCCGGCTAGTACCGTGGCTGCTTCCATTGCCAGCCAGCCGCCCTGCACGTAGGTGTAGTACTGGTGATAGTTAGCCTGAGCATCATCCATTGGCCACCAGCCGGCCAGCCGTTCGATGGCGAACACCGCCAATGGCACTATGCTGACCGCGACTGCCGCCAGCACCCCAGCCGCGACCGGCTGGACGCGCCGTTGCAGGTTAATGGCGAACAGCGTGAGCAGCAGGATATAGAGGCTGGCGATGACCAGCAGCGCCCAATCGCCGATGCGCATCCAGGCTTCGGTGAGCAACCAGCCCATTGCTGCCATGATCAGCATCGCACCGAAGTAGAAAGCGACATGGGCCAGCTGGAAGCTGCCGCGCTGTGCCGGCTGCTGGCGCAGGAAGGCCAGCAGGGCCTGGTCCTGTCCCTGCTGGAGAATGCCGGCTTGCACGGCGCGCGCCAGGTCCTTGGCGTCGAAACGGTCCGTCATGGTGATGCCTTCAGATACGGTAGGTGCTCTTGGTCATGACCTTGGCCAACAGGCTCATGCCAAAGCGAACAGGGGCGGGGAAGCGATAACCGCCGGCTTCCAGTGCAGACTCGGCGTGCTGTTCCTCATCGATACGCATCTGTTCGAGGATGGCCCGGGACTTTTCGTCTTCCTGCGGGATCTGCTCCAGGTGCTCGTCGAGGTGCTTGCACACCTGATGCTCGGTGGCGGCGACGAAGCCCAGGCTGACCTTGTCGCTTACCAGCCCGGCAAGTGCACCGATACCGAACGACATGCCGTAGAACAACGGGTTGAGCACGCTGGGGTGGCTGTTCAGCTGGCGAATGCGCTGTTCGCACCAGGCCAGGTGGTCCACTTCTTCCTCCGCGGCGTGTTCCATGGCCTTGCGCACTTCGGGCAGCTTGGCGGTCAGGGCCTGGCCTTGGTACAGCGCCTGGGCGCAGACTTCGCCGGTGTGGTTGATACGCATCAGCCCGGCAACATGGCGGGCCTGCTGTTCGTCCAGGTCGACGTCCGGCTGGACGATGGCCGGCGATGGACGGGCGGGTTGGCCGCTGAAGGGCAGCAAGGTGCGCATGGCGGTATCGGCCTGCAGCAACAAGCGGTCGAGCGGCGAGTAGTGACGTTCGGTAGCCATCGGGCACCTCCGCAAGAATGTGCCCGACAGTTTACCGCAATAGTGGCAGGGTCGCTTGCCGTGGATCAGCCCGGTGGCCAGTGCATCTGGCGCTGGCCAAGCACGTGCATGTGGATGTGGTAGACGGTCTGGCCGCCTTGCTCGTTGCAGTTCATCACTACGCGGAAACCCTCCTCGCAGCCAAGTTCCTTGGCCAGGCGCTGGGCGGTGAACAAGATGTGACCGGCCAGGCCTTTGTCTTCTTCGGTCAAGTCATTGAGGGTACGGATGTGCTTTTTCGGGATGACCAGAAAATGCACGGGCGCCTGGGGGGCTATATCGTGGAACGCCAGAACCTGGTCGTCCTCGTAGATGATCTTCGCCGGGATTTCCCGGTTGATGATCTTGATGAATAAATCGTCCACAGCACTTGCTCCATGGTGAGGGTCGGGCCGAGTGTACTCAGCCAGGCGCCGCTCGCCCAGTAGCTATTCCATGCCGAGCGGGCAATAACGGCGGTGGATGGCCCCGGCCAGCTTGCGCGCCAGCCAGCGCGGCAGCAGGCGCGGAGCGAACGCCAGCCAGCGGTTGCGCCGGCCGGGCAGGATCAGAGCGCGGTTTTTGTCCAGCGCGCGCACGGTGTACAGCGCCACTTCCTCAGGGCTGAGGCAGCGTGGCTTGCCATCCAGCCGCGGAATGCGCCGGCGCGAGGAGCGCACCGGGCCGGGGCACAGTACCGAAACCTTGATGCCGGTGCGCTTGAGTTCTTCACGCAAGGCTTGGGAGAAGCTCAGCACATAGGCCTTGCTGGCGGCATAGGCGGCCATCCACGGGCCTGGCGCCACCCCGGCCAGGCCGGCGACATTGAGGATTTGCCCGCCGCCCTGTACGGCCATCAAGTTGCCGATGGCGTGGCACAGGCGGCTCAGGGCCAGCACGTTGACTTCCAGAAGGTCCTGCTCGTCGGCCCACTCATGGGCCAGGAATGGCCCGTAGGTGCGCAGGCCGGCACAATTGACCAACAGGTCGATGCGTCGCTCGCCCTCCTCCAGTTCCAGCACGAAGCCCGACAGGCGTAACGGCTGGCTGAGGTCGCAGGCACGGAACAGCACCTCGACACCGAAGCGTTGGGTCAGTTCTATGGCCACCGGCTCCAGCGTTTCACGCTGGCGTGCCACCAGGATCAGGTTGCGCCCGCGCCGCGCCAGGGCTTCCGCCAGGGCCAGGCCCAAGCCGCTGGAAGCACCAGTGATCATGGCGTAACGGGTCATGCTAGGCTCCTGGGGGCTGAAGAGGGCGCCTAGTGTACAGCGTGGTCGGGCAAGGTGTTGCCTTTTGCTAGTGGCTACCGGCGCGCAGGGCCTGGCAGCGCTCCAGTGCGTCCCGGTACTCGTCGTGCAGCCGTTCGATCAGCGCGCTGGCGCTGGGCAGGTCGTCGATACTGCCGACCCCCTGGCCCGCCGACCACACGTTTTTCCAGGCCTTGGCCTCGTCGTCGATCGGCTTGAGCTTGCCTTGCTCGTGGCCACCCTTGAGGGCTTCCATGTCATAGCCAGCCTGCTCCAGGCTTGGGCGCAGGAAGCTGGCAGGGACGCCGGACACCGCCGGGGTATGGATGATGTCGGCGGCATGGGAATCGAGCAGCATCTGCTTGTAGGCGCCCGGGGCCTGGCTTTCTGCGGTGGCGATGAAGCGGGTGCCCATGTACGCAAGGTCCGCACCCAGCATTTGCGCGGCGAGGATCTCGTGGCCGTGGTTGAGGCAGCCTGCCAGCAGCAGGGTCTTGTCGAAGAACTGGCGGATCTCCGCGGCCAGGGCGAACGGGCTCCAGGTGCCCGCATGGCCGCCTGCGCCAGCAGCGACGGCGATCAAGCCATCGACACCGGCTTCGGCGGCTTTCTCGGCATGGCGGCGGGTGGTGACGTCGTGGAACACCAGGCCGCCGTAGCCATGCACGGCATCGACCACTTCCTTCACCGCGCCGAGGCTGGTGATGACGATCGGTACGCGGTGTTCCACGCACAACGCCAGGTCGGCCTGCAGGCGCGGGTTGGTCGGGTGGACGATCAGGTTGACGGCATAGGGTGCTGGCGCCTGCAGCTTTGCCAGGCCTGCCTCTATTTCCTCCAGCCAGGCCTTGAAGCCGGCGCTGTCGCGCTGGTTCAGGGCCGGGAAGCTACCGACCACACCGCTGGAGCAGCAGGCCAGTACCAGCCTGGGGTTGGAGATCAGGAACATCGGTGCAGCAACCACGGGCAGGCGCAGGCTTTGTTCGAGGGAGGCAGGTAACGACATGGCAAGGCTCCTTGAGCGGGTGGCTATGTCAGAACGGTTTGACCACCACCAGAATTACGATACCCAGCAGGAACAGCACGGGTACTTCGTTGAACCAGCGATAGTAGACGTGGCTGCGGGTGTTGCTACCGCTGGCGAAGCGCTTGCGCTGGGCGCCGCACATGTGATGGTAGATGGTCAGCAGGATGACCAGGGTCAGCTTGGCATGCAGCCAGCCCTGGCTGAGCCAGCCGGGGGTGAGGTAGAGCATCCATGCGCCGAACACGTAGGTTGCGATCATCGCCGGGTTCATGATGCCGCGATACAGCTTGCGCTCCATGGTCACGAAGCGTTCCTGGCTGATGCTGTCCTGGCTTTGGGTGTGGTAGACGAACAGCCGCGGCAGGTAGAACAGGCCGGCGAACCAGCAGACTACGCTGACGATATGCAGCGCTTTGATCCATAGATAAAGCATGGGGGAGTTCCTTCAGGTATTCACGGTCGTCAGATAGTAGTGGTCAAGCGCCCGAAGGGTCACCCGAAGAGTTGTTACAGGCGCCTTGCGCCCCTATTATCGTGCGCTTTCCAGACGGCTCGTTGATAAGGGGCAAGCGTTATGATCAAGGTCGGTATCGTCGGCGGCACGGGTTACACCGGCGTCGAACTGTTGCGTCTGCTGGCACAGCATCCACAGGCCGAAGTGGCGGTCATCACTTCGCGCTCCGAGGCGGGCGTTGCAGTGGCGGACATGTACCCGAACCTGCGCGGCCACTATGACGGACTGGCATTCAGCGTGCCGGACAGCAAGACCTTGGCCGCCTGCGATGTGGTGTTCTTCGCCACCCCGCACGGTGTTGCCCACGCCCTGGCTGGCGAACTGCTGGCGGCAGGTACCAAGGTGATCGACCTGTCCGCCGACTTCCGCCTGCAGGACGCCGCCGAGTGGGGCAAGTGGTACGGCCAGCCGCACGGTGCGCCAGAGCTGCTGAAGGACGCGGTATACGGCCTGCCTGAAGTCAACCGTGAGAAGATTCGCCAGGCACGCCTGATCGCTGTGCCGGGTTGCTACCCGACCGCCACCCAGCTGGGCTTCCTGCCGCTGCTGGAAGCTGGCCTGGCCGACCCGTCTCGCCTGATCGCCGACTGCAAGTCGGGTGTCAGCGGCGCTGGCCGTGGTGCGGCGGTGGGCTCGCTGTTCTGCGAAGCCGGTGAAAGCATGAAAGCCTACGCAGTGAAGGGGCATCGCCACCTGCCAGAAATCAGCCAGGGCCTGCGCCAGGCCGCTGGCAAAGATATCGGCCTGACTTTCGTGCCGCACCTGACGCCAATGATCCGTGGAATCCACGCCACCCTGTACGCTACTGTCGCCGACACCTCGGTCGACTTGCAGGCGCTGTTCGAGAAGCGTTATGCCAATGAACCGTTCGTCGACGTGATGCCGGCCGGTAGCCACCCGGAAACCCGCAGTGTGCGCGGCGCCAACGTCTGCCGCATCGCCGTTCATCGCCCGCAAGGTGGTGACCTGGTGGTGGTGCTGTCGGTGATCGACAACCTGGTCAAGGGTGCGTCCGGTCAGGCGGTGCAGAACCTCAACATCCTGTTCGGCCTGGACGAGCGCATGGGCTTGTCCCACGCGGGCCTGCTGCCGTAAGCCGCCAGCGTTCGAAAAGGCCCGCGTCATGCGGGCCTTTTTGTAGGTCGCTACTAAAGCCGCACAATTCTTGACCGATTTTCTCGGGAAAGCGGATAATGCGCGTCATCGAGTTTTATGGCGGCTACCACGCCGGGAGAATCAACATGAGCGTCGAAACCTTCACCCCCACCGCTTTGGAATTCACCCACGGCGCTGCGCAAAAGGTGAAGAACCTGGTTTCCGAGGAAGGCAACGATCGTCTGAAGCTGCGCGTGTTCGTCACCGGTGGCGGCTGCTCGGGCTTCCAGTATGGCTTCACCTTCGATGAGGACGTGGCCGAAGACGACACCATCGTCGAGCGCGAAGGTGTTTCCCTTGTGGTCGACCCGATGAGCTTCCAGTACTTGGCCGGCGCCGAAGTGGATTACCAGGAAGGCCTGGAAGGCTCGCGCTTCGTGATCAAGAACCCGAACGCTGCTACCACCTGTGGCTGCGGCTCCTCGTTCTCGATCTGAGGCCTGGCCATACGAAAACGCCGCGCAATTGCGCGGCGTTTTGCTTTCTGGCGTAACGTTCAGGCCGGGTATATTGCGCCGAGTACGCGCAGGCCCTTGGCTGCTGTCACGCTAGGACGATTGGCAGCGATGCCTTCCAGGCAACAGTGGGCCAGCCAGGCGAAGGCCATGGCTTCGACCCAGTCCGGGTCCACGCCATGGGCGCCGGTGCTGGCGACACGGGCGCCGGGGAGCAACTGGCCGAGGCGTGTCATAAGGGCGCCGTTGCGCGCACCGCCACCGCAGACCAGCAGCGTTTCGGTGCCTTGCTGGGCGTTGCACAACGAGTCGATGATGCTGCGTGCGGTCAGTTCCAGCAATGTTGCCTGTACGTCCTCGTCGCGGTAAGCGGGTAGGCGGGCCAGGTGACCATCCAGCCAGGGTAGGTTGAATACTTCGCGGCCGGTGCTCTTCGGGCCGCTGCCCGCGAAGAACGGGTCGGCCAGCAGTGCGCTGAGCAAGTCGGCCTGCACCACGCCCGAGGCAGCCCAGGCCCCATCCGCATCGTAGGTCTGGCCGCGCTTGCGTTCGATCCAGGCATCCAGCAGCACGTTGCCCGGGCCGCAGTCGAAGCCGTGGACTGGCTTGTCGTATTCGATCAGGCTGAGGTTGCTGAAACCGCCCACGTTGAGAATGGCCAGGCGCTGGCCCAGGTGGCTGAACAGGGTTTCATGGAAGGCAGGCACCAGTGGCGCTCCTTGTCCACCGGCCGCCACATCGCGACGGCGGAAGTCGGCGACCACGCTGATACCGGTAAGCTCGGCCAGCAGCGCCGGGTTGCCGATCTGCACGGTAAAGCCGCGTGCAGGTTCGTGGCGGATGGTCTGGCCGTGGCTACCGATGGCGCGGATGGCTCCGGCCTGCAGCCCCTGCCTGGCCAGCAGTTGGCGGATGCCTTCACCTGCCAGATTGGCCCAGCGGTTTTCTGCCAGCGCAGCGCGGGCGATTTCGTCAGGGCCGCTGCTGCAAAGGCTCAGCAACTCCTGGCGTAGGTCGCCGGGCATGGGGAGGTAGTGGGTGGCGAGCAGTTCGAGCTGCTCGCCTTGTTCGATCAAGGCAATGTCCAGGCCATCGAGGCTGGTGCCGGACATTACCCCCAGGTAGAGCGCCATGGGCTTAGCGCTTGTTCGCTGCGAGCAGGGTGGCCTTTTCCTGATCCATGCGGGCGATCAGGGGTTGGCTCTGCTGCAGGAAGCGCTGGCGCTCGTTTCTGGCGATCGGGTCGGCCATCGGCACTTTCTGGCTCAGCGGGTCGACGTGCACACCGTTGACCTGGAACTCGTAGTGCAGGTGCGGGCCGGTGGACAGGCCGGTGGTGCCGATATAGCCGATGATCTGGCCCTGCTTGACCGAGCCGCCGGTCTTGATGCCCTTGGCAAAGCCCTGCATGTGGCCGTACAGCGTCTTGTATCGGTTGCCGTGCTGGATGATCACGGTATTGCCGTAACCACCGCGGCGCCCGGCCAGCTCGATGCGGCCATCACCGGCTGCCTTGATCGGAGTGCCACGTGGGGCGGCGTAGTCGACGCCTTTGTGAGCACGGATCTTGTTCAGGATCGGGTGCTTGCGGCCGGCGGAGAAGCGCGAGCTGATGCGGGCGAAGTCGACCGGGGTGCGGATGAAGGCCTTGCGCAGGCTGTTGCCATCGGCGGTGTAGTAGCTGGTGTTGCCCTGCTTGTTGGTATAGCGCACGGCGGTGTAGGTCTTGCCGCGGTTGGTGAAGCGTGCAGACAGGATGTTGCCGGTGCCGACGACCTTGCCGTCCATTACCTTCTGCTCGTAGACCACGTCGAATTCATCGCCTGGGCGAATGTCCTGGGCAAAGTCGATGTCGTATCCCAGCACGCGCGCCATGTCCATGGTCATGCTGTGGGACAGGCCGGCGCGCTGGGCCGAGGCCGAAAGCGAGCTTTTGATAACGCCGTGGGCATAGGCGGTACGTACAACCGGTTTGCTGATTTCGCGGTTGAAGGTATAGCCCTTGTCGGTCTTGGTCAGGCGAATGGTTTCGAGGTTGCTGACCTTGCTGTGCAGGCTGGCCAGCTGGCCGTCCTTGTCGAGCTCGAACTGCAGGACCTGGCCGTGCTTGAGCTGGCTGAACTGCTTGGCCTGCTTGTTGCTGGCCAGCAGGTCGTGCACTGCGTTGCTCGGCAGGCCGACCTTGGCGAACAGGGTGGACAGGGTATCGCCCCGAGCCACGGTGACTTCGCGGTGGCTGGGTTGCTTGGCGGCTTCGACGACCGGTTCGGCGGCAGGGGCTTCCTGCTCGGCCTTCTGGGTCTCGGGGGTGGCCTCTTCGATCTGGGCGAATGGCGAGCCTTGCTCACCGTCGGCCTGCACCAGAGGCGCAGCGCGGGATTCGTCCTTCAACTGCTCGGCAGGGCTCTCCAGCTCGAGATTGAGGGTGGTTTTCTTGGCTTCCACTTCGCTGGAAGGAAACACCAGCAGGGCCAGGCTGAGCAGGGCGGCGATGCCGCTGGCGGCCAACAGATGGCTTTTCGGATAAAGCGGGGGCGCTTTAGGCGGTTCGTTGGTCATGGGCAAGGTGACTTTGAATAAGGTGAAATGGAAAAGATGAATGACATGATGAAGATGAAATAACTGTATAAAATATAACCAAATCCATTTTCACGCAAGGGCGCGTAGACGCCGCAAGCCTGTGCTCGGGTCACATTCCTTTGCGAAACTTGTAATTGACGGCCGATCTTGTATGGTTGGCTCCCCCTGAATCTGAGCCTTGCGGGTTTGTCTATGAAGTCGGTTGAAGAGCAGCTGGCGCTTATCAAGCGCGGTGCGGAAGAAGTACTGGTCGAGTCGGAACTGGTGGAGAAGCTCAAGCGCGGCCAGCCTCTGCGCATCAAGGCCGGCTTCGACCCGACCGCGCCTGACCTGCACCTTGGGCATACGGTGCTGATCAACAAGCTGCGCCAGTTCCAGGACCTGGGGCACCAGGTCATCTTCCTTATCGGTGATTTCACCGGCATGATTGGCGATCCGAGCGGCAAGAGCGCCACTCGCCCACCACTGACCCGCGAGCAGGTGCTGGAAAACGCCGAGACCTACAAGCAGCAGGTGTTCAAGATCCTCGACCCGGCCAAGACCGAGGTCGCGTTCAACTCCACCTGGATGGACAAGCTGACCCCGGCCGACTTCATTCGTCTGGCGTCGCAGTACACCGTGGCGCGCATGCTCGAGCGTGATGACTTCGACAAGCGCTACACCACCAACCAGCCTATTGCCATCCACGAGTTCCTGTACCCGCTGGTGCAGGGTTATGACTCGGTGGCGCTGAAGGCGGATGTCGAGCTGGGTGGTACTGACCAGAAGTTCAACCTGCTGATGGGGCGTGAGCTGCAGCGCGCCTATGGCCAGGAAGCGCAGAACATCGTGACCATGCCGCTGCTCGAAGGGCTCGACGGCGTGAAGAAGATGTCCAAGTCGCTGGGTAACTATGTAGGTATCCAGGAAGCGCCGGGAGTGATGTACAGCAAGCTGGTGTCGATCCCGGATACCCTGATGTGGCGCTACTTCGAGCTGCTGAGCTTCCGTTCGATGGAAGAGATCGAGCAGTTCCGTGCCGACGTCGCCAATGGTGCCAACCCACGCGACATCAAGATCAAGCTGGCGGAAGAGATCGTTGCGCGCTTCCATGGCGAGGAGGCTGCGGCCAATGCTCACCGTGCCGCGGGTAACCGTATGAAGGAAGGCGAGCTGCCGGAAGATCTGCCGGAAATCGAAGTGGCTGCGGGCGAAAGCCTGCCGATTGCTGCCGTACTGAACCGGGCTGGCCTGGTGAAGAACTCGGCGCAGGCGCGGGACTTGTTGAGTGGTGGTGCGGTCAAGGTTGATGGTGCTGTGGTTGATCGTGACTTCATGTTTGCGCTGGGTGCTACTCATGTGTGCCAGGCGGGCAAGAAGTCGTTTGCCCGGGTTACCCTCAAGGCTGAGTGATAGTCGGTAGGTGTAGCTATATAGAAGCGGGGAGGCCGGTAGGCCTCCCCGCTTTGTTTTTGGGTTTTGCATTTGTTGGTTGCGTCAGGGCTGCTATGGGCCTGTCATGAGATGGTATTGGCTTTGAGAGGGCCTGCCTTGTGTTTTCTGGCGGCTACACGATCGAGCGCCGCGCGGGCGGCGCTCGATCTCATAGGCGCAGAAGGTGTAGTGGCGAGCACCTGGTAGCCTTGATAAGGTCTTCGCCTGGAACATTTCAAATAAATGAAATTAAAGGTTGACGCCCTCTCGGATCCCCTTATAATGCGC
>NZ_NEJU01000040.1:0-12191 GCF_002113295.1 Pseudomonas sp. B10(2017)
GTGGGGGCGGGCGTCGCGGGCGGTGGGTAGGCCACGGATGGCGGCCATGGTGGTGGTGGCCACGGCGGCGGCAATGGCGGTGGACATGGCGCCGGCATGGGTGGGCACAATGGCACTGGCAATGGTGCGGGCCTCGCGGGTGATCACGCCGGCAAGGCTACGCGCGATCATGGTGTGAGCGGCAATCATTATGGAAGCTCACGTAACCAGGACAACGGCCATGGGACTACCACCTCAGGTATTGCCCAGTCCAAGGATACTCGCGGCTTGACGAAATCTACCGCTATCTCGGGGACTACGCCCGGTGATCATAATGCCAAGGGGCTGAGCGGCGCGGTACAAAACTCCACCAAGAATGATCGATGAACTGAAGGCTGCCAGGTATTGAATGGGCCTGGCAGCCGCTTCGTCGAACGGCTGCGCACCGCGGAACTTAAAAGGCAACCTTATGTCGTATCCGCACTCAAGCTCCCCCCTGCGCCTTCTGGAGGCGAAACAAACATGAAAAAAACCTTGGTAGCCGTCTTTACTTGTGCCCTGGCGCTCGGCGCAACTGCATTGTTGCCTGCCGATGTCTCGCCGATTGGTTCCGCATATGCCAAAGGTAATGGCAATGGCGGCGGCAAAGGTGGGTTCAATGGTAATGGCGCCGGCTACGAGAGTGATCATGCCGGCAAGGCCACCCGCAACCATGGCGAGAGCGGCAATCACTATGGCAGCCTGCGCAATGATGACAACGGCCGTGGCACTACCCGGTCCGGTATTGCCCATTCCAAGGAACACAACAAGGCCGGGCGCTCCTCTTCGAAGCATGATCGATAACTGAAAGCGCACATGGCGTGCCCGCGAACCGGGCGATGCGGTTGATGGCACCGGCTACGCCGGTGTTCGGGGGCTCGCCCGCGCCTGCAGTCTGGTGCCCGCCAGACCTCAGACCCTGAACCGCCCTACCAACGCCGTCATCTCCCCCACCAACCCCGACAACGCCTTGCTCGCCTCACTGGTCTGCTGCGCCCCCGCTGCCGAGGATGTCGACAGCTCGCGAATGTTCAGCAGGTTGCGGTCCACCTCTCGCGCCACCTGGGCCTGCTCTTCGGCTGCGCTGGCAATCACCAGGTTACGCTCGTTGATCTCGCCGATCGCACTGTAGATACCCTCCAGCACCTGCCCCGAAGCCAGGGTCACGTCCAGTGTCGACTGGGCGCGGCTGGTACTGGCCTGCATCGAGGCCACGGCCGCTTCGGTACCCGCCTGCACGCGCCCGATCATCTGCTCGATTTCCTGGGTCGACTGTTGCGTGCGGTACGCCAACGTACGCACTTCATCGGCCACCACCGCAAAGCCGCGCCCGGCTTCGCCGGCACGGGCGGCCTCGATGGCGGCATTGAGCGCCAGAAGGTTGGTTTGCTCGGACACCGAGCGAATCACTTCCAGCACCTTGCCGATATCCCGCACCTGCCCGACCAGTTGCTCCAGATGAGCGCTGCTGGCCTGGATTTCCCGAGTCATGGCCTCGGTGCCGTCGATGTTGTCGCTGACTTGCCGCCGGCTTTGCGCTGCCAGCTGGTTGGATTCGCTGGTGGTCTGCGAGGTGGTGATGGCATTGCGCGCGACCTCCTCCACGGCCGTGGTCATTTCGGTGACGGCGGTGGCGGCCTGCTCAAGCTCCTGGCCCTGCTGGCGCAGGTTGTTGGCACTTTCCTCGGTGACGGTATTCAGCGCCGCGGCAGCTGCGTCCAGTTGTCTGGCACAGCTGCTGATCTGCCCCAGGGTGTCGCGCTGGCTCTGCTGCATGCGTTCAAGTTCATGGAACAGCTGGCCGATCTCGTTACCGCCCTGCCCCTGCACCGGCACGCTCAGGTCGCCACCGGCAATGCGCTGAAAGTGCCGCCCTGCTTCGCGCAGCGGGTGCAGCACGCGCTGGGCAATAAAGGCCCAGCACAGCACCGCCAACAACAGCGTCACGCCCAACAGCCCCAGGCTCAGCAATTGCGCGCGCGCCAGGCGCCGGTCGGATTCCAGCATGATCTGCTGACCGCGCTCACTCAATGCCCCTACCAGTTGCTGGCGCAAAGCCTGCAGCCGGCCCATGGCATTACCGGCGTCGGTATTGACCTTGAAATACTGCTCGAGCGAACGTTGACGGGTTGCCTCACGCTGCCCCGCGACCGCCTTGGCGTACTCTCCATAGGTGGCCTGCAGGGCGGTTGCCAGCGCGTGCAGCCCAGGCTCGCGGGCGTTTTCGACAAACTCGTCCACCAGCTTCTGGCTCTTGTCATTCAGCTCGACCGACATCGCCATGCGCTTGCTGGCACTTTCCTCATGGCCACCCAGCTGCTCGATGAAGCCTGAAGATACATTGGCGCTGGCGCGAATCGCCATCAGCAACGCATTGTTCAACCGGTCCGACTGGTGCGCGGTCTGGTCCAGTTCGTTGATCTGCTGGTCGCTACCCACCGCAGCCCGCCAGGCACTGACGGTGGAAAACAGCAGGGTCACGCTGAACAGCGACAGCACCCAGAACATTCCGGTGCGGATCTTCAGGTTGGCAAGCATGCGGGCAGTACTCCTTGTTGGCACCACTTCTGGTCGATGATTCGACGGTGGGTGTGCTGCTATCGGAGGTACTGCCCCAGGCTTGAGGCGCCGGAGTGCGGTTTTGGGCGGTAACCGAACAGATGTTGTCGAGGCAAAGACCGGGCTACAGGCAACAAATCGACCAGGCGGGAACTTCAACGCTCGGACTCGGTCGATAACATCCCCTCGCCCTCAAGCCAAGGGCTTGCCCAAGCCCTGCCGAGTCTGCCGCCGATGCCCAGCACACCTGTTCTGTCGACCTTGCTCCTGTTATTCAGCACAATCACGGCACAGGGCGCATTGGCTGGTGAACGCTACGCGCCCGCACGCAGCAACAATGCCTCGACCGTGCTGATCGAAACCGCCTCGCAACAGTATGCCGACGGCCAACTGGACAAGGCGGCGGCCACCCTGGAGCGCGCGCTGCACATTCAGCCGAACAACCCGGCAACGCTGCACTACCTTGGCGTTTTGCGCCTGCAGCAAGGGCAGTATGAACAGGCCGAAACGCTGGCGCTGCGCTCCAACCTGCGGGTGGGCAACAATCACGCCCTGCGCAGCCGCAACCTGCAGTTGATAGAAGCCGCGCACAAGGCCCAAGGCTCCGGCATGCTGCCGACGGCTGCACACTGACGGTGATCAGACGCTGCGCGTCAGCCCACCATCGACCTGCTTTGCACCCACACGCATTACCCGGTAAAGTCGGCGCCAGGGCGCTGGCTGCGCCTGCGGTCCGCGCCAAGGGGTTTCCCGAGCCATGCGTCATCATATTTCCATACCAGCTCCCGGCTTGTCGGCGGACCGAGCCCCAGAGGAGTTGGCATGCCCGCCATCAATGCATCCCGCCACCACGGCCTGCTCGACCTGCCCGCCTTGCGCAAACGTGCCAAACGCTTGCTCACCGCCCTGAAAAACGACGAGGCCGACGACACCCGCGAGCAGCTGCGCGCGCTCGGCCTGTCCGGCCCTGACTACCGGCTTGCCGATACCCAATGGCTGGTGGCCCGCCAGGCCGGCTTTGCCAGCTGGCCCAAGCTCAAGGCCCATGCCGATGCCGTCGCTTTCGCTGCACGCCACCCTGGCTTCACCGCCGATGACGAAGCAGCCGTGCAGCATTGGCGCTGCGGCAACGACATCGCCCACAGCTTGCGCACGGCCGGTTTTGCCGGTGCGTTCCAGATGTTCGACGACCCCATGGTCATGGGGCCCGTCTGCGCACTGCCCGAGGAACAGTATTGGCAGGTTCGGGCCGCTTACATACAGCAGGCGTTCAACCTGAGCATCCAGGACGTTGAGCAACGCCTAGCGGCGCAACGCACCGCCCTGGCCGGGTTGAACAGCGACAGCAAGATCGTGCTGTGGTGCGAGGGTGACGCTTACGACCAGCTGTTCCTGATCCGCGTACTCGCCAGCCTGCCCAGCCTGCCGCGCCGCTTGGAGCTGATCGAAATCACCCAAGTACCTGGAGTCGAGCGCTTCATCGGTATCGGCCAGCTGGCCCCGGACCTGCTCGCCTGGCTATGGCCACAACGTCGCGCGCTGGGTGAGGACGTGCTGGCCCTGGCCCGGCAGACATGGGCGGCCTATACCGCGCCTGACCCAAGGGCCTGGGCTGCCCTGGCGGACATCCAGCATGCCGCCTTGCCGTTGCTGGGCCGGGCCCTTGCGCGGCAACTTCAGGAGCTGCCGGGGGCGAACGACGGTTTGAGCCTCACCGAGCGCCTGCTATTACGCGTTCTGGAGTCACGCGGCGAGCTGCCGGCCGGACGTGTGTTTGCCCAGTTGATGATGCAGGATGAACCCCTGCCTTACCTGGGCGACATGATGTTCCATGTTTTGCTGCAGCCCCTGATCCATGCACCACACCCGCTGCTGCTGGAAGGCCCGGGCGAGTCTTGGGCACAACGGCCGTTGCGGCTGACCGCTCTTGCCGAGCAGCTGCTCGCGGGGCAGGCGCATTGGCTTGACCACAACCCTGCGCAGCGATGGGTGGGTGGAGTGCTTATCAATGCCGCGGACAGGCCCTGGGTGGTCAGCGAACAGGGCGAAGTATGGCAGCGCAAATAGCCCGCTCGAGCCTGATCAGGTAAAGCGGTGGATGGCACCGGCAAGTCAGCTCTCATGGAACTGCCCATCACTCATTGCATTAGCAGGGATCCTGTGGGAGCGGCTTTAGCCGCGAACACCGGCGCAGCCGGTGCCATGCAGCGCGTTGGATTCTTCGCGGCTAAAGCCGCTCCCACAGGGTACGCGGACCGCTTGCGAATTCAGTTCTCTACTCGACAGCGCAGCCCAAAGGGCTGGGCGATCTAGCTTTTCAGAGCTTGAGCAACACCGTCGCGCCTACGGGACCAATGTTGCAATCGCCTTCGCCGCTTGCGCCAAACGTTGTGTAGCCAGCCGGATTTCATCCATGTCCAGCGAGGCGAAACCAAGGCGCAAGGCATTTTCCGCATGACCAAACGGCGAAAACTGCCGACCACTGCGTACCACCAGGTCCAACTCCAACGCCTTGCCAACCAACTGATCCACATCGATTCCGTCAGCAAACCTCACCCACAGCGCCAACCCACCTTCCGGCTCGCGCACGGTTACCTGCTCGCCAAAGGCATCGCGCAAGCAAGCCAGCAGGGTCTCTCGACGTCGGCGATACTCCCGGTTAACCCGACGCAAGTGCTTCTTCAGCTCGCCATCATTGATCAAGTCCGCCAGCATCTGCTGCATCACCGCATCGCCCTGCCCCAGGGTCAGCGTCGCCCTGCGTTCGAGCGCCGCGGCCACCTCCGCCGGCGCCACGATGAAACTGCAACGGAACGTACTGCCCAGGGACTTGGACAATGAGCCAATGTAGATCACGTGCCGCTGCTGACGGTCGCTGGCCAACGGCAGGTAAGGCCGACCGGCGAAGTGGTACTCATGGTCGTAGTCTTCCTCGACCACGCAAAAGGCGTGCTGCCGCGCCAGCTCCAGCAACTGCTGCCGGCGCCCGGCAGGCAGGCTGACCGTGGTCGGGAACTGGTGATGGGGAGTGATGTACAGCATGCGCACCTGATGCAGCCGGCAAAGTGCATCGATCTGCTCGACCCGGCAGCCCTCGTCATCCAGCTCCACGGTCACCAGCCGGGCGCCCAGCTGGCGGAAGATCTCCCACGCGGGCGGATAGCTCAGGCGTTCGACCAGCACAACGTCACCGGGCTTGAGCAGCACGCTGGCCACCAGGTACAGCGACATCTGCACGCCCTGGGTCAGGCAGATATGCTCGGCGCCAACGTTCAGGCTGCGATTGTTCCGCAGCATGTCGGCCAACGCGCTGCGCAGGGAGTGGCTGCTGCACGCGCTGCCATGGCGCACGGTGTTGGCGGCAAAGCTGTTGCGCAAGGCATTACGGTAATAACGGTGCAGAACGGTCTGCGGCAGCAGGCGGTGGTCACAGGCGCCGTTGTCGAAGAACAGCGCACCCGGCCGATCCTGCTGCGCGGCAGCCTGTTCGTTGGCCGCGAAGTAGGCAACGGCAGGCTCCTCCTGTAGCACCAGGGCAAAGGGCTGCGCTGCATCGGGCTCGGCCAGCGTACCAGCCGCCAGCTGCCGACTGACGAAAGTGCCACGGCGCTGCACGCTTTCCAGCCAGCCTTTGGTCTCGGCTTCCTCGTAGGCGAGGATCACCGTCTTGCGGTTGACGTTCAGCAGTTGCGCCATTTCCCGCGTACCGGGCAACGGTGTGCCGGGGCGCAGGCGGCCCTCGGAGATCGCGGCTACCAGACCCTCGACGATCTGCCTGTACGAAGCCTGCGGCTGCGCCCCGTCGAGCTTGAGCAGTGGCTGCCATTTGCGAAGCTGGACCATGTGAATTAACCGAAACTGGAGGTTCTACTGGTCCTGGACTATAGCAACAATCGAACCTCCACTTGCCCCGAGGTGCCCATGCAGAACCGCCACGTGATTGAATTGTCGCCCTCGGGCAAAACCTTCGACGCCAGCCAGGAGCTGCTGCTCGATGCCATGCTCGCCAGCGGCCTGCCGGTGCCCTTCTCCTGCCGCCGCGGCGCCTGCGGGTCGTGCAAGGTCAAGGTGGTGGCGGGGCAGTATCGGCACAAGCAGCGGACGGCAGACATGCCCGCGCCCTGCTACCCCCTCGCCGCCGACGAAATGTTGCTGTGCCAGAGCCACGCCTGCAGCGACATGCGCCTGGAGATCCCCGGCTGGTCCCTGGAAACCCAGGCGCTGGAAATCCATGCGCAGGTTCATGGCAAACGCGAACTGAGCGCCGATATCATCGAACTGGTGCTGCAGCCTGCACAGCCGTTGGCGGTAAGGGCTGGCCAATACGTACGCTTTCGGCTCGACAACGGTGATAGCCGCTGTTTTTCCATAGCCAACCTCCCTGCCCAGGACCAAGGGCAACTGGTGTTTCACATCCGCAAGGTAAGCGGCGGCCTGTTTACCGAACGCCTGCTGCCAACCCTGCAAGCAGGTGACACCTTGAAACTTGAAGGGCCGGTGGGCGCCTGCACCTGGCAGCACGAGGACCAGCGGCCCCTGGTGCTGTTCGCCACTGGCACAGGTTACGCCGGCATCAAGCCATTGCTGCTGACCGCCCTGGCAGGTGATGCCGAGGTCACGTTGTACTGGGGCGGCAGATCGGACGCCGACTTCTATGACCGTGAGTTTCTCGAGCAGGCCAGCCGTGCACACGCTCACTTTCGCTGGCACCCGGTGCTGTCGGACCAGGCACGCGTGCAGCAGGTGGCGCTGGCCCAGGCCCATCGCTGGGCCGACACCCAGGTCTATGCCTGCGGCAATGTCACGATGATCAGCCAGGTTCGCGAGCAGTGCCTAGCAGCAGGCCTGCAGCCCCATCGTTTTGTCGCGGAGGCTTTCGTTGCCAGCGGCGCACAGGCGCCCGAGGCGTCAACAGCCAGCCCATTGCACCCGGAGCTGGAAAAAGTCGGCCCGCGCTACTCGCTGGACGGCATGCTCGCTGCCCGCGAGCAGTCGGTACGGGCCGTGACGGCTATCGCCAGCCAGCTGAAAGTCGGCATGACCACCGCCCAGGCGCTGGAGATGGCCGCGCAAACCTTGCAGGCGATGGGCGCATCGCACACCTGGCACCCGACCTACATCCGCTTTGGGGACGACACCGTGCGCACGCCGCGCCAAGGCATTGATCTGCAACGTGTATTACGTAACACGGATATCGTCGTGGTCGATGTCGGCCCGGTATGGGATGGCTATGAGGGCGACTATGGCGACACCTTCGTGTTCGGCCAGCACGAGCTGCACCACGTCTGCGTCAAGGCACTGCATGAAGTGTTCGATGAAACCCGCCAGGCCTGGGGCCATGGCCTGACCGGGCGCGAGCTGTACGACTTCGCCGAGCGCAGTGCCCAGGCAAAAGGCTGGCAGCTGGAGCGCAATCTGGCCGGGCATCGCATCGCCGACTTCCCGCATGTGCTGTATGGGCAGGACAAACTGGCCGAGGTGGAAATCGTCCCGAGCGAAGTGGTGTGGGTGCTGGAGATCCAGCTGTGCCACCCTAGCGAGCCGGTCGGGGCGTTTTTCGAAGACATCCTGATTGGCGAGGCCAGGCCGCTCTCATAGATTCAGCAGGCCCCTGTAGGAGATCCGCTAGCCCTTTGGGCTGCGCTGTCGAGTAGAGAACATAATTCGCAAGCGATCCGCATACCCTGTGGGAGTGGCTTTAGCCGCGAAGAATCCAACGCGCTGCATGGCACCGGCTGCGCCGGTGTTCGCGGCTAAAGCCGCCCCCACAGGGGCCCTGCTGATTCAATGAGTCATATGCCCTTCTATCTCAAGCACCGAGCGAATCCAGCACGCCTTGCAGCTTGCCCCGGGTCATCTCGGTGCACGGCTGCATGGGCTCGCGCAGTTCGTCGCTCATCAGCCCCTGTAGCTGCAAGGCCGCCTTGACCACAGCCGGGTTCGGCTCGGCAAAGGCCATCTTCATCCACGGCAGCAACTGGTAGAACGTGCCGCGCGCGGCTAACCAGTCGCCATGGTCGACCTGCTGCAGCATGCGCACGTACAGGGCGGCGCGTACATGCGCCGAAGCCGAAATGGCCCCTGCACCACCCAGGCACAGGTTGTTGAAGATCTGCGCGTCCTCACCGGCCAGCACCTGGGCGTGGCCGTCCTGGATCAGGGCCATGGTGGTCTCGCTGTCGCCGCTGCAGTCCTTCACCGCCGCGATGCGCGGGTGGCGCACGATGCGGCGCAGGGTTTCACGCTCGATGCGTACCCCGGTGCGGTAGGGGATGTCGTAGACGATCACCGGCACGCTGGCGGCATCCGCCACGGTGCTGAAGAACGCCTCGATGCCGGCCTGCGAAGGCCGGATGTAGCACGGTGCAGGGACCAGCAGCCCGCCAATGTCGCGCCGCTGGATTTCAGCCTGGAAGGCCAACAGCTCGCGCAGGTTGTAGCCCGACAGGCCCATCACCACCCTGCCCGGCTCCACCCAGGCCAGCACGGCATCCAGAATGGCCAGTTGCTCGGCCTTGGACAGCGCCGCTGCCTCGCCCGTGGTACCGCATACCACAAAACCGGCCACACCCTCTTCGAGCAGCTTCTTCACCAGCTTTTCCAGGGCGGCGAAGTCGATTTCATTGGCGCGCATTGGCGTGACGAGGGCGATCCAGATACCACGGAAATTCGACATGCAAAAACTCCTGATGTTGACCGAAAGTCAGCGTCAGCAGGGCGAAGAGTCGAAGTGGTCTGGCAGGGATACCTGGCGCCTTCTGTCTCGTCAGCCCACCTGACGAGACAGCGCGCCTCGGTCAGATGAGCGGCTGTTTCTTGGATTTCTTGGCAACGGCAACGCACGCGCCTGCCTGGGCGATGAAGCCCGAAGCGAAAATGGCGTGGTTGGAAATGGACATGCCGGCAAGCCCGTTGCGTGGATATGGCTGGATAATGGTGGCGCGGCGTACCCGGTGTCAACACCGAGATCGCCAACCCATTGGGCTGCGCTCTTGCCCAAGGAATTGAATTCCCAAGCGGTGCACGTACCCTGCAGGTCCGATCTTGCACAAGAGGCATTTGATCAATCCAGCAGCCACCCGGCATCGCCCTCGTCCAGCACACCCCCGTGATCCGTCCTGTCACCTTTACGCGCCACGGCCACGCCTTCGATCAGGAAATGCTCAGCCCCACTTTCGATCACGGCGCCGCAGGTGGTCCGATCCCCCACCCTGGCAACCGCCCTGCCATTGAAGGTGTACGTGGCACTGCCGCTTTCTACCTGGTTGGTGCCATGTAGCGGGCAGACATGTCGATGACCTACAAGTACGACAGGGTTCATTGAGCTTCTCCTTCTGATGGCCCAGTACGCGATTCACGGTCCATTTCCTGAGGCCAATCAACCTTCGGCGCCAGGCAGTGCATGTGGCTGAGGCCATCGTCATCGTTCCAGTCGCGGGGTGGGTGCACGAATTTCGGCAGGGCTTCGGGGCCTTGCTGCATGAATAGCCGGGCGATAGCCCAGTAGGCTTCTCCGTGGTAGAGGTCGTGGGTGAATAACACGCGGTCGATGACTTCGTCGGTGTCCGGGTTGCGAACCGACAGCATGACGTTTTCGATCAGCCCACCGTAGCCGGGGGCGTAGACTCGGTAGACTTCGGCGGTTACGTCGTCCCAATTGTAGGCGACAGGTTTGACGCCCCAGTGTTTGCGGCTGAACAGGCAGAGGTAGTTGCATCTGAATTGATAAACATAGATCTTTCGACGCAAGCGATTAAAACGTATTGGTTCGTCTCGTGGAAGTGCCAAGTCTAGCCGGACAAATGAAAAGACGACCCACATGCAGATTAGAGGCCCGAGTATCAAGATTAGCTTCATAATCCAATCGAAGGCCTGACTGTAATCAATGAGACCCCAATACACTTGTCCAGCTACAAAAAACAAGAACAGCAGCGTCGGAATGCCAAGCAAGGCCAATACACCTCGTAGACGGACTGTAGATCGAGGCAACTCCATGTATACATCATCAGTATGGTTTGGCGGCGGATTAATATCGTTCAAATTCAAGAGAGATGTGGGTGCTTCGTGGGCGCTCGGTAGATCGTAGCGCCAGCCTGGCGCACGTCTCATTAGCACTCTTGGCTCATGCGTCGTCATTTGCCCTCCGGTTACATACCTCAATATACGCACTTTCAATTTCTCGGTCCGGCCAATACATTACCAGCAATGTTGCTGCGACAATGGAGTGCGCTCCAATTGTCGGCATGAGTTCTATAAGGCCTGAGATAGCCAATTGGGACCGGTCATTACCCTCCGAAAAAGAAGAGTACTTTTTATCAATATTAAAGTCGCTTTTATAGTCGGGCAGCCTAGGTGGAGAAAAGCCAGGGAAGCTGGCCGACTTGGAAGAGCCAGTTGAGCGACGTGCATGAAACTCATCCACAACCAGCGTCTCTCCTCCCGTGTAGTCCGGGAACTGGCCATCACCTCGACGATGGACTGTCAGGCACCACCGATATGCCGACATTCCGTCTTTGTACTGAGGTAGGATTATCTTGAATTTTATTTTTGGTTTCCGTTCAAGACCGGTCAACCCTCCGATCCTTGGAGTGGCCGGGTCGCTTACCAGATTCGCTTCGAAGTGGAATTCTGCCTGTACACCTAGCGTGGCGGCGTTGAGCTCCGCAAATGCGATGTCTGCGTATTCCGGGCTTCTCCAGTGAATGACTGGCGTCTCATCTGCCTTTCCAAAACAGCACCGTCGGGCCCACCGTTCCAGAGCGGATGACTCATTCTCTTCAGCGCTTTTGCTAAGCGTATAGGCAGTCAACGCCAGCACCACAGCGAGGCCTACGGGTCCCCATACAGTGGAACTTAATGCTGTTCCAGCGACGGCAATGGCGCTGGCCCCGTAAAAACCTGCAGCCAACCAGTATCGTATCGCTGCTGCACCATCTCCTGCTGCCGATACACGTTTAGCAGCAGAAACTGCCTGTGCTGCCTCAACAAAGCCGACGACAGCGCCTACTACAGCACCGATCTTTATCACGGTCTCGCCTATGGCAGTAGCACCTTTGGCCCATGACATACCCTTATAGGCACTTGCCCGCAACATGAGCCCAACCAGTTCGATATGCCCTCCCAACACTCCCAAGTACGATCCTTGCAACGCCAACTTGGCCTCATACGCCTTCGGCCCAATCTCCGTTTCCGCCTTTTCCTGATTCCTGCCCAGGCTGTCCTGTTGCAAATACAACCCGCCTATCGCCAGCAGAACCTCCCAGCTGCCGGCAATCCCACGCAACCCGGAAAAACCGGTCTTCACCAATCGGGCCGCCTGCTGCGACGTGATCTTCATCCCCTGCAATAATTTGCGCGCATCGGCTTCCAACGTCCCCGCCGCCACCGAGATATCCACCAGGGCAAGCTGCGCCGCGCTGCTCGCCTGGGTCACGCCCATGCTGGCTTCCTTGAACAACCGCCCATGCACCTCCTCAGCCTTGCCTTCGACCCACACCGTCACACTGATCATCGTATTGGTGAGCCGTGGATCGAGCACGGCCAGGCTCATCAAGCCGTGCTGGATAATCGGCCGCACCTTGCGCATGGCCTTCATCGAGCCAAACTCGAAGTCA
>NZ_NEJU01000041.1:0-11382 GCF_002113295.1 Pseudomonas sp. B10(2017)
CGTCGGTTTTGCCCAGAGCGCCGGCCTGATCCTCGGTGGTTCGATCAGCCAGAGCAACTTCCTCGGTACCGGTAACAAGGTGTCGATCGGCCTGACCCGCAGCGAGTACCAGACCAAGTACAACTTCGGCTTTACCGACCCCTACTTCACCGCAGATGGCGTCAGCCTGGGCTACAACCTGTTCTACAACAGCACCGACTACAGCGATTACTACGACGATGGCGTTTCCTATTACGCGATCGACAGCTACGGTGCCGGGGTCAGCTTTGGCTACCCGATCAACGAAACGTCGCGCCTGATCTATGGCCTGACCCTGCAGCACGACAATATCTCGCCCGGCACCTATAGCGCCGACGAGATCTACGACTTCATCGCACGCGAGGGCAAGAGCTTCAACAACCTCAAGGCCTCGATCGGCTGGTCGGAGTCGACCCTGAACAAAGGCGTGCTGGCTACCCGCGGCCACTCGCAGAGCCTGACGCTGATGGCCACTACCCCTGGCAGCGACCTGTCGTTCTACAAGCTGGACTACAGCGGCCAGACCTACCTGCCACTAACCAGCAACACCTCGCTGCGCCTGCATACAAGCCTGGGCTACGGCAACGGCTACGGCTCCACCGACGGGCTGCCGTTCTACGAAAGCTACACCGCAGGTGGGCTGGGTTCGGTGCGCGGGTTCAAGGACGGCAGCCTCGGCCCGCGCAATACTCCGGCCACCGGCACCTATGCCAGCGCCGGACAGGCCTATTACTCCGACCGTGACACCGACGTGCTGGGCGGCAACATCCTGATTGCCGGCGGTGCCGAGTACATCTTCCCGTTGCCGTTCGTGAAGGACCAGAGCCAGCTGCGCAGCTCGGTGTTCGTCGATGCCGGCAACGTGTACGCCGATACCTGCTACCTGTCGACCACCCAGGTCTGCGGCAGCGTGGACCTGGCTCAGATGGCCGTGTCGCTGGGCATTGGCGTGACCTGGTACAGCCCAATGGGGCCGCTGAGTTTCAGCCTGGCGGCACCGCTGAAGAAGCCGGATGGGGCAGAAACCCAGATGTTCCAGTTCTCGCTGGGGCAGACCTTCTGATGCCTGGCTCAGCGCAAGGCTGCTCCTGCAGCGACCGCACCGAGCTGGCGTTGAGCATTACCCGCTTTTACCTCTGCTTAACCCAAGTTGACAGTGACCTTCCTTAAGCTGGCCAGGACTCGTACCCGCCCAGCAGGACATGCCCATGCCACCCTTCACACCATGCTTCCCCACTTCACTGCGCCCCGACGAAGTCCCGGTCGCGCTACTCGACCTGGTCCAGCAGCGCCTGGCCGGGCTGCTCGGCCCGCGCTTCAGCGTGGTGCTGGGCGGCAGCGGCAACGGTGCCGGGGTCAGCCACTACCACCTGGCAATCCAGCACAACCAGAGCGGTGTTTCCCTGGAGGACACCGGCGCCGTCGGCACCGGCTTCATCGAGCGCCTGCTGCGCATGGCCACCCAACTCAAGGCCATGCTCGACTCGGCCACGTTCAGCAGCATGGGCAGCGACGACCCGCGCCGCCCACTGGTGTGGATCAGCGAGCTGGCCTGCCCCAAGGAAATGATTACAATGCATGCCCCAACCTGAAATATGTTTTTCCCATGAAATCAGTGCTTTACGCCGTATCCTTACTGTTTTCCTTCACCCTCCCTGCCCTGGCCAGCCCACCGGCGACCTTCACCGAAGCCAAGGTGGTGGCCAAGCAGAAGGTGTACATGGACCAGGCCAGCAGTGCCATGGGCGACCTGTATTGCGGTTGCAAATGGGCCTGGGTGGGCAAGTCTGGCGGGCGTATTGATGCCGCCTCGTGCGGCTACCAGACGCGCAAGCAGCAGAACCGCGCCGAACGCACCGAATGGGAGCACATCGTGCCGGCCTACACTTTCGGCAACCAGCGCCAGTGCTGGAAGAACGGTGGCCGCGAGCATTGCGTGGATGACGACCCGGTGTTCCGCGCCATGGAGGCCGACCTGTTCAACCTGTACCCGGCAGTGGGTGAGGTAAACGGCGACCGCAGCAATTTCAACTACGGCATGGTTGCTGGCAATGCAGGGCAATATGGGCAGTGCACCACCAAGGTGGACTTCGTGCAGCGTGCTGCCGAACCACGTGACGAAGTGAAAGGGCTGGTCGCCCGCACCACCTTCTACATGTACGACCGTTACAAGCTGAGCATGTCGCGCCAACAGCAGCAGTTGCTGATGGCCTGGGACAAACAGCACCCAGTGTCGGCCTGGGAGAAAGAGCGTGACCGGCGCATTGCCGCGATCATGGGGCATGCCAACCCCTTCGTCACCGGGGAGCGCAAATGGACCGCCAACTACAAGCCGGTCGGCAGTGGCGTGGTACAAGCGGTGCCGGCGAAGGCCGCCAAGCCTGAGGCCAAGCCGAGCCTGGCCAGTGCCGGGTCGGTGGGGGCTGTGCTTGGCAACCGCAACAGCCATGTCTATCACCTTTCCGTCGGCTGCCCGGGTTATACCCAGGTTACCGCGAAGAACCAGGTCACCTTCGCCACAGAGGGTGAGGCGCAGGCAGCGGGTTATCGCAAGGCGGGCAACTGCCGCTGATCGCCTTCTTCGGGGCCCGCGCGGCACCTTTGCAATCGAGCGGGCTGCACAGCAGCCCGCAACAATGACCATCCGTCGCCCAGACGGCACCCCACTCCCCGCCCCCAGCCCAACGAATGACAGATCATCCGCAAAGGAGACGTTCCATGATCCGCATTCGCCCACTCTCACTGTGCCTTGCCCTTGCCCTGGCCAGCGTCACTGGCACCAGCTTCGCTGCCACTGACACAGACACCGACAGCCGTCCGCAAACCGACCAGTACGGTCGCAAGACCGCCGGTGAAGACAGCAGCGTCAACAGCCCTGGCAGCAGCAAAGCCAACGACAGCAGCGACACCGGCAGCAACAGCGATGCCGCCGACGGCGCTGCTGGCGGTTCCAACAGCACCGGCGAAGCCACTGGCTCCGGCGCCGGGCACACCGGTGGCACCGCCGAGGACCAGGACAGCCATTGAGGCCGGCCTGGGCTACACTGCGCCGGAACGCCCTGCCAAGGATCCACCATGAACCTCAAACCCTGGCTGCTCGCCGCCCTGCTGCCGTGTAGCGCCTTGGCCGTTGCTGGCGGCCAGGGCGCGCTGTCGATCAGTTCATCATCGTTCACCGACGGCGGCGTGATCGCCTTGCAACAGGTTGGCCCGGACCCGGCCTGCGGTGCCGGCGAAGAGCGCACCCCGCAACTGAGCTGGGACAATCTCCCCGCAGGGACCCAGTCGCTGGCACTGATCATGTTCGACCCGGACGGCGGCAAGGGCATTGGCGTGGTCCATTGGCTCGCCTACAACATCGACCCGGCCCAGGATGGGCTGAAGGAAGGCGCCGCAGGGTTGACCGGGCAAGGTGTGACCGTGGGGCGCAACTCGCGGGGCACACTCAGCTACCGAGGCCCTTGCCCACCCGCCGGCGACAACCCGCACCACTATGCACTGACGCTGATCGCCACCGACCTGCCATTGGGCACCCTGCCTGAAGGCCTGGACCGCAGCGGCTTGCTGCAACTGCTGCAAGGTCACGCACTCGGCGCGCAGAGCCTTGTCGGGCGCTATGGTCATTGAACCAGGCAGTACAAAAAAATTGATCATCCCCCATAGCATTTATCCATTGAATGGCCCGGCCGAACTGAAGTAAGCTCGGGCTCATTCACTGGAGAGCAACATGCCGAAACACACCCGCAATCACGCCAACCACACCGGTCGCACCCTGCGCCCTGTGCTGGCTGTTGCCGGCTGCGTGGCACCTGCCAGCTATTACTTCGGGTATTGGTTTAGCCACTAGGCGCCGATACCCACACGGCGCCCACCTTCGAGGGGCCGCCGAACATGAGAATACTCAAACCCCCGGTCGGCTCCCCGACCGGGGGTTTTGCTTTTCAGGCCTTTGAACAACACCGATTCACATTGAGGACAGATTCATGAACTACGCCACTTATTACTACGCAAACACCTTCGCCTGGCGATTTAGCCAATCCCGTTCGGGCCAGCCTGCCGCCTCCGTTCGGTCTTCCACAGGTGGCAATGCAGCAGCCAACACGAATTCAACGATCTGTCGAACACCTCGATAGGGCCGACCACGCGGGCCAGAACCCGCCGTCCGCCCAGGGAAAAAACGCCATGCAAGCTTCCAGCCTCGCCCTGACCCAGTCGCAAGCGGCCAACACCACCGTCAGCCAGCGCCTGCCCAGCCCGCACCTGCTCAAACAGCAAATGCCGCTGTCCAGCGAACTTACCCAGCAAGTCCATGCCCACCGCCAGGCCATCCGCGACATCCTCGAAGGCCGCGACCAGCGCCTGCTGGTGATCGTTGGCCCGTGCTCGATCCACGACCCGCGCTCGGCCCTGGAATACGCCGACCGCCTGGCCGCGCTCAGCCGCGAAGTCGACGACAAGCTGCTGCTGGTGATGCGCGCCTACGTCGAAAAACCCCGCACCACGATAGGCTGGAAAGGCCTGGCCTACGACCCGCACCTCGATGGCAGCGACGACATGCACGCCGGCATCGCCCTGTCCCGCGGGCTGATGCTGAACATGATCGAACGCGGCCTGCCGGTTGCCACCGAGCTGCTGCAGCCAATGGCCGCCGGCTACTTCGATGACCTTCTGGCCTGGGCCGCGATCGGCGCACGCACCACCGAGTCGCAGATCCACCGCGAAATGGTCAGTGGCCTGGAGTTGCCGGTCGGTTTCAAGAACGGCACCGACGGTGGCATCGCCATCGCCAGCGACGCCATGCGCAGCGCCGCCCACCCGCACCGCCACTTCGGCATGGATGCGCAGGGCTACCCGGCCATCATCGAGACCTTGGGCAACCCGGACACCCACCTGGTGCTGCGCGGCGGCCACAAGGGCCCGAACTTTGATGCCAACAGCATTGCCATGGCCCGCCAGGCGCTGGCCAAGGCCGGGTTGCAGGCGCGGATCATGGTCGATTGCAGCCATGCCAACAGCGGCAAGGACCCGGCGCGCCAGCCGGCGGTTTTCAACGATGTGCTGGAGCAGCGCCTGGCTGGCGACCGTTCGATCGTCGGCGTGATGATCGAAGGGCACTTGTTCGACGGCTGCCAGGCGCTGGGCAAGGGCGCGCTGAAATACGGCGTGTCGATCACCGACGGTTGCCTGGGCTGGGCCTCGACCGAAACCCTGTTGCGCGAGGCGGCACAAAAACTCTAGGTAGCGGGACGCAAGCCTGGCGAGACATACCCCGGACAAGTGCGCTAGGCTTGCCTTTTTTACCCCAAGGAGCAGTACCCATGGCCCGTGCAACCGCCCGCCACATCCTGGTCAGCAGCGAAGAGAAATGCAACGAACTGAAAGCCCAGATCGAAGCAGGCGCCGACTTCGCTGAAATCGCCAAAGCCAATTCCACCTGCCCGTCCAGCCGCCAGGGCGGTGACCTGGGCTCGTTCGGCCCGGGCCAGATGGTCAAGGAGTTCGACACCGTGGTGTTCAGCGCCCCGGTCAATACCGTGCAAGGCCCGGTGAAGACCCAGTTCGGCTACCACCTGCTGGAAGTGACCAGCCGCCAGGATTAAGTAGCCAGTAGCTGCTCATGTCCCCTGTGGGAGCGGCGGTGCGCCGCTGCGCTTTACCCGCGAATGCGTCCGTTCACGCAACGTCGTTGCCTGATCTGGCGCTTTCGCGGGTGAACCCCCTCCCACAGGCCCTGTGTTACCTTTTTCTGCTTTGTTTTTCCTTCAATAGCCAGGCTGCACCCACCCACGCCCTCACCGTCTACGGCGAAGCCCCCCGCTACAACGCCAGCTTCCAGCATTTCGACTACGTCAACCCCGACGCCCGCAAAGGCGGCATCCTGCGCCGCTCGGCCATCGAGATCGGCCAGTTCGACCATATCCTGCCGTATATCGACAAAGGCATCGGTGTCAGCGAGGTCGATGGCCTGTTGTACGCGCCACTGGCCGTGCGCTCGTTCGATGAACCCTACACCGTCTACGGCCTGATCGCCCGGCGCATGGAGCGCGGCCCGGAGGATGCCTGGCTGCGTTTCGAGATCGACCCGCGCGCCACATTCGCCGATGGCAAGCCGGTGCGCGCCGAGGACGTACGCTTTACCTTCGAGCTGCTGATGAGCAAGGGCAGCCTCAAGTACCGCACCCAGTTCGCCGATGTCGCCGCCGTCATCGTGGAAAGCCCGCACAGCGTGCGCTTCGACTTCAAGCCCGACCACGGGCGCACCCTGCCGCTGGACCTCGCCAGCCTGCCGGTACTGCCCGAACACGACTGGCAGCAGCGCGATTTTGCCAACGGCGCTGGCTTCGACAAGCCGGTCGGCAGCGGGCCGTACCGTATCGGGCGCATCGACAACGGCCGCAGCATCACCTTCGAGCGGGACGCCAACTGGTGGGCGCGCGATCTGCCGGTCAGCCGTGGTCGCTACAATTTCGACAAGCTGCGCATCGAGTACTTCGGCGATACCGAAGTGGCGCGGCAGGTGCTCAAAGGCGGCGGCTATGACTACAACCGCGAATTCTCCGCCACCGCCTACACGCTGGGCTACAACGGCGCGCAACTGGACGACGGCCGCCTGCAGCGCGCCCACCTGGGCCCGGCCAAACCGCAGGTGGCCCAGGGCTTCGTGTTCAACCTCGACCGGCCGCAGTTCAAGGACCGTCGCGTGCGCCAGGCGCTGGGCATGCTGTGGGACTACGAGTGGAGCAACCGGCAGATGATGCGCAACATGTACATCCGCCAGCAGAGCGTGTTTTCCAATACCCCGCTGGCTGCCCGCCAACTGCCGGATGCCGACGAGTTGAAACTGCTCGAGCCGTTGCGCGGCAAGGTACCGGACGAAGTCTTCAGTACCGTGTTCACCGCCCCGGTCACCGATGGTTCGGGGATAATCCGCAAGCAGCAGCTGCAGGCATTGGCGCTGCTCGAGCAAGCCGGCTGGCGGCCCGAAGGCGACCGCCTGGTGAACAGCCAGGGCACGCCGCTGGCGTTCACCTTCCTCAACGGCCAGGCAGGCATGGAGCGCCTGCTGCTGCCGTGGAAGCGCAACCTGGCTCAGATTGGCGTGACCCTGGAAATCCGCAACGTCGATTCGGCCCAGTACGTCAACCGATTGATGGCACGTGACTACGACATGATCGTCACTGGCTACCCGGTCACCCTGTCGCCTGGTGCCGAACTGTACAACTACTTTGGCTCGGCAGCGGCCCACGACCCTGGGTCGAATAACCTGATGGTGCTGCAGGACCCTGCCGTGGACCGGCTGATCGACGGCCTGGTGCGCGCCGACACCCAGGCCGACATGCTGCATCACGCCCGTGCCCTGGACCGGGTTCTGCAATGGAACTATTACTGGATCCCCAATTACTACCCGCCCGGCAGTTCCACTGCCTGGTGGAACCGCTTCGGCCTGCCCAAGGTTCAGGCTGCCTATGACGAAGGCCTGGACACCTGGTGGGAAGTCAGCCCTACCGCGCTGACCAACGCGCAAATGGCCGAACGCCGGAAATCCTCGCCATGACCACCTACATCCTGCGCCGCCTGTTGCTGATCATCCCGACCCTGCTGGCGATCCTGTTGGTCAACTTTGCCATTGTCCAGGCCGCGCCGGGTGGCCCGGTGGAGCAGGCGGTGGCGCGCCTGCAAGGCATCGGCGGCGGCGCCCCCGGTGCCCGGGCCGAGGTGGTGCACGGCGAGTCACGTGCCACCCGTGGCCTGGACCCGAAACTGATCGAGGAGATCAAGCGCCAGTACGGCTTCGACAAGTCCGCCCCCGAGCGCCTGTGGTTGATGCTGGGCCAGTACGCCCGGCTGGACTTCGGCAACAGCTTCTTCCGCGGCGCCAAGGTCACCGACCTGATCCTCGACAAGTTGCCGGTCACCCTGTCGCTGGGCTTCTGGGCCACGCTGATCACCTACCTGGTGTCCATCCCGCTGGGCATCCGCAAGGCAGTGCGCCACGGCAGCCGCTTCGATGCCTGGAGCAGTGCACTGATCGTGGTCGGCTATGCCCTGCCCTCGTTCCTGTTTGCCCTGTTGCTGATCGTGCTGTTCGCCGGCGGCACCTCGCTCAGCTGGTTCCCGGTGCGCGGCCTGGTCTCGGACAACTTCGACGAGCTGAGCCTGTTGGGCAAGGTCGCGGACTACTTCTGGCACCTGGTGCTGCCGGTCGGCGCCCTGGTGATCGGCGGCTTCGCCACCCTGACGCTGCTGACCAAGAACGCCTTTCTCGACGAGATTTCCCGGCAATACGTGGTTACTGCCCGCGCCAAGGGCCTGAGCGAGCGTCGGGTGCTGTATGGCCACGTGCTGCGCAATGCCATGCTGCTGGTGGTGGCCGGCTTGCCGCAGGCGTTGATCACGGTATTCTTCGCCGGCTCGTTGCTGATCGAGGTGATCTTCTCGCTCGATGGCCTGGGCCGCATGAGTTACGAGGCGGCCGTGTCGCGCGATTACCCGGTGGTGTTCGGCACGCTGTTCATCTTCACCCTGGCGGGCCTGCTGATCCGCCTGATCGGTGACCTGTCGTACACCCTGCTCGACCCGCGTATCGACTTCGACACGAGGGCCCGCTGATGCTTTCACCGATTTCGCGTCGTCGCCTGCAACGCTTTCGCCGCAACCGCCTGGGCTGGGTTTCGCTGTGGCTGTTCGCCGCCCTTCTGCTACTGAGCCTGTGTGCCGAGCTGGTGGCCAACGACAAACCGCTGCTGCTGGGCTACAAGGGCGACCTGTACGTGCCGGCGCTCAAGCGCTACACCGAGCAGCAGTTCGGTGGCCAGTTGCCCTTCCAGCCAGACTACCGCAGCGCCTATGTACGCCAGCTGATCGAGCAGCAAGGTGGCTGGATGCTGTTCGCCCCGATCCCGTTCAGCGCCGATACCCCCAACTACGACCTGCAGGTGCCCACGCCCAGCCCGCCAAGCGCGAGCAACTGGCTGGGTACCGACGACCAGGGTCGCGACGTGCTGGCCCGGGTGCTGTATGGCACCCGGGTATCCTTGCTGTTCGCCTTCGCCCTGACCGTGGTCAGCGTGCTGATCGGGGTGGCGGCCGGTGCCCTGCAGGGCTACCACGGCGGCTGGGTCGACCTGGTCGGCCAGCGCCTGCTGGAGGTGTGGTCGGGGTTGCCGGTGCTGTACCTGCTGATCATCCTCAGTGGGTTCGTCGAGCCGGACTTCTGGTGGCTGCTGGGGATCATGGCGTTGTTCTCCTGGCTTACCCTGGTCGATGTGGTGCGTGCCGAGTTCCTGCGCGGTCGCAACCTGGAGTACGTGAAAGCCGCCCGGGCGCTGGGGTTGCCAGACAGCCAGGTGATGCTGCGGCATATCCTGCCCAATGCCATGAACGCGACGCTGACCTATGTGCCGTTCATGCTTACCGGGGCGATCACCACCCTGACTGCACTGGATTTTCTCGGTTTCGGCATGCCGGCCGGGAGCGCTTCGCTGGGAGAGCTGGTGACCCAGGGCAAACAGCACCTGGAGGCGCCGTGGCTGGGCTTTACCGCGTTCTTCGCGCTGGCGGTGATCCTGTCGCTGCTGGTGTTTATCGGGGATGCCTTGCGCGAGGCGTTCGACCCCAGGGGATAGGTTTGCAGGTCTGGCCTCTTCGCGGGTAAACCCGCTCCTGCAGGGTCACCACAAACCTTGAGGACTGTGGGGTACCTGTGGGAGCGGGTTTACCCGCGAAGAGGCCGGCCCTGCTTTTACAGATTTCAGGATTTCTACCCATGCACGACAGCGACAGCCTCAAGGACTACCCTCAGGTACGGCAACTGGCGATCCGCTCGTTGTTCGAGATCATCGAGCAGTCCAGCGAGGGCACGGTAATCGTCGACCGCCAGGCGCGCATCGTCTGGATGAACGAGCGCTACGCCCGGCGCTTCGGCCTGGCCGACGCGGCCAGTGCCATCGGCCAACCATGCGAGGCAGTAATCCCGGGAAGCCTGATGCGCGAGGTAGTGAGCAATGGCCGGCCAATCCTGCTGGACATGCTCGACACCCCGAACGAGCCGCTGGTGGTCATGCGCCTGCCCATCCACGATGATCAGGGCGCGCTGATCGGCGCCATCGGCTTTGCCCTGTTCGATGAGTTGCGCAGCCTGTCGCCGCTGCTCAAACGCTACTCCAGCATGCAGCAGGAGCTGGCCTCGACCCGCTCGCAGTTGCGCGCCCGCCAGGCCAAGTACAGCTTTGCCCAGTTCGTCGGCAGCAGCGCCGCCAGCCTTGAGGCCAAGCGCCGAGCCCGGCGTGGCGCGAGCAGTGATTCGCCGGTGTTGCTGCTGGGCGAAACAGGCACCGGCAAGGAACTGCTGGCCCATGCCATCCATGCAGCGTCGGCGCGGGCGCACAAGGCGTTTGTCAGCATCAACAGTGCGGCAATCCCCGAGACACTGCTGGAAGCCGAATTCTTCGGTACCGCCCCCGGCGCCTTTACCGGCGCCGATCGCAAGGGCCGCAGCGGCAAGCTGCAATTGGCCGAAGGCGGCACGTTGTTCCTCGACGAGATCGGCGACATGCCGCTGGCCCTGCAGAGCAAGCTGCTGCGGGTGTTGCAGGAGAAGGAGTACGAGCCGGTAGGCTCGAACCAGATGCTGCGCAGTGATGTGCGCATCATTGCCGCCACCTCCATCGACCTGCAGGCCGCCATCGCCCGCGGGGCATTCCGCGCCGACCTGTATTACCGGCTGAATGTGCTGCCGATCGAGGTGCCGCCACTGCGGCAACGGCTGGAGGACCTGCCGGCGCTGTGCGAGGCCATCCTGGGGGAACTGGGCAGCCAGTATGAGCTGGAGGCCGAAGCGCAGCAGCTATTGGCGAGGCATGCATGGCCGGGGAACATTCGCGAGCTGCGCAATGTGCTGGAGCGGGCCACGCTGCTGGCAGATCAGCCGCGGCTGGGGGTGGAGGATCTGCGGGCGGCATTGGGGCCGTTGAGCCCGGTGGCGGCTACGCCTGTGCGGCAGACTTACCGTGAGGCCTGTGAGGCGTTTGAGCGGGAGCTGATTGCCGGGGCACTGGCCGAACATGCGGGAAATGTGCCGCAGGCCGCGCAGGCTTTGGGGTTGGGGCGGTCGACCTTGTACAAAAAGATGGTAGCACTGGAGATTTCGTCTCCAACCTGAGACTGATGTTTCTGATTTGAGATCGCTTCGAGGGCTTTGCCCTCGATCGCCGGCAAGCCAGCTCCCACAAGGTATTGCACCGCTTTCAGAACTTTTGAATAACCCTGTGGGAGCAACTGTCTTGCTCAATTTCTAAAAGCTGGCGTGATCCCTGTGGGAGCGGGCTTGCCCGCGAACACGGGCGAAGCCCGTGCCATCCATCG
>NZ_NEJU01000042.1:0-6842 GCF_002113295.1 Pseudomonas sp. B10(2017)
GTCGCTGGCATCCAGGCCGTAGGCTTTCTGCATCCAGCACAGCCGGTTGACCAGCGCCTGATGGCTGTTGCCAGCGCCCTTCGGGCGACCGGTGGAGCCGGAGGTGTAGATCACGTAGGCGAGGTTCAGCGGGGCCACGTCGATGTTCGGGTTGGCGTCGCTGTAGCCGTCCAAGTTCTCGGTGTCCAGGTCCAGGCTGCGCAGGCCGGCCGGGATCGGCAGGGCTTCGTGCAGGTGCGACTGGGTCAGCAGCAAGGCGATGCCGCTGTCCTCGAACATGTAGCTCAGGCGGTCCTGGGGATATTCCGGGTCCAGTGGCACATAGGCGCCACCGGCCTTCACGATACCCAGCAGGCCGATGACCATCTCCAGGCTGCGCTCCATGGCGATGCCCACCAGCACGTCCGGGCCCACGTCCTGCTCGCGCAGCTTGTGCGCCAGCTGGTTGCCACGGCGGTTGAGCTCGGCATAGCTCAGGGTCTGCTCGCCAAACACCAGCGCCGGGGCGTCCGGGGTGGCGAACACCTGGGTCTCGATCAGCTGGTGGATGCTGGTTTCGCCTGGGTAATCGGCTTGCGTGGCATTCCAGCCATGCACCATCTGCTGTCGCTCCCCGTCATCCAGCAATGGCAGCTCAGCCACTCGCTGGCCTGGGTTGGCGACGATGCCATGTAGCAGGTTCAGCCAGTGCCGCGCCATCTGCTGTATGGTCGAGGCATCGAACAGGTCGGTTGCAAAGGTCAGCGTGGCGCTGATGCCCTGCTCATGTTCGAAGCTGTCCAGCGTGAGGTCGAACTGCGCCGCCTGCACGTTCCATTGCAGGCCCTCCACCTCCAGGCCGGGCAAGCTGCGGCGCTCGCCCTTGCCCCGGGTCTGGTGGTTGTACATCACCTGGAACAACGGGCTGTGGCTCAGGCTGCGTTCAGGCTGCAAGGCATCGACCAGCTGTTCGAATGGCAGGTCCTGATGCACCTGCGCGCCCAAGGCTCGTTGCCGCACTTGCGCCAACAGCTCGGTGAAGGTCAGTTGCGTGTCGAACTCGGCTCGCATCACCTGGGTATTGACGAAAAAGCCGATCAGCCGCTCGGTCTCTACGCGGTTACGGTTGGCGATGGGCACGCCCACGCGCACATCGGCCTGCCCGGAGTAGCGGTGCAACAGTACCTGGAAACTCGCCAGCAGCAGCATGAAGGGTGTCGCCCCCTGGTGCTGCGCCAACTGTTTGAGTGACAGGCTCAACGCCTCGCCCAGGTCAACGTCGACCCGCTCACCGCGATAGCTTTGCAGCGCCGGGCGTGGCCTGTCGGTGGTCAGTTCCAGCACCGGATGGTCGTCGCCCAGCTGCGCCATCCAGTACGCCAGCTGACGCTCACGCTCGCCGGCGTCCATCCAGGCACGCTGCCAGATTGCATAATCGGCGTACTGGATCGGCAGTTCGGCCAGCACCACCTCGCGACCTTGGCTATAGCCTTCATAAAGCTGCACCAACTCATCGATGAGCAAGGGCATCGACCAGCCATCGGCGACGATATGGTGCAAGGTGAGCACCAGCACGTGCTCGTCCTGCGCCAGTTCCAGCAGTTTCACCCGCAGCAGCGGCCCATGGACCAGATCGAACGGCTGCTGGACCTCAAGCGCGACCTGCGCCTGCAAAACCTGCTCCTCCACGGCCCCCAAGGCCTGGCGGGCCAGCTGGAAAGGCTGGTTCGGGTGGATGACCTGCATCAGCTGGCCATCTGCCTCGGCAATGGTCGTGCGCAAGGCTTCATGACGCTGGATCAGCGTCGCAAAGCTGCGCTGCAGGGCTGCCAGGTCAAGCTGCCCCCTGAACCTGAGCGCGGTCGGGATGTTGTAGGCCGAGCCGGTGGGCTCCAGCTGCCAGAGAAACCACTGGCGTTGCTGGGCATAGGACAGCACGGGGCGTTCGACATCGTGCCTGGCTACCGGAATGGGCAGTTGCGCAAGCGTGACGCCCTTGGACGCCAGTTTTTCGAGAAACAGCTTCTGCTGCGCCAGGGGCAGACGGATGAAGCGATAAACCAGGTCTGCGTTTCTGTTGTCCGTGTGCATCTCAAACCGCCTCGAGCTCTGCCATGAAGTCCTGGAGCTCATCCAGGTCTCCGTCGTTTCGGGTACCGAGACTGCCGACCTCTTGTGCAAAGGCCTGCAGGTTCTCTGTCTGGAACAACAACGCGAGTGGCAGGTTCGTACCCAGTTCGATCTGCAGTCGTGCTACCGCCTGGGTTGCCAGCAAGGAGTGGCCCCCCAGCTCGAAGAAGTTGTCGGTAAGAGATACGTTTTCCAGGCCAAGAACTTCAGCCCATACCGCTGCGATCCGACGCTCCAGCTCCGTTTCCGGCGCCACATGGGCCGCCCGGCGCAGGTTGCCGTCAGGCTGTGGCAGGGCCTTGCGGTCCAGCTTGCCGTTCGGTGTCAGTGGCAGGCGTTCCAACAGCAACAGGTGCGCGGGCACCATGTAGTCCGGCAGGCTGGCTTTCAGCCTGGCGCGCAGGGTGTCAAGCAGCGCCGCCCGGGCTTCCTCGCTGGCAACCGACGCTGCATCGGCTGGCACCACATAGCCCAGCAGTTGCTTGCCGCCCGGCGCATCCAGCGCCAGTACCACGGCTTCGCGGACTGCGTCCTGTAGTTGCAGGCGCGCCTCGATCTCGCCAAGTTCGATACGGAAGCCGCGAATCTTCACCTGATGGTCGATACGCCCGGCATATTCGATGACTCCGTCGGCGTCATAGCGCGCCAGGTCGCCGGTGCGATACAGGCGGCCACCCTGCCCGCCGAACGGGTCGGGGATGAAGCGTTCGGCGGTAAGCCCAGGGCGCGCCAGGTAACCACGCGCCAGGCCCGCACCCGCCATGTACAGCTCCCCTACCACCCCTACCGGCAGCGGCGTTACGGCCTCGCTCAACAGGTAAGCGGCACTGTTGGAAAGCGGCCGGCCGATATTGGCCTGGCCACCTTGGGTGCGCAGGGTGAAGGTCGAGTAGGTGGTGTCCTCCGAAGGCCCGTACAGGTCATACACCTTGAGCACGTGGCCAGTGCCGTACAACGCGTCGACCAGCCCCTGCTTGAGAGCCTCCCCCGCCAGGTTGATGATGCGAACACCGGACGGCAACTGGCCGGTTTCATGCAGGACCTTGATGGCCGACGGCACCGTGTTGACCAGGCGTACCTGGTCTTTGGCCGGCAGGTGCGGCAGCTCCAGGGCATTGGCCGCCAGTACCGCATAGCCACCCGAGCCCAGGGTCACGAACAGCTCCCAGACCGACAGGTCGAAACAGATCGATGTGGACGCCAACACGCCGCACAGGTCCTGCTGGCTGTACACCGACTGCGCCCAGCCGATCATTGCCACGGCATTGCGATGCTCGATCTGGACGCCCTTGGGATTGCCGGTGGAACCTGAGGTGTAGATGCAGTACGCCAGGTTGTCCGGCGTGCTCACGCACACCGGGTCGGCCGCTTCGTAGCCGTCGAGCAGCAACTGGTCCACCAGCAGCGTTCGCGCCTGGAAGCTGGCCGGCAAACGCTCCTGCAGGTGCGACTGCGACAGCAGCAGGATCGACTGGCTGTCTTCGAGCATGTACACCAGGCGGTCCTGCGGGTAGCCAGGGTCGAGCGGCACGTAGGCGCCGCCCGCCTTGAGAATGGCCATCAGCGCGACCACCATGTCCAGGCCACGCTCCATGGCGACACCTACCAGCACCTCCGGGCCCACGCCAGCCTCGCGCAGTTTGTGGGCCAGCTGGTTGGCCCGTACATTGAGCGCAGCATACGTGAGCGTCTGCTCGCCGTGGATAAGTGCAACTGCGCCTGGCGCAGCAACCACCTGCGCCTCGAACAGCTGATGGATACAGCGGTCGGCCGGGTAACTGGCCGCCGTGCGGTTCCAGTCCTGCACGATACGCTGATGCTGTGCGGCATCGAGCAGCGGCAGGTCGCCGAGTGCAGCAAACGGGTCACTCACCAGCGCGTCAAGCAGCGTACCGAAGTGATGGGCCAGCTGCTCGATTGCCTCGCTGCTCCAGTGCGCACGGTCATGCCGGTACTGGATAGCCAGGCTGTCGCCAAGGCTCACCAGCAGGGTCAGCGGATAGTTGGTCTGCTCGCGCACCTGCACTGGGCCAAACTGCAAGCCACTCGGTGCGCCCTGCCGAAGGGCCTCGGACACCGGGTAACTTTCGAACACCACCAGGCTGTCGAACAGGGCTTCACCGCCAAGGCCGGCCCAGCGCTGCACGTCGTACAGCGGCGTATGTTCGTATTCACGCATGGCCAGGTTGCTGGCCTGCACCTGCCCGATCCATTGCGCAACGCTTTGCTCGCCTTGCGGTGTACCAACCACCGGCAGGGTGTTGATGAACAAGCCGATCTGCGCCTCCACGCCCGCCAGCTCCGCTGGCCGGCCGGCGACCGTTGCACCGAAGCAGACCGACGACTGCCCGGTATAGCGCTGCAGCAGCAACAGCCAGGTAGCCTGTACCAAGGTGTTGACGGTGACACGCTGGGCACGCGCAAAGGCTTCAACCCGCTCGGTACGCCCTGCACCGAATGCCTGGTGATGAACCTGATGGCCCTGGCCATCAGGTTCACCTTTGCGCACGGCCTGGGCTAGGCGCGTCGGCTCGTTGAAGCTGGCCATCTGGCCCTGCCAGAACCGCTCTGCCGCCGCCCTGTCCTGGCGCTGCAACCAGGCGATGTAGTCACGGTAGCTGCCCGCCGCTGCCACCACAGGTTTACCGGCATGACGCTGCAACACCTCACCCAGCAACTGCGAGGTGCTCCAGCCATCCAGAAGGATGTGATGGCAGGTGAAGATCAGGTGATGACGTGCCTGCGCCGTACGCACCAGCACCAGGCGCAACAAGGGTGCCTCGACCAGATCGAAGCCACGCTGCCGGTCGGCTTCCGCCAGGCTGTCCAGCTCCCGCGCCAGCTCATCCTCGTCACGCCAGTCATATTCGCTGAACGGCAGTGTCACCTGCTTGTGCACGACCTGCACCGCCTGGCCCAGGTCCCCCTGCCAGATGAAGCTGCTGCGCAAGATGTCGTGGGCCTGCAAGGCAGCATCCCAGGCCTGTCGGAAGGCTTGTACATCCAGGCCATCCACATCCACGCGCATCTGGTTGATGTAGTTGCCGCTGCCTTGCTCGTAGATGCTGTGGAACAGCATGCCCTGCTGCATCGGCGACAACGGGTAGACGTCGGCGATCTGCGCCACGGCAACCGGCAGCTGGTCGAGCTGCGCCTGGGTCAGGTCGGTCAACGGGAAGTCGGACGGGGTCAGGCCGCGATGTCTACCCTCACAGCAATGCTCGATGATTTCAGCCAAGGCCTGCTGGTAAGCCTGGGCCAGCTGTTCGATGGTTTCGCGGCGATGAATGTCCTGGCTGAAGGTCCACTCCAGGCGTAGCTCGCCGCCATATACCTGACCGTTGACGGTCAACAGGCTGGCCAACGGTGCTTCGGCATCCTGCCTGGCGCCATCGTTCTCCTTGGCGGGGGTGAACAGAGCTGCTTCGCCATCGAAGCTGCCGTCGAACTGCCCGAGGTAGTTGAAGACGATCTGGCCTTCAGGCAATGCTGCAAGGGCCTCGCGGCTCGCGGCATCACCGAGGTAGCGCAGCACGCCATAGCCCAGGCCTTTGTCAGGTACGGCGCGCAGCTGTTCCTTGATGGTCTTGATCGAACTTGCCAGGTCTGCCTGCGGGCTCAACTTTACCGGGTACAGGCTGGTGAACCAGCCTACCGTACGCGTCAGGTCGATACCCGCGAACAGGTCTTCACGGCCATGCCCTTCCAGGCGCACCAGCACTTCGGGCTGGCCGCTCCAGCGGCCAACTGCTTGCGCCAGGGCCGTCAGCAACAGGTCGTTGATCTGCGTGCGATAAGCCACCGAGCAATCCTGCAACAGCCGTTGGGTGCTTGCCACGTCGAGGCGCGTGCTGACAGAGGCCGCATGCTTCAGTTGCCGGCTGCCTTGCGGGTTGTCGCAGGGCAGCATTTCGCTGGCCCCTTGCAACTGCCCCTGCCAGTAGCCCAGTTCCTGTTGCAATGCGGGTGCAGCGGCATAGGTTTGCAAACGCTCGGCCCAGGCTTTGTACGAAGTGGTCTTGGCCGGAAGCTGCAGTGGCTGCCCGGCAGCCAGGGTCTGGTAGGCCTGCTGCAGGTCTTCCAGCAGCACACGCCACGACACGCCGTCTACCGCCAGGTGATGGATGACCAAAAGCAGCCGCTGGCTACCGTCAGGCAGCACAGCGAGCATGGCACGCATCAACGGCCCGTGCTCGAGGTCAAGGCTGCGCTGGGCTTCACTGGCAGCTTGCTGCAAGTGCTCGACGCTGGCGAAATCCCGATGCCACAGCAACTGGGAGTAGCCCGCATCGGCAAATTCAGCCTGCCAGCCCACCCCATGGTCGAACACGCGCAAACGCAGGGCATCGTGATGTTCGAGCAATGCCTGCAATGCCGCATCGAGCGTCGCCGGGGCCAGCGTTTCACCTGGCGTGAGCAGCACCGACTGGTTCCAGTGATGGCGCACGACAACGGGCTGCTCGAAGAACCAGTGCTGAATGGGCGTGAGCGGCGTCACGCCCGTTACCGCACCCTGATCGATCGATACACTGTCGCCGCGATTGGCGAGCCGGGCCAGTGCCTGCACCGTCTGGGCCTCGAACAGGTCCTTGGGCGTGAACTGGATATCCACCTGGCGCGCACGGCTGACCACCTGCAACGAAATGATCGAATCGCCGCCCAGCTCGAAGAAGTTGTCGGTCAGGCCGACCTTCTCCAGCTTCAGCACATCCGCCCAGATCGCCGCAATCTGC
>NZ_NEJU01000043.1:0-3290 GCF_002113295.1 Pseudomonas sp. B10(2017)
GGGAAACCCCACACTACCATCGGCGATGCATCGTTTCACTGCTGAGTTCGGGATGGGATCAGGTGGTTCCAATGCTCTATGGTCGTCAAGAAATTCTGTTGCCAGAATGTCCAGATGGACAGCCCAGCGAATCCGGATATGCGATATTTGTGATGTTGCGAACTTTCGGTTCTTTCGTCTTCACCACCGCAATCTGCGCTAGCAAATTGCTTGGGTGTTATATGGTCAAGCCTCACGGGCAATTAGTATTGGTTAGCTCAACGCCTCACAGCGCTTACACACCCAACCTATCAACGTCGTAGTCTTCGACGGCCCTTCAGGGGATTCAAGATCCCAGTGAGATCTCATCTTGAGGCAAGTTTCCCGCTTAGATGCTTTCAGCGGTTATCTCTTCCGAACATAGCTACCCGGCAATGCCACTGGCGTGACAACCGGAACACCAGAGGTTCGTCCACTCCGGTCCTCTCGTACTAGGAGCAGCCCCTCTCAAATCTCAAACGTCCACGGCAGATAGGGACCGAACTGTCTCACGACGTTCTAAACCCAGCTCGCGTACCACTTTAAATGGCGAACAGCCATACCCTTGGGACCGGCTTCAGCCCCAGGATGTGATGAGCCGACATCGAGGTGCCAAACACCGCCGTCGATATGAACTCTTGGGCGGTATCAGCCTGTTATCCCCGGAGTACCTTTTATCCGTTGAGCGATGGCCCTTCCATACAGAACCACCGGATCACTAAGACCTACTTTCGTACCTGCTCGACGTGTTTGTCTCGCAGTCAAGCGCGCTTTTGCCTTTATACTCTACGACCGATTTCCGACCGGTCTGAGCGCACCTTCGTACTCCTCCGTTACTCTTTGGGAGGAGACCGCCCCAGTCAAACTACCCACCATACACTGTCCTCGATCCGGATAACGGACCTGAGTTAGAACCTCAAAGTTGCCAGGGTGGTATTTCAAGGATGGCTCCATGAGAACTGGCGTCCCCACTTCAAAGCCTCCCACCTATCCTACACAAGCAAATTCAAAGTCCAGTGCAAAGCTATAGTAAAGGTTCACGGGGTCTTTCCGTCTAGCCGCGGATACACTGCATCTTCACAGCGATTTCAATTTCACTGAGTCTCGGGTGGAGACAGCGCCGCCATCGTTACGCCATTCGTGCAGGTCGGAACTTACCCGACAAGGAATTTCGCTACCTTAGGACCGTTATAGTTACGGCCGCCGTTTACCGGGGCTTCGATCAAGAGCTTCGCTTGCGCTAACCCCATCAATTAACCTTCCGGCACCGGGCAGGCGTCACACCCTATACGTCCACTTTCGTGTTTGCAGAGTGCTGTGTTTTTAATAAACAGTCGCAGCGGCCTGGTATCTTCGACCGGCATGGGCTTACGGAGCAAGTCCTTCACCCTCGCCGGCGCACCTTCTCCCGAAGTTACGGTGCCATTTTGCCTAGTTCCTTCACCCGAGTTCTCTCAAGCGCCTTGGTATTCTCTACCTAACCACCTGTGTCGGTTTGGGGTACGGTTCCCAGTTATCTGAAGCTTAGGAGCTTTTCTTGGAAGCATGGTATCAACCACTTCGTCGCCTAAAGGCAACTCGTCATCAGCTCTCGGCCTTGAAATCCCGGATTTGCCTAAGATTTCAGCCTACCACCTTAAACCTGGACAACCAACGCCAGGCTGGCCTAACCTTCTCCGTCCCTCCATCGCAATAACTGGAAGTACAGGAATATTAACCTGTTTTCCATCGACTACGCTTTTCAGCCTCGCCTTAGGGACCGACTAACCCTGCGTCGATTAACGTTGCGCAGGAAACCTTGGTCTTTCGGCGTGCGAGTTTTTCACTCGCATTGTCGTTACTCATGTCAGCATTCGCACTTCTGATACCTCCAGCAAGCTTCTCAACTCACCTTCACAGGCTTACAGAACGCTCCTCTACCGCGTCATCAAAGATGACACCCGTAGCTTCGGTGCATGGTTTGAGCCCCGTTACATCTTCCGCGCAGGCCGACTCGACTAGTGAGCTATTACGCTTTCTTTAAAGGGTGGCTGCTTCTAAGCCAACCTCCTAGCTGTCTAAGCCTTCCCACATCGTTTCCCACTTAACCATGACTTTGGGACCTTAGCTGACGGTCTGGGTTGTTTCCCTTTTCACGACGGACGTTAGCACCCGCCGTGTGTCTCCCATGCTCGGCACTTCCAGGTATTCGGAGTTTGCATCGGTTTGGTAAGTCGGGATGACCCCCTAGCCGAAACAGTGCTCTACCCCCTGGAGTGATACATGAGGCGCTACCTAAATAGCTTTCGAGGAGAACCAGCTATCTCCGAGCTTGATTAGCCTTTCACTCCGATCCACAGGTCATCCGCTAACTTTTCAACGGTAGTCGGTTCGGTCCTCCAGTCAGTGTTACCTAACCTTCAACCTGCCCATGGATAGATCGCCCGGTTTCGGGTCTATACCCAGCGACTAAACGCCCTATTAAGACTCGCTTTCGCTACGCCTCCCCTATTCGGTTAAGCTCGCCACTGAATATAAGTCGCTGACCCATTATACAAAAGGTACGCAGTCACCTAACAAGTAGGCTCCCACTGCTTGTACGCATACGGTTTCAGGTTCTATTTCACTCCCCTCTCCGGGGTTCTTTTCGCCTTTCCCTCACGGTACTGGTTCACTATCGGTCAGTCAGTAGTATTTAGCCTTGGAGGATGGTCCCCCCATATTCAGACAAAGTTTCTCGTGCTCCGTCCTACTCGATTTCATTGACAAGAGATTTTCGTGTACGGGGCTATCACCCACTATGGCCGCACTTTCCAAAGCGTTCCACTAATCTCAAATCAACTTAAGGGCTGGTCCCCGTTCGCTCGCCACTACTAAGGGAATCTCGGTTGATTTCTTTTCCTCAGGGTACTTAGATGTTTCAGTTCCCCTGGTTCGCCTCTTGCACCTATGTATTCAGTACAAGATACTCAGCTTGTGCTGAGTGGGTTCCCCCATTCAGAGATCTCTGGATCACAGTCTGTTTGCCGACTCCCCAAAGCTTATCGCAGGCTACCACGTCTTTCATCGCCTCTGACTGCCAAGGCATCCACCGTATGCGCTTCTTCACTTGACCATATAACCCCAAGCAATCTGGTTATACTGTGAAGACGACATTCGCCGAAAATTCGCATGTTGCTCTTTCGAGCAGAACTCACAAATTTTACCTTAGCCTGATTAACCAGCAGTGAAACTGGCCATCAGTCTATATCTATCACATATCCGAATTTTTAAAGAACGATCTGACAAAAGCC
>NZ_NEJU01000044.1:0-3389 GCF_002113295.1 Pseudomonas sp. B10(2017)
ACCCCGCACCATCCTCCCCACGCAACGTTGCCCCGGTTCATCCCAAAAGACCCGCACCTGCAGGCCGCATCCTGCAGCGTACCGGCTCGCCCATAAAAACAAGAGATCCACGACAGATGAGCACTTTGCAACCCGCACGCCAGCTGCTGCCCGGCCTGATGGCCATGTCCTGCGCACTCCCCGTGTTCGCCGCCGACGAAGGGGGTTTCCTGGAGGACGCCAAGGCCACCCTCAACCTGCGCAACTTCTACATCAACCGCAACTTCGTCGACCCGGCCCACCCGCAGGCCAAGGCCGAGGAGTGGACGCAGAGCTTCATCCTCGACGCCCGCTCCGGCTTCACCCAAGGCACCGTCGGTTTCGGCGTGGACGTACTGGGCCTGTACTCGGTCAAGCTCGACGGCGGCAAAGGCACCACCAACACTCATCTGCTGCCGGTGCACGACGATGGCCGCCCCGCCGATGATTACGGCCGCCTGGGCGTGGCACTGAAAGCCAAGCTGTCCGAAACCGAGCTGAAAGTGGGCGAATGGATGCCGGTACTGCCGATCCTGCGCTCGGATGACGGCCGCTCGCTGCCGCAGACCTTCCGCGGCGGCCAGCTGACCTCGAAGGAAATCGCCGGCCTGACCCTGTACGCCGGCCAGTTCCGCGGCAACAGCCCGCGCAACGACGCCAGCATGGAAGACATGTCGATGAACGGTAAGGCAGCGTTTACCTCCGACCGTTTCAACTTTGGCGGCGGCGAATACGCCTTCAACGACAAGCGCACCATGATCGGCCTGTGGAATGCCCAGCTCAAGGACATCTATCGTCAGCAGTACCTCAACCTTGTGCACAGCCAACCCCTGGGCGATTGGACCCTGGGCGCCAACCTGGGCTACTTCATCGGCAAGGAAGACGGCGCCGAACGCGCTGGTGAACTGGACAACCGCACCGCCTCGGCCATGCTCTCGGCGCGCTATCAGGGCCACACCTTCTACGTCGGCCTGCAGAAAGTCAGCGGCGACGACGCCTGGATGCGGGTGAACGGCACCAGCGGCGGCACCCTGGCAAACGACAGCTACAACTCCAGCTTCGACAACGCCAAGGAGCGCTCCTGGCAGGTGCGCCATGACTTCAACTTCGCCACCGTCGGCGTGCCAGGCCTGACCCTGATGAACCGCTACATCAAGGGTGACAACGTCACCGCAGGCGGCGTGGACGATGGCAAGGAATGGGCGCGGGAAACCGAGTTGGCGTATGTGGTGCAGTCGGGCAGCTTCAAGGACCTATCGGTGAAGTGGCGCAACTCCACCATGCGCCGGGACTTCAGCACCAACTCGTTCGACGAGAACCGGTTGATCGTGAGCTACCCGCTGAATCTCCTTTGAATGCTTCGCGGGTAAACCCGCTCCCACAGGTTCACCACAGATTCTGAAACTGTGGTGAACCTGTGGGAGCGGGTTTACCCGCGAAGAGGCCAGATGCCGCAACAAATAACCTCAAGCTATAAACAAATCAATAAACCTTCTTTGACGGAATATACAGCAACCGCTTGAATAGGCCTCTGATCCCCGCCCCAGAGCCGTGACATGGACCTCCGTCAGCTGCGCTACTTCATCGCCCTCACTGAATACCGCAGCTTCGTCCGTGCCGCCGAGGCCATGGGCATCACCCAACCCGCCTTCAGCCGCGCCATCCAGAGCCTGGAGCACAGCTTCGGCTGCCCATTGGTCGACCGCGCCAGCAAAGCCCTGCCGCCCACCCCTGAAGGCTTGGTGGTGCTGCAACATGCCCGGCGCCTGGTACAAGGTGCCGCGCAGCTGAGCAACGAAGTGCTACAGATGACCAAGCTCGACGCCGGCGAGCTGCATTTCGGCAGCGGCCCGACGCTGGCCGTACGCCTGGTGCCCGATGCCCTGCGCCACTTTCTCGAGCGCCACCCAGGCATCCGCACCTCGCTGCTGGTGGACAACGCCGAACGCCTCGGCCAGGCCCTGCGCCGCGAGCAGATCGAGTTTTTCGTCGACGACATCCGCCCGTTCGAGGCCGACCCCAACTTCCACACCGAACCCCTTTCACCGCGCCCCGGCCTGTTCTTCTGTCGCCCGGGGCACCCATTGCTGGCCAAGGACAGCCTGTCGACCAACGACCTGTTCAGCTACCCCCTGGCCAGCGCCCTGCTCGCCCCCGGCGTGCGCAAGCGCCTGGCCAACCTGAGCGGGCGCAGCGATTTCACCCCGCACCTGCAAACCGAGCACCTGGCCGTACTGCGCAGCGTGGTGCTGGCCAGCGATGCCATCGGCACCGCCAGCGAGGAAGCCGTGGCCGAAGACCTGGCCAGCGGCCGCCTGGTGCGCCTGCACTGGCGCAACCTGCCGCCAGCGCTGGAAGTGCTGAGCGTGCGCTGTGGCGTAGTCAGCCGCAGCGGTTACCGGTTGTCGCCGGCGGCGCGAGCGATGATCGAGACGCTGGTGGGGCTGGATATGCCAGTGCGGGCTGCTGCCATTCGCTGAACTGATGATGCTGGCAGGGGCGGTCTATCCTGAGCTATATCGGTCGCCTGTGCCGGCCCTTTCGCGGGTGAACCCGCTCCCACAGGGTCACCACAGTTTTTGAGGGCTGCGCTGTACCTGTGGGAGCGGGTTCACCCGCGAAGAGGCCAGAACAGGCAATACACCTCGATCAGGCAACCAGGGAGGCAAAAACAATGAAGACCCTCGTCGACCACCTGAGCCAATACGCCAGCTACCACCGCGACCCACGCAACATCGCCACCCACTTCGTGGGCATCCCCATGATCGTGCTGGCGGTCACCATCCTGCTGTCGCGTCCTGGCTGGGAGGTGGCGGGCATGTGGCTGTCCCCTGCCCTGCCGGCGGCGGCAGCCTCGGTCTGGTTCTACCTGCGCCTGGACCTGCGCTTCGGCCTGGTGATGGGGTTGTTGCTTGGGCTATGCCTGTGGGTTGGTCAGGTGCTGGCGATGCAGACGACAGCACTGTGGCTCGGCGCCGGGCTGGGTGCGTTCGTGGTGGGCTGGATCATCCAGTTCGTCGGCCATTACTACGAAGGCCGCAAGCCGGCGTTTGTCGACGATGTCAGCGGATTGATCATCGGGCCGTTGTTCGTGGTGGCAGAAGCGGCATTCATGCTCGGCCTGTGCCCGGCCCTGAAGCAAGCCGTGGAAAGCAACGCCGGGCCAGTTGCCATGCGGCAGAAGAATGCGGCCATGTAAACATTCAATGGCCCTATCGCCGGCAAGCCAGCTCCCACAGGGACTGCACTGCCCTCAAGCCTGATGCAATCCCTGTGGGAGCAACTGTCTTGCTCAATTTCTAAAAGCTGGCGCGATCCCTGTGGGAGCGGGCTTGCCCGCGAACACGGGCGAAGCCCGTGCCATCCATCGC
>NZ_NEJU01000045.1:0-1796 GCF_002113295.1 Pseudomonas sp. B10(2017)
TTGGTGAGCCGTGGATCGAGCACGGCCAGGCTCATCAAGCCGTGCTGGATAATCGGCCGCACCTTGCGCATGGCCTTCATCGAGCCAAACTCGAAGTCATCGATATTGCGGCGCATCCGGTCCCGCGCCTCGGCGATCGACGCATTGGCCTTGTGCTGCAACTCCCGAAGGTGCGCACTCTGCAAGGCGTAGTACTCGCCCAGCTTCATCTTCACTTCCAGCTCGATCAGGTGCACGCCGTTGTAGAGAAACTGCGTGGCGCCGTTCAGGTGCCGCACCGCCTTCTGAATACCAGGTGACAAACATGGCGCCAGCCGCTGACTGGCCGCGTTGAGCGCGCCCTGCGTTTCAGCAATGGCCTGCTTGAGGGTATTGCGCATGCGCAGGCCGGCGTCATCGCTGGCGATGATCTTGCTCAGCATGCCGTAGAGCTTGTCGCTGTCGTTCCAGTTGATCGCTTCTGTGGCGGAGAAACTGGGCAGCAGCCCGGCCAGGAGAGAGCGATCCCGCATCAACAACGCGCGGTAGGGCGGGCTGTCCGGATCCTGCAGCCATTTCAACCAGAGCAGTTCGCTGGTGCCGGAAGCGGGAACATGCGGTTCAAGGCGGGGGACGACAGCTTCGGTAACGCCGCCACCCAGGCACAAGGCCATGGTCTTGGCGTAGGCCACCCCGGACTCACGATCATTACCGTCGTAGTCGTACGCCTCGGCCAGCTTGAACATGGGCGTATCGAACAAGGCAACGTATGCCTGGGTGTCCTTGTCGATGTAGCGCTGAAACTCGCGCTCCTGCTGGTCGTATTCAGCCTGGAACGCGGCCCGCTGCGGCTCGTGGTAACGTTGTTCAAGCCGCTCGTCACTCTCCTGCTGCGCACGCTCGACCAACCGCTGCCGCTCGACTGTCGGCTCGACGAACGCTGGCGGCCCATCGCCCGTCATCGGTTCCAGCGACGGCACCTCCTGCGCCGCCCACTCCCTGTGCGTGGCTCGAATGATCTGCAGGATCTGCGAGGTCTGCAGCTGATAGGCGCGCATCGGTTCTTCACGCCAGGCCTGACGCTTCAGTACCCAGTTCAGGCGCTGATGGTTGTACTCCTGAATCAGCCCGACAGTGTCGTCGAGCACCACTGCCAGCACGCCGTTTTCCAGCTTGTGCCGGTTGATCGCATTGACCAGATAGCCGCGCAGGGCGAACCGGCGCAACCAGCGGCTGTGGAAGCCATGCGCACTGTCGAAGGGGGCGCAGCCATGCTGGGCGTACTCGAATACCTGCTGGTCGACCTGTAGGTTATCGGGCGTCATGGCGATGCCCAGCAATTCGGGATTGTTGCGGGCCTGGATCAGGTCCAGGCCCTCGAAGCGATGCGCAGGCGATGCACCACTCTTGTAGGCGTTCAGCACACTGACCGGCCAAGGATCGCTGGAGAAGGCCAGCCAGGCGCTGGCGTACCTGCTGGTATCGAGGTTGAGAAAGGCTGAAGGAATGTCGTGATCTGCGTTCACGCATGTTTCGGGCAGCGGCGAGGGCGGGCCGTCTGGCGGCTCGTAAGGGTTGAAGCGGCGCAGGTGGCCCTGCTCGCTGACGGCATAGGCATGCCAGACCTGCTGGTCGAGCAGGACATAGAGGTAGCCCATGCGCAAGGTGCGCAAGCCGATCTTTGTCGAGATATGCCGGTTATCCGCGACGGTGAAAACACACTCGGGGCGGGTATCCGGCACCAGGGCGCGGCGCAGCGGCAGGATCGGCAGGCCCTGGCGCTCGCAGGACATGCACTGGTCGTGCGGGAGCCCGGC
>NZ_NEJU01000046.1:0-1757 GCF_002113295.1 Pseudomonas sp. B10(2017)
TCACGGAACTGCTTGTCTACCTGCTGCAGAAACGCATCGGTCCGCGCCTCCAGGGCTTCATTGAGCAGGCTCATGTATTCGCCCACTGTCAGCGACACCCGCAGCGGCGTTACCTGCTGCCCGGCAAACAGGGCAAACGCCGAGCGATGCACATGGCCGATCAGGGTCTTTGTCCGTTCACTCAGGTGCTGGCTGAGCGCATTCCCGGCGCTGTTGGTCGCGGCCAGCAACTGGCCAACGGCATCCTGTATCGGCTTGATCATCAACAGCTGGCCGTCGGCGGTGCCGGCGATGCCCTTGATGATGTCGTACACCTTGCCGAAGTCATCCCCGGCCAGCGCGCTGGCCACCTGCTGCATCAGCTTCTGGTTCTTGGCCAGCAGTGCCTGGTAAAGCAGGCTGCGGTCGTCTTCCAGCAGCTGCTGCCAGATATGCTGGGTAATCCCGAGCGGCTGACCCTCCTGCGGCAAGGTTTCAGTGGGCCCGCCGGCCAGGCAGGCGGCCATCATCTGGATGAAGTACTCCACCGAAACAGGGGAGGTCGCGTCATAGTCGTAGTAGCCGATCTGCTGAAACGCCCGCTTGGCATAGTGCCGCGCATACAGATCGCCAACCTGGTCGATCATCGACTGCCAGTTTTTCAGTTCGCGGTCGTAATCGGCCTGGAACACCGCGCGGGCGCTTTCGTCGTAACGCTCTTCCAGCCGCTCGCGGGCGTCCTGCTGTTTGCGCGCGATGTTGCGTTCGGTCTGCGCGTCGATGTCCACCGGAGGCAGATACGCCTTGGCCGCGATCGGGCTGTCGTTCCACTGCTCGACCTGCCGGGCTTGCCGCTGCGCGTCCTCGGCACCCTGCGCGGCAGCCATGGCAGCGTGCAGTTCGCGGATGCCCAGTAGTGCTTGCGAGGTGAAGTATTCGAAGTGCCGCTGCGGTTGCGCCCGCCATTCCTGCAGGGCCTGCACCCAGCGAGTGCGTTGCGCGTTGAGCTCCATGACCATGCCGACCGGGTCGGGCAGCGTCAGCGCCAGCAGGCCATTGGGCAGTTGTTCCTGCTGAATGACATTGCGCACATGCGTGCGGGTTTCATGCCAGCGGCCCAGGCGGCTGTAAAAGCCATGGGCGCTGGTGAACCTGGCAGAGGAAAAGGTAGAGAACTCCAGCACCTGTTCCAGGCCGAAGCGGAAGCTGTCGGTCATGGCGATGCCGAGGCTGGCAGGGTCGTTGCGTGCGGTGTTCAGGTCCACCTCGACGAAGCGGGCGAGGGTGCCCGGGTCACTGTCGACGATGCCTTGCCGATAGCGGTCGAGTACGGCACGGGGCCAGGGGTCGTTGGCGAAGGCGATCCAGGCCTTGCGGTAGAGCAGGGTATCGATGTTGATGAACGAGGCGATCACATCGTGGCCTTCGGTGGCGCATACCTTGGGTAACGACCTGGGTGGCCCCAAGGGCATCTGCGACACCGGAAAGCGCTGCAAGGTACCTTCCGCCGCTACCTCGTAGGCCTGCCAGATTTCCTGGTCGAGCAGTACGTAGACATAACCCTGGCGCAGGAGGCGCAACTGGTCGGTGTGCATCGGGTGAAAGATGATTTCGCTATCGTCTGCCAGGCGATAGGGGTGCCCTGTATCCGGGCGCGGGGCGTAGGCCTCGCGCAGCAGCAGAATTGGCAGGCCGGAGCGTCCGCAGGCGTTACAGGTGCCGTAGGTGTTGGGGATTTCTTCCTGCATGGCGATGTGGATGGTTTTGCTGATGCTCAT
>NZ_NEJU01000047.1:0-1321 GCF_002113295.1 Pseudomonas sp. B10(2017)
TGGACTGCCCCCGAAAAGTTGGACAGTTTTAGCCAGTAGCCTGAGTCCTGTAGCTGACAGGGCTCAGGCCATTGAGTTTCAGCCTGATGCGATCATGGTTGTAATAATGGATGTACTCCTCCAGGCCCGCCTTCAGCTCTTCGACGCTTTCAAAGCGCTTCAGGTAGAAGAACTCTGACTTCAGTGTGCTGAAGAAGCTTTCCATCGCTGCATTATCCAGACAATTACCCTTGCGAGACATGCTCTGCTTCACACCGCGCGCTGCGAGCTTATGGCGGTATTGGGGCTGCTGGTAATGCCATCCTTGATCTGAGTGGATCACTAGCTTGGGCTTTTCACCCAACCCATCGAGCGCCTTTTCCAGCATGTTCCCGACCAGGCCATAGGTAGGCCGGCAAGCTGTTTCATAGGCAATGATCTCACCGTTGTACAAGTCCATCACGGGCGACAGGTAGAGCTTTTGCTGGGCCACTTTGAACTCAGTGACATCGGTCACCCACTTCTGGTTGGGGCGTTGCGCGACGAAATTACGCTCCAGCAAATTCATGGCCACCTTGCCGACAATGCCGCGATAGGATCGATACTTCTTCGGGCGTACAACGGACTGCAAACCAAGCTCAGCCATCAACCGTTCAATGACCTTCTTGTTGACCAAGGTCCCCTGGTTCCTGATGGCAAGGGCAATTCGGCGGTAGCCATACAGCCCTTTCTCCTCGTGATAGACACGCTGCACCAACTCCTTGAGCGAAGCGTGCCTGTCCGGCTTTTGCTGGCACTTGACCTGGTAATAAAAGGTACTGCGTGCCAACCCCACCATCTGCAAGAGGTCAAGCAGCGGATATTTATGTCTGAATTTGCAGACGATCAGGACTTTTTCGTCCGTGTTCGCTCCTTCTCCTCTCGCAGAGCCTTTAACTCCTTTAGGACATCATTCTCCATGCGCAGATACTCGAGCTCGCTCAACAACTGCTCACGAGATTTCTCTGCGTCATTGGTGTCTGTCGGCTTGATGGGCTTAATTTTCTTCGGCACGGCTGATTTTCTTTGTTTGGCGAGAGTGGCTACAGGACTGCCACTGTAGTGCTGCCGCAGCCAAATGCCTATCTGTGAGGACTGTCCAAGGTCAAAGTGCGCCGCTGTCTGGCGCAGGGACAGGCGATGCTCAAGCATGTACTTGAGCACCCGCCGCTTGAATTCCTCAGTGTAGCGGCGACCATGCGAGCGAGGGCTGAGGCTGGCACCGACTTGGTAGCCAGCAACCCAGCGCCGAAGCAGGCTGAAATCGATGCCAAAGTGTTGTGCCACCTTGCGAAAGCCCCGG